>JAUMWS010000066.1 GCA_030529525.1 Porphyromonas sp. | reverse complement strand
GAAGTCCATCGCATCTTTTCTTCCTCTCATACCCATGGGAGAAAATGAGTCTTTTGCATCTACTGTCCGCAAAAGAAGTGTATTGGGAATAGTATCTGCATCCAAGTACAGACAACCTTTGTCGTATGCTCCAACATCTTCCACATTCAGAAAAGATGCTGAAATAGTCCCTTTCCCTACAGACCAAGAGCCGTCAACCTTGGGTATCGTTATCTTAAAATCTTTCTCTACATCCATAGGAGAAAGATACAAAGCCCCTCTGAAAAGCTCTGCTTCATAGGACATATCTCTATTCAAGAAACGTCTACCGGACACCATCGGTTCTCTTAGGATATCGGCTATAACTTCTGATGAAAAGTTGTAGTCCGAAAAGTATTCATGCAAAAAAGCAGCAGGAGAAGTACTTACCACAAGTTTGTGCATATCTAACCTTTGTCCACTCCGTGTTATGGCAACTTTTGCAAACTCCGAATAGGCTTTTTGAAAGGCAAGATGCTCTTCTCTCCAATAATCCACACTCTTAAATAAAGTGTCTTCAATGGAAGGATTAAACTCTTTAAGCAACGGTAAAAGTTCTAATCGAACTTTGTTTCTCTTGTAAATGGGTTTCTGATTAGAGGAATCCTCTATTGAAGGAATAGAATTAATCTTTGCGTAAGCTCTTAAGTCCTCCTTTTTCACTCCCAATAAAGGACGAAGAAGAGGGTCTCGCCACTCTTCCATCCCCAACAGTCCCCGAATTCCGGTACCTCTGATCAAGTTAAGCAGAATTGTCTCTACTTGATCTGTCTGGTGATGTCCAAGTGCTATAGCCTCTGCACCGTATGTTTCTTTAAGCTCTTTCAGCCAGGAATGACGGAGTTCACGAGCAGCCATTTCGATTGAAATGCCTTTCTCTTTTGCAACCTTCTGTGTATTAAACACCATGTAAAAGAAGCGATGATTAGGCCAACGCTCAGAACAAACATGGCGCACAAAATCGGAATCCCGTTCCGACTCTTTTCCTCGAAGTTGAAAGTTGCAACTTGCAATAATAAGATTGTAACCTGCCGCATCCAATAAGTGGGTAAGAACCATAGAGTCCAACCCTCCACTGAGACCTACTACAATGGTAGCTCCTTCCGGCAATATCCCGGAAATACGCTCCAAAACATATGATTTCAGATCCATTTGCATAACGAGACCTGCAGGAATATAAACGACAATAATTACAAACTAAAAGCGCAATGGCATCCCATTTTATCCTAATCGGCGAGGATAAAGAAAAAGATTAGCCGGTTACAGCATTGGAGAGAAGCTCACTTCTCCTCTCCAAGACTCTTATCCACCAAAATCCGACCGCAGTATTCACAAACTACGACCTTCTTTCGAGTCTTTATTTCAAGCTGCTTTTGAGGCGGAATTTTATTGAAACACCCGGAGCAGGACTCTCTATCCACAGTAGATACAGCAAGACCGTTTCTGGCAGATTTACGGATACGCTTAAATGCCTTAGTAAGTCTCTCATCAAGCTTGGTCTCCAACTTTGCAGCCTTTTCTCTAAGCTTTTCTTCTTCTACTTTGGTTTCCGAAACTATTTCATCCAGCAATCCCTTCTTTTCTTCCAAGTCTTTGCTGCGCTCAGATACAACGGCTGTAATCTCTTCCAATACGGACTTGATATGCTTAATCACAGCATCATCCTCTCCGATCTTTTTTTCCAAGAACTGTATTTCAAGAGTTTGATACTCTATTTCCTTGGTCAAGCTCTCGTATTCCCGGTTGTTTCGTACAGAATCCAACTGTGCTGTATATTTCTCAATTGCTGTTTGTGCTTCCTTTATCCGCACTTTTCTGTCAGCAATAATCTTCTTGATTTCTGAGATATCTGCCTCACACTTGGACTGTCTGGTTTGTAAGCCTGCAATCTCATCCTCAAGCTCTTGAACTTCTATCGGAAGTTCTCCGCGAAGAATACGAATACGGTCAACCTCGGACATCACTTCTTGAAGATCGTAAAGCACTTTCAGTTTTTCTTCAATGCTTATCTCTTGCTCTGCTTTTTTCTTAGCCATGTATATATTGATCTAATGTATATAGTGAATCGGATTTTGATTTGTTTCTGAAAAACAGAGTGCAAAGTTACTGAATTTCTGTGATATTACATCCCTAAAACATTTCAAAGCAATTATTTCAGACTCATAATGCCCTATTGTTGCCAATATAATAGTGTCTTTAGCATCCAAATAGTCATTATACTTAGCCTCCCCTGTAATAAAGACGTCTGCTTTAGCCCGAATTGCATGCTTTAGCAAGAAAGCACCGCTACCACCGCAAAGAGCCACCTTACGTACTGTTCCTTTGATTTTGTTGGAATGAGAAATCTGTTTTAAACTATTGTTATCCCTTCTCAACAGACTCCAAAACTCTTCTATGGAGATCTCTTCCGGTAGTTCTCCTAATATACCTGCGCCATAGGAGGAAAGCGGTACCTCAAGAGGCAATATATCCATAGCTATCTCCTCATAAGGATGAACGGCTTTCACTCTTTTTAGTCCCTCATTCAAATAGACTCGAGGAACTACGGTGGAGACAGCGATCTCAGGTTCTACATGCACTTCTCCCTGAGAGCCACAATAAGGGTTGGCTCCTTCCAATGCTCTAAAACGTCCTTCTCCTTTATGTGAGAAAGTACAAGAATCGTATAAACCTTGCTCTCCCCATCCGGACTCCGCCATCGCATCACGTACCTTCTGGGCATGAGACTCGGGAACATAAATCTGCACTTTACAGTATTGGTCACTCATAGGAAGAAGGGGACGAAGTCCTGTCAGCCCCAGCTCTTTTGCCCAATGATAGTTTAGCCCTTTAGGATGATTGTCCAAGTTGGTATGAGCTGCATAGATAGCTACCCCATTTCTTATGGCAAGCATTACGACTCGCTCTTCATAGGTGCGTCCCGTTACGCTTTTAAGTCCCCTGAAAAGGAGAGGATGATGCGAAAGAATAAAGTTACATCCCCTTCTTACAGCCTCTTCCACAACATGCTCCGTAACATCAAGAGAGAGAAGCACTCCTGTTACCTCACTCAAAGGATCCCCTACTTGCAGACCGCTATTATCATAAGACTCCTGCAAAGAAAGCGGAAAAGCCTCCTCTATGGCACGACAAACATCTTGAACAGTAACAATCATCCAAATCTTATCTTTCTTATTTCTTTTCCGGGATATTGACTTGCAGGCAAAGCTCTTCCAGCTGTGCTTTATCTATTAGAGAAGGTGCGTCTATCATAACATCCCTTCCGGAATTGTTTTTAGGGAATGCGATACAATCCCTTATACTGCCAAGACCTGCGAAGATAGATACCCATCTGTCGAGACCATACGCTATACCGCCATGAGGAGGAGCGCCATACTTGAACGCATTGATAAGGAAGCCGAACTGGTATTGTGCCTGCTCGTCTGAGAAACCAAGTACTTTGAACATCTTTTGTTGCAGTTCGGAGTCATAAATTCTTATAGACCCGCCCCCCACTTCAATACCGTTTATAACCATATCGTAAGCATTTGCACGCACTTCTCCCGGATTTGTATCGAGAAGGTGAATATCCTCCGGCTTAGGAGAAGTAAACGGATGGTGCTTAGCATAAAATCTTTGAGTCTCTTCGTCCCACTCTAACAATGGGAAATCTACAACCCAAAGACAAGCATACTTGCTAGGATCCATAAGACCGACCCGACGTGCTACCTCAAGACGAAGAGTACCGAGTTGCTCTCTTGTCTTCATTATATCTTCTCCGCTCAGAATAAGGATCAAATCTCCCTCCTTAGCGTTCATTGCTTTCTTAAGCTCTTGAAGTGTCTCTTGAGAATAGAATTTATCTACACTGCTTTTCACAGAGCCATCGGCTTCAACACGAGCATAGACCAAACCTTTAGCTCCGACTTGTGGGCGTTTCACATAGTCTGTCAGGCTGTCTATCTCCTTTCTTGTCATAGATGCCTTACCTTCCACGCAAATACCACCAACGTATGCGGCGTTATCAAAAACGGAAAATCCGTGTCCTTTCAAGACAGTATCCAGCTCGACAAACTTCATTTCGAAGCGAATATCCGGCTTATCAGAGCCGTAATATTTCATTGCATCATGCCAAGACATGCGGGGATAGCTCTCTTTCTGTTCTACTCCAAGAATACTCTTGAAAAGATGCTTGGAGAGCCCTTCAAATGTTTGCAGGATGTCTTCCTGCTCTACAAAACTCATCTCGCAGTCTATCTGAGTAAACTCCGGCTGTCTATCTGCACGCAAGTCTTCGTCTCTAAAGCATTTTACGATCTGAAAATATCTGTCGAACCCGCTGACCATTAAGAGCTGTTTGAATGTCTGAGGCGACTGAGGCAGAGCATAAAACTCTCCTTCATTCATGCGTGAAGGCACCACAAAGTCTCTTGCGCCTTCAGGAGTAGACTTTATAAGAACCGGAGTCTCTACCTCAAGGAAGTTGAGAGAGTCCATATACTTTCGGATCTCAATAGTCATTCTATGGCGAAGTTCAAGATTCTTTCTCACAACATTACGCCTAAGATCCAAATAGCGATACTTCATTCGCAGATCATCTCCACCATCTGTATCATCTTCGATAGTAAAGGGTGGAGTTGCCGCTTTGTTCAAAATCTTAATCTCCTTTACGTCTATCTCTATCTCTCCCGTTGGGATATTTTTGTTTTTAGACACACGCTCTATGACTATCCCTCGGGCTTGTATCACAAACTCCCGCCCAAGATGCTCGGCCTGTTCTTTCAGGTTATTATCTCTTTCGCCATTGAGAGTAAGCTGAGTAATGCCGTATCTATCCCTAAGATCGACAAAAACCAATCCCCCCATGGTACGTACTCTCTGTACCCAACCGGCAAGAGTAACTTCTTTTCCTGCATCTTGAAGTCTCAGACTTCCGCAAGTCTCTGTTCTAAGCATGATATTTATTCTGTTAATCTATTACTTGTCCTATAGTTTTTACACTTCCACAAAAGTACATAAAATCTCTGTATTATTTATAGATCTCCCTTGCACCAAATATCTTATAAGTTCTGCTTCTTTCTCCAATCAGCATCTCAAATATTTTGTAAAAATATCAGAAGAAAAATCGGACTATTTTAGGGATAAAATCGGTGTAGAAAACAGACTTTAAAGACGAAACTTTTATATAAAAATGAAGATGAAAAGGGTCTCGAAAAACGGAGTCATCAAAACTGACGATCTCATAGCGGGCTGAGGTTAAAATCAGTAACAGACTCATTATAAAACAAATACAAAACAGCCCGAATTTGAAAACTTTTCCCTCTTAATCGAATCGAAGCCTCAAATTCGAGTTAATAAGATTTAAATTCAAGCGACAAAAGTGTAAATAAATCCCAATAAGGAAATTCATTCAAAACCGGCAAAACAATAATAAAAACAGGTAAACAACTACAAATCAACCAATTAACAAAATATTCTTAATACGTTTATTGAATTGGGTAAACGTGTTAAATGAAATCGGTAAACCTGTTCATTGAAAAATTAAACCCGTTAAGCCGAAAGAATATGCTCGTTTATCATTTTCATTTAACAGGAGTCAAAATTAGTGTTAACAAAACAGCCCCGATTTAACAATCTGATCATGCTCTGAAAACACCCCTCTTAATCAAAATAGAGAAGAGAAAAAAAGAGAGGTTTTATCGGGATGGAATATATAAAAATTGGAGTCCCCAAAAGTGGTGTATATTGTAGAAAAAAGAGAGTAAAATGTGTACACTGTTAGGCCTCTTTTTCAAAATATTTATCTAAAAAGCTCGAGTGGCAGTTTGGATGTTAAATAACGAACAAACAGATCCGAAATCGAGAAAAAGCAGAATAGAAAAAAGGAGCGAACACACGAGCAAATATTTCCCAGCCGGTATGTTACTTCAAGATCACACCCCTATCCTCCTTGCTTCCAAGAGCATATTCCTCATTTCAAGACACTTTTGCCAGACTGCAATATCTCCACAAACTCCACTCTTGTTTGGCGCAAAAATATTGAACAATAAGGAGAGACATCAGAATCGGATTGGTCAAACGTTCATCACTCGTTATTTTTTGTACATTTGTAAGCTATATAAGAATAACCCTATAAATTCAAAATTTACTTAAATGACAACTCAAACAAACCACGCAACCCTAAGAGAAAATACTTGGGTAAGATGGGGGCTGCTTTTGGCAGTATCCCTTACTATGTTTTTTGCCTACATGTTTGTGGACGTTCTTTCTCCCATCAAAACAGAATTGGAACGCCCTGAGGTGTTAGGCTGGTCTTCTTCTGTTTTTGGCACTTATGCCGGTAGCGAATTTTTCATAAATGTTTATTTGCTATTCCTCATATTTGCAGGTATTATTTTGGATTCCATGGGCATCCGCTTTACTATCCGTCTTTCCGGAGGATTGATGGTTCTTGGTGCGATCATAAAGGTTTATGCTCTGAGCGGTACCTTTATTAACGGAGGACCCGGATACGAATTTTTCAACTCTTTTTGGCCCGAATTTCCTGCAACAGCAAAGCTTGCCTGTATCGGTTTTGCCATATTCGGAACCGGATGCGAAATGGCCGGAGTCACTGTTTCGCGCATCATCGTGAAATGGTTTACAGGTAAAGAGTTGGCTCTCGCAATGGGAATGGAGATGTCTATT
Source organism: Porphyromonas sp. (assembly GCA_030529525.1). Taxonomy (GTDB): domain Bacteria; phylum Bacteroidota; class Bacteroidia; order Bacteroidales; family Porphyromonadaceae; genus Porphyromonas_A. Next base: position 3,951 of record JAUMWS010000066.1, on the reverse strand, counting down.
GCCCGTCTTGGTGTTTTTGCCGTATTCTGGCTATCTCCATACCTGAACAAGACTTTCGAAAGCGTACAAGCTCCTGTCATCTTCTGTACTGCGCTTCTAGTGATCGCATTCCTGCTCTACCTTGTTTACTGTATATTTGATAAGAAACTGGACGAACAAGAAGGAGAAAAATCTGTGGAATCTCAGGAGGATGAAGCTTTCCACATCAAGGATCTCAAATACATTGTTTTCAACAAGATGTTCTGGATTGTTTCTCTGCTTTGTGTGCTGTTCTATTCAGCGATATTCCCATTCCAAAAGTTTGCATCGGATATGCTTCAAAGCAATCTTGGATTAAGTGTAGAAACAGCCGGACAAATCTTCAGTCTGTTCCCTCTCGGAGCTGTATTTATCACTCCGCTGATGGGTATTTTCCTCGATAAAAAGGGTAAGGCGGCTACCATGCTGATGATGGGCTCTTTCTTGATGTTCGTCTGTCACTCCATATTTGCATTCTACGATTTTGACAGAGGTACGACAAGAGCTCTTATTGAAGCTATCATGGCAATAGTTTTGCTTGGTCTTGCATTCTCTCTTGTACCTGCGGCTCTATGGCCTTCCGTGCCGAAACTAATAGATAACAAGGTATTAGGATCGGCATACTCTGCCATCTTCTTTATTCAAAACATCGGACTGATGCTTGTACCAACATTTGTAGGTAAGGTTTTGGACTCTACAAATCCTAATGTTCAGGCGGGAGAGCCAAAGAACTTTATGTTTGCAATGATGGTATTTGCCTCCTTTGGTGTTTTGGCATTCTTTTTGAGTCTTCTTCTAAAAATAGAAGACAAGAAGAAAGGCTACGGCTTGGAAAAGCCCAATGCTAAGTAAACAATAAGATAAACATACTTTATATTGAATGATAAAATCTAAAGACATAGCTCTTGCAGCTATAAAAGGAATTGAAGAGAAGAAGGGTAAAGATATCGTACTTCTCGATCTGACTGTTCTGGATGATCCTATCTGCGACTACATGGTTATTGCTAATGGTAACACCAACACACAAGTTGAAGCACTGGAAGACTCTGTTCGGACTATCATAAGGAAAGAGACCGGTGAAAATCCTACTTGGAGTGATCGTGGAAGCGGTGAGTGGATTGCAATAGATTACATTTCCGTAATGGTGCATATCTTTGTACCCGAACTGCGCAACTACTATGCACTTGAACAGCTTTGGGCAGATGCAAAGATTACGCACATAAAGGACGAAGAGTAAGACTCCTTACTATTTTCTAATACCAAAAACGAAATGAACGGAAATATGAAAAACAATAATAGACCTCCGGGGCCGAACTCTTCAGGGGGAAGAAATCCCCTGAAGAGAGTCGGATTTGGATGGATATATGTAGTTATTCTAATAGTACTGGGAACAACCTTTCTACTCAGTCCATCTCCCGAAAACAAGATGGACTGGAGCGAGTTTCAGTCCTATATGGATAGCAATAGTTTTGAGTCCATAACAGTCTATACCGAAAATGGAGAGGCTGTAGGTACCTTGAAAAGAGATGCAGCGGAAAAGTATCACAGAGCCAAGCAGGAAGAGTCCGGAGATGACAACTCCATTGGAGCAAGAAGAACTCTGCTGGCAAACAATGATGTTACCACCGAGGTACCCGGAGCAGGAAGCTTTGAAGCATACTATCAAAAACTAAAAGATGCGGACAAACTTCCGGATGCAAAGATCAAATATATAAATCCGAGACGCTCTATCTTCCAATATATTCTCTCTTCTCTTCCTCTTATTCTCATCATAGGGTTCTGGATATTCATGATGGCCAGAATGTCCGGACCAAAAGGTGGAGGTGGAGGTATCTTCAACGTAGGAAAGAGTAATGCCCAACTATTCGACCGAGAAAATCGAGTACGTGTTACATTCTCGGATGTAGCAGGTCTTAGCGAAGCTAAAACAGAGATAGAAGAGATCGTACACTTCCTTAAAGAGCCTAAGAGATATACGCACCTTGGAGGTAAAATCCCCAAAGGCGCTCTTCTTGTAGGCCCTCCGGGAACAGGAAAAACACTTCTTGCCAAGGCTGTCGCAGGAGAGGCTAATGTGCCATTCTTCTCTCTTTCCGGATCTGACTTTGTAGAGATGTTTGTTGGGGTAGGTGCTTCAAGAGTGAGAGACCTGTTTAAGCAGGCAAAAGAGAAAGCTCCCTCTATCATCTTTATCGATGAAATAGATGCAATAGGTCGTGCAAGAGGTAAGAATGCCGGATTCGGAGGGAATGATGAAAGAGAAAATACCCTGAATCAGCTCCTCACAGAGATGGACGGATTTGATACCAACAGTGGTGTCATTATATTGGCAGCAACCAATAGAGCTGATATTCTGGATAAAGCACTTCTTAGAGCAGGAAGATTTGACAGACAAATTCATGTGGATCTACCCGATTTGAACGAGAGAAAAGAGATCTTCAAGGTACACATGAAGAGACTAAAAATGGATGAAAGCGTAGATATAGATCTATTATCCAGACAGACTCCGGGATTCTCCGGAGCTGATATAGCCAATGTCTGTAACGAGGCTGCTCTTATAGCTGCTCGTGGAGGCAAAGAGGTTATTCAGCGCATAGACTTCATGAATGCAGTAGACCGGATAGTGGGTGGTCTTGAAAGAAAGACAAAGATTACCACGTCCGAGGAAAAGCGTTCGATAGCAATACACGAAGCCGGTCATGCTACCATCTCATGGCTTCTTGAGCATGCCAATCCTTTAATAAAGGTTACCATTGTTCCTCGAGGTAGAGCTCTTGGCGCTGCCTGGTATCTGCCCGAAGAGAGACAGATCACCACAAAAGAGCAATTATTGGACGAAATGTGTGCATTGCTGGGAGGACGGGCGGCCGAAGAGGTTGTTCTTGGTCGCGTATCTACAGGAGCAGCCAACGATTTGCAACGAGTAACAAGAATGGCACAAGCGATGATCACCTACTTTGGGATGAGTAAAACGATGCCAAACATCAATTTCCAAGAATCTCAAAACGAATACGGATTTACAAAGCCATTCAGTGAAGAGACAGCCCGTAAGATAGACGAAGAGACGCTCGAACTTATCAATGAACAGTACGACAGGGCTAAGCAAATACTGAGAGACCATAAAGAAGGTCATGCAGAAATTGCCGAACTCCTTCTGACTAATGAGGTAATTTATACAGATGATGTTGCTCGCATTTTGGGTGAACGCCCATGGAAAAGCAGAACAGAAGAGCTTCTATCTCACGACATCCCGGAAGAGAAAATAGAGTCAAAAGAAGAGGAGCTATCGGAATAGATATCTCATTCCGATAGACTGTTTTTTCTTACCTTTGTTTCGTTAAACATCCACTTTTAGATCCAAGAAATAGAAAAGAATATGCTTGAAAAGATACTAATCTTAGACTTCGGTTCTCAAACAACTCAGCTTATTGGAAGAAGAGTTAGAGAGCTTAATACTTACTGTGAAATAGTTCCCTATAATCAGTTCCCGGAAGACACAACAAACATAAAAGGTGTGATACTTTCCGGTAGTCCTTTTTCTGTTTACCAAAAAGAGGCGTTCAAAATAGATTTGGAAAGGATTCGGGGGAAGTTTCCTCTATTGGGAATCTGCTACGGCGCTCAGTACATCTCTCATATTTCAGGAGGGAAGGTAGAGTCTTGCGATACCCGCGAGTTTGGGAGAGCAAACCTTGTGGAAATATCTTCCGATCCTTTAATGAAGGGGATAGAACCTAACAGTCAAGTTTGGATGTCCCACGGAGATACAATCACTGCCCTACCCGATAATTTCAGGATAATTGCTTCTACAGAAAATGTAAAGAACGCAGCTTTTCATGTAGAGGGCGAACAGACTTGGGGCGTTCAGTTTCATCCGGAAGTATATCACTCTGAATGCGGATTGAATCTACTTAGTATCTTCTTGGATATTTG
>JAUMWS010000065.1 GCA_030529525.1 Porphyromonas sp. | reverse complement strand
CCGTTAAGCCGAAAGAATATGCTCGTTTATCGTTTTTGATGAACAGCTATCAAAATTAGTGTTAATAAAATGGGCGGGATTTAACAACTCGGTCGTACTCTGAAAACGACCTCTCCGATCAAAATAGAGAGCAAGAAAAAAGCGAGCATTTTTGGGGATGGAATATATAAAAACAGAGCCAGTAGAGAGGAGACAAAACTTCAAGAAAAGCATTTGGCAATAAGAAATAAATCGGAAAACATTACTACCTTTGTGATCGGAACAAAAACAAATCGGATGAATATATTTCGAATGTATCAGCAGAAAGATGTTTCCAAACAGATTAGAGCACTTACCACAAGCCTGAAATATTGTGGGAAGAGGCTCTTTTTTTTTGCAGTCCTGTTTATACTGCCTTTCATACACTCTTGTAGAAGTTCCGAAGAGAGCATCCCAAGCTATCGCACATGGGATGAGATCAAGACATCTGACACGCTGAAGGTCGGGGCCATTTCTTCTCCTCTTGTCTACTTCCTATATAAAGGAGAGGAGCTTGGTCCGGAATACGAAAAAATCGTAGCGTTTGCCACCAAACATGATCTGACTATACAACTTCATCTTGCACCATCTTCCGACTCCCTTTTTTCATGGGTAGAAAAAGGAGAGATAGACTTGTCTATTGCACCTTACGGTATGACCGCAAAAGCGAGAGAGCGTGTAGACTTCTGTGGAGAAGAAGAGAGCTACAGCATCGTTTTGGTACAGAAGCAAACAGACTCCCTGATAAAACAACCGTACGAACTTGCAGGAGAGACCATACACATCTTACCCAACACGCCCGAAGAGCTTCGTTTGCACAATATGAATAAAGAGATAGGCGGCGGAGTGGAAATAGTACCTGTTCTAGGAGATTCGATACAGATAGAGGAGCTTATGATGCTCGTTGCTAAGGATTCTATCCGATTTACAGCAACCGACGAACGTACTGCCGGACTCAACAAGACCTACATACGGGGACTGAATACCTCAACCCGACTAAGTTTTCCCATTCCTACTTCATGGTATACAGCCAAAGGGAACAAGTCTCTTCAAGACAGCATCAATCTTTTTGTTACCGAACACGAGTTTGTCTCTAAAGAGCGACAAATGGTTTACAGATACTTTGAGGAAAACAGATGGCTCTCTGACAATGGACCCAAAACGAGTACTTCCTATCTGACAAAGCCGGGAAACCTCTCCCCTTTCGATGATATATTTAAGGAAGAATCCGAAAGACTCGGATGGGATTGGCAGTATCTTGCCGCCATTGCATTCCATGAGTCGAGATTTCGTACCGATGTCAGAGCATGGTCCGGAGCAACCGGCCTGATGGGTATCATGCCTCGAACAGGAAGAGCATACGGAGCCGCTCCCGAAGAGCTTACGGATCCTCGTGTTTCTGTTCGTGTAGCTGTGTCTCTCCTTCTGGCTCTAGATAAGATATTCAAGGACATAGAAGATCCGTCGGAACGCATCAAGCTGGTACTTGCTGCATACAATGCCGGGCATGGACACGTGTTTGATGCTCAAAGATTGGCGGAAAAATATAATGAAGATAAGAACTCTTGGGAGGGTGGCGTCAGGAAGTATATTCTTCTAAAAGCAAATCCCGAATATCATAATGACCCCGTTTGTAAAAATGGTTATCTAAGAGGAAGAGAAACAGCCAACTATGTGACAAACGTCATAGAGAAATATGAGCTGTTCAAACGCAACTACGAATAAAAAAGATCTCCATCTTTAGAGATTTTTCCACAGACTCATAAAAATAGAATAGATATACATAAGATGAAAACTTTTAATTTGGCAGAAGAGAACTCCCTGCTGCACCGCTTTGTGGCCGAACTCCGAAATGTAAACATACAGAACGACTCTATGAGATTTCGTCGTAACATAGAGCGAATAGGAGAGATTATGGCTTACGAGATAAGCAAGACACTGGATTACACAGCAAGAGAGATACAAACACCTTTAGGCATTGCCACGACAGAATTGGAAGAAGACCAAGTGGTACTTGCCACTATTCTACGTGCCGGACTTCCCATGCACCACGGCTTTCTGAACTACTTCGATAGAGCAGAAAATGCTTTTGTTTCGGCGTACAGAAAGTATATAGATGAAGAGAACTTCGATATTCACATGGGATATCTTACCACTCCTGATCTTACGAATAAAACCCTTATAATCATAGACCCAATGCTTGCAACAGGTAGCTCTATGGAGATTGCCTACGAAGCTCTCCAAGGCTTCGGTAAACCCAAGAGCGTACACATCGCATCGGTTATAGCGAGCAAGCCGGCTCTTGAATACCTCGAAAAGCATCTGCCGGAAGAGATCAATGTTTGGGTTGCTGCTCTTGACGATACCATCAATAGCCACTCCTACATCGTACCGGGGCTTGGTGATGCGGGAGACCTTGCCTACGGACACAAGCTGGATCACGGTGCGAAACCTTGAACTTCTTGCCCCGGCGAAGAATAAAGACTACGGTAAGGAAGCCATTTTGCATGGTGCAGACTCAGTCTATATAGGAGCCCCCGCTTTTGGCGCACGGGCTTCTGCCGGCAATAGCATAGAAGATATTGCAGAGCTTGCCACTTTTGCTCATCTCTATGGAGCAAAGATATATGTGGCTCTCAATACGATCCTGACAGATAAAGAGCTGACACAAGCAGTAGATCTTATCTACAAGCTGTATGAGGTCGGTGCGGATGCTATTATCGTTCAGGATGTTGGGTTACTTGCTTCCGACCTGCCGCCTATACCTCTTCATGCGAGTACGCAAATGGACTTGCGTACTCCGGAAAAGGTAAAGTTTTATACAGAGCTTGGCATGGAGCAGATTGTTGTACCAAGAGAGCTTAATCTCTCCGAAATCTCTGCAATATCAAAGGCTGCTCCGGATGTTCGATTGGAAGCTTTCGTACATGGTGCGTTATGCGTCTCTTACAGTGGAGTGTGCTATGCTGCACAAGCATTTCATGGGAGAAGCGCAAATAGAGGAGAGTGTTCGCAAGTGTGTCGTATGGCATTCAACCTGATAGATGCCAATGGACGTACAATTGCATCCAATCAGCATCTTCTCTCCATAAAAGACTTAAACCGGAGTTCTATGCTGGAACAGATGATAGATGCAGGCATATCCTCCTTTAAGATAGAGGGCAGACTAAAAGATCTCACTTATCTTAAAAGCGTTACTGCTTATTATCATCAGGAGTTAGAGAGAATTGTTGGTTTAAGAGATGACCTGAAAAGAAGCTCCAAAGGGAAAGTAGATCACTTCTTTACTCCCGATCTATCCAAAGCATTCAATAGGCAGTTTACCACTTATATGGCAAGAGGAAGGGGAGAAGATGCTCTTGCCTCCTTTGCTACTCCAAAATCTATAGGCAGGCTCCTTGGGCAGGTAGAGCAGATTTCTCACCTATGGTTCTCTATCACAGGAGATGCAAATCTTAGTAATGGAGACGGACTAACCTTCTTCTCTCCCTCAGGGGGGACTTCAGGCATAAGAGCAAACAGAGTAGAGGGATTTAAGATATACCCTGCAAATCCGTCCGATTTGAAAAAACTCTCTGTTGGTATGGATATTTACCGCAGTCTTGATGTCCAATACCAAAAAGAGCTACAACAGAAAACGGCAGAAAGGAAACTGCCCGTGGATATTCTGGCAACCATTTCAGAGAACGAACTGATAATAGAGGCTCGTTCGGGAGAACTTTCTGCTCAATGTTCCACTCCATTCTCTTCCGAACCGGCAAAACGAGATGATTCCGAAGGGCAAATAGACATACTTTCACGCTGGGGTGAGACAATCTTTTTTCCCACAAGTATCAATATTGATAGCTTGAGTGGCATTTTTGTTCCTCGTTCTCTACTTCAAAAACTTAAAAACGAGGCGGCAGAAAAGCTTTTGGAAGAAGTAAAACAATCCTACCAAAAGCCTTATCTCCCACTAAAAAGAAGTATAGAGTCTGCATATCCCGAAGAAAAAGTAGATTTTAGAGCGAATATATACAATGCTAAAGCAAAAGCCTTTTATACGGATCGTGCCATAGAAGTAGAGGAAGAAGCTTTTGAAAGTGCACCAAAAGCCGATGCCCCACTCATGGAGACTCGCCACTGTATAAAGTACAGCCTTGGGAAATGTCCTATACGGCAATCTCCGGAAAGAGCTCTATCCGAACCTCTGTACCTTGAAAGTACGGACGGCACAGTACGGATGCGAATTCGCACAGACTGTAAAGCGTGCAAGATGTATCTATATAATGCTAAAGGGAAGCATTAGAAGACACCTTGTTTTTTCAGTTACAAACTTTATAAGAAGCTTTTTGTAGGATCCCATCCTTATTGGAAACTACAATAGGAAATAAAAGTAGAGATCTTTTGATTTTTATATTTATATTTGCACGCTCGGATTCGGAATCCGAGTGATTAAATGTGCAACAAAAGATTTGACTTAACACTAAAAACATGAAACAACACAACACTTTTGCCTTGTCGGCAACACTCCGAAATGCCAAAGAGAACCTACTCTTGGTACTGACTCTTCTTACAGTTCTTAGCTCTATAGCTCTTCTCTCGACAGAGAAAGCCATGGCTCAAACCAATCCGACACGCACTTCTATTGAGCTCGGACTCACAAATCTCAACCTAAAAGTAGAAAAGAACCTGGAACGTGAACTTTCAGTTGATGGTAGCATAGGTCTCCAAAGCTATTTTTTCTATAGAAGTTACACCACATTGGACCTTTCAGATAACGAATTGGGCTACAAACTGAATTCGGAAAAACTGTTTGGATATGGAGTCGTTCCATTTGTGGAAATAGGAGGAAACTGGTACTATAATCTTCTGAAAAGAGAAGCGATTGGTAAAAGCGTGGAAAATAATTCGGCAAACTATCTTAGAGCTGCTGTGGCCTACGTTCACACTCCTCTTATACACAGACCGAATAATATTATTACACCTCCTCAAATAGATGCAATGATCTATTGGGGATTGAGAAGACAGTTAGCAGAAAAATTGTTCTTCAACTTTAATATTGGAACAGGAACAAGCTTCATTAATCCATTTAAAGAGTTTGATCTTTACTTTAACCTAAGAATAGGATTAGGATTGATGTACAGTTTCTAAATACAAACCCCGCCAGTCTCGTTGTCCGGACCGGCGGGGTTTTATTTCTAATGACCTATGGGGAATTTAGGCAGCAAAGAATACCATCAATCCACCAATGATTATATAACCGATAGCATAGGGCAAGGCTGAACGGAGAATATCTCCATCTTTCCCCGGCATATCACAAGATGCAGTTGCAATAGCGATACTTTGAGGTGAAATAATCTTTCCTCCTGTTGCTCCTGTAGTATTTGCAGCAACCAGCCAATTAGGATCGGCATAGTTAAGTTGCCCTGCAACGTTGGCTTGTAGTTTTCCAAAAAGGATATTGGAAGAGGTATCTGATCCTGTAACAAAAGTTCCTATTGCTCCTATCAGTGGGGCAAAGAATGGATAGTAAGCCCCCGTTGCAGCTGCCAAAGCCGTAGCTATGACAAGAATCATTCCCGCATAGTTCATTACGGAAGCCATAGCAACCAGACTGATTATAGTAAGAGTAGTTTTGCGCAAGTTCAGTATAGTCTTTGCTAAAACCAGCATGAGTTTCTTTAATGAAAGTCCTTGTATGAGACCTCCAACTATAGTTCCGAGGAAAAGCATTAGCCCTGCATTGGAAAGCCAACCAAATGCAAAATACTTGCCCTCCTCATAAATAGGAAGATGTATTCTGGATACCAATGTTGACTTTAGAAATTCATTAACCGGCGTCACCAGTGGTCCGCTAAGTACTATAAAGAGAAGGATAAACAGATAAACACTCCAAGCCTTAAATGATTCCGCAAGTGTTATTCCCACAGAAGATGTTTTCTCCTCTTTAGAAGAGAATATCTTCGCATAGGCAATGATTGCCAAAATGGCAGCGAGACTTCCTAATATTGCCGGCGTTTCCGCTCCAAGATTCTTAGCTACGACATACTGTACTACAAGAGAGACACCACCAACCCAAAGAGATAAAAGAATATTCTTTACTATCTTCTTTGAAGAGTGGTCTGTAATGGTAAGTATAACAAAAGGTATAAGTATCATGAGAGGAGAGCACTGAAAGACAAACTTCGCTGAAATATCGCATATCTCTGCTTGCGTGGCTACTCCGTTTGTTGCAACCTCATTGGCAAGAGTAGTAACAGGAACTCCTACAGCTCCAAATCCGGTAGGAACACTATTGGCTATCAAAGAAACCAATGCAGAAAAACCCGGCTTAAACCCCAAACCTATGAGTATTGCAGCAGGTATGGCAACAGCTGTACCAAAACCTGCCATACCCTCTAACAGTCCTCCAAAACCCCATACAAGAAGAAGAACCATTACTCCTTTATCCTCCGTAAGAGATGTAAACTGTTTCTTTATCACTTCTATTTCCTTACTCTCCAACAATACGTTATAGCTATATATAGCCATAAGAATAATGATAAGAATAGGAAATACAGCTTTCAAAACCCCTTCCACAACAGCCCAACCAACGCCGGACATTGTAAATCCTTCTTTTGCAAATCCCAAAGCTGGTGCAGCAAATAATGCTATAAGAATAGTTACGCAAAGAGTTATAAATGCACTTCTATGCCCCGGTTGCTTAAGTCCTAACATGAGTAAGAACAAAAGTAAGATGGGTAATACAGATAATAAGACTGTCATATCGCTACTTTGATTTAATCGTACGTATATACTTTATTCTGCACTATATTTTAGATCAATAGCACAGCAGACTCTTTGGCTCCATGTGCTCCTTTGACCAATGCTTGCTCAATATCTGCCGTCTTGGACGGACCGGAAATAAATCCTCGAAATTCGCCTGTAAACTTATGCGAAATACGGGACATTGCTTCGTGCATAGTGTCTACCAACTCGCTTTTAGGCAAGATGAACAACAAAGATTCGGATATGAAGTAAATAGCTCTCTGTTTATACTGCTGTTCATAGTAGATTGCCCCATTTTCACAGACACCAAAGATGCCTTTGCAGACCACAAGTTCGGTTCCATTTAGATCTGCAGGAGCATCAATATCATCCGGATTGATGGTAGCACATGTTACCTCAGGCATATTGCAAGCTAAGCTTTTTACATTAGGATATATGCGCTTTATCGCATCGCTAACGCTTTCTCCCTCTTGAAGCTCATAGACCTCACCTCCAACACCTTGATATATCTCCTTAAATTGAGCGACTTTATCTTCAAACTTTATGTGAGAAACCTTTATCTCGGGTTTAGGAAAAAGCTCTTTAATATTCTCTCTCAAGCTCTGTAGTATTGCATCTTTACTATTCATAAGGCATACTCTATTTATTTGTTCCGTACTTGAGTTTCTTTCCACCAACTTTCAAAAGACTGCTTTGCAAATACCGGCACCTCTCGCCCTTTACCCCAATCATTAAGACCATTGTAGATTAGAAAACGAGGCATATTATTAGCAATTGGAGCCATTTTTAGAGACGAGTGAAACAGCTTAGGTCTTTCCATTAAAAATTTCAGACCTGAGCACATAAGCTTTTTCTCCTTGCTTGCTTTCCCTATTCCATCCAGTTTTTGACGCCAAATGTATATCTGTTCTCCAAGATCCACCATAACAGGACAGACAAAAGAACAAGAAAGACAAAGAGAACAAGCAGAAACGTTGCCGCTATGTTCTTTGGGAGCATGAAGCATACCTAGATTAATTCCTATAGGACCGGGAATAAAATAAGAGTAGGAGTATCCTCCGCTTCTCCGATATACAGGACAAGTATTCATGCAAGCACCACAACGTATACAGTTGAGTGTTTTACGATGCTCTTTCATGCCCAATATTTTGCTCCGACCATTATCTACAAGGATAAAATGTTGCTCTCCTCCGCTTCTCGGTCGTCCAAACATAGAAGTGTAGGTAGTAATAGGTTGTCCTGTAGCTGAGCGAGCCAATAGACGAGTAAATACTCCTGCACTATCCAAGTCGGGAATAAGTTTATCTATACCAAAAGCTGTAATATTCAACTTTTGGCAAGCCATACCCATATCCGCATTCCCTTCATTGGTACAGACCATTACTTCCCCGGTAGAAGCTATAGCAAAATTTCCTCCTGTCATACCGGCATCCGCATTTAGGAAGTCTTGGCGAAGTGCTTTACGAGCCTGATGCGTGAGATAGGTAGGATCATAGTTTCCTTTCTCCGAACCTAATTTTTCTTCAAACAAAACTCCCACCGCTTCCCTTTTAATATGTATTGCCGGCATCACTATATGGCTCGGATGTGCTGACATCAGCTGTAAAATACGCTCTCCGAGATCTGTTTCTACCACATCTATACCTTTGGAGATAAGGTACGGATTAAGATTACACTCTTCGGAAAGCATAGACTTGCTCTTAACAAGCTTCTTTACATGATGCTTCTTTAGTATCTGCTCAATAATTATACGATATTCTTCGTCATCTTTTGCGTAATGGACATGGCAGCCATTGGCTGTGGCATTTTGCTCAAACTGTTCTATCAATTCGGGCAAGTGAGATGTACTATACATTTTAATATCTCTTGCAAGATGCCTCAACTCTTCCCACTCAGGTATCTGATGAGACTGCCTATCTCTCTTTTCTCGCACAAAGTAAAGAGTTTTATCGTGCCAGCTTGCATTCTCTTTATTCGCTAAGAACTTGGATGCTGCTTTAGAATGATACGTACTCATAGCTGTGATGTTAATATTTCAAGAAAATGTATAGTCTTTATAGGAAGCTTCTCTCTATCTATAACGCCCTGCATGTGCATTAGACAGGAGCTATCTGCTCCGGTTATAAATGCAGCCCCTGTCGCCATGTGGCTCTTTACTTTATCTTGCCCCATACAGACAGAAACATCGTGCTCTTCTACGGAGAAAAGTCCTCCAAAACCACAACACTCATCCATACGTTCAGGCTCTTTTACAGATATGCCTTCTACCTTTTCGAGTAGAGCCCGAATCTTATTAAAATACGGTATTGTAAGTTCCGAAGCAGAAGAAAGTCCCAGCTCTCGTACGCCATGGCAGCTATTATGCAAGCTTACCACATAAGGAAACCGTGCAGGGATAACTTCCGGCTTTATTATATCGTGGATAAACTCTGTAATGTCATAAATATGCTTTGCACTTTGACACTCCTTTCCCTTGTGATCTTTAAGCAAACGAGGGTGATTCTCCTTTACAAAAGAAACACAACTGGCAGAGGGTCCTACTATGTAGTCATAATTTTGAAAGAGTTCATCGAATCTCTGAGCCAACTTAACAGATTCACCTTCAAATCCGCCATTCGCCATTGGCTGCCCGCAGCATGTTTGTCCGAGTGGATAATCTACTTCTATTCCAAGACTTCCAAGTAGCTTAAAACAAGCTATTCCAACCTGTGGATATACTGCGTTAATGTAACAAGGTATAAATAGTCCTACCTTCATAATCGCTTTCGTAATAGTTATTCTATTCTCAAATGTATCTTAATTCTATCAAAAGGACAAGCAAAAAGGCCAATTCTTAGTTTAAATTAACAGGAAAGAGAACTTAAGGAGGAGAGAAAAACATTTTTAAATAAAGTCCACGATTTTATGAATTTGGACATAATAGTATAGGACTCTCCAAACAAAAAATGCCAAAACTTCCTCAAAGGAGTTTTGGCGACAAGAATAGACACACCCGTCAAGAGTGAGAGAGCAGGCAAATTCGACTAATGCTTTAGTCCCAATACAATTCTATTTTGAAGTACAATAGATTCATCATGTATAAGATCAAATATTGCCTTTACCAAAGGCTCAGGTAATCCTTGGCTTTGGGCAAATTGTAGCCTATCTTGTAAGAGTACTTTATAACGCTCCGGCTGTACGACAGATATATCATTAAGTGCTTTAAGCTTTGCTATTTCAGAAGAGAGACTCATACGCTCGGCTATAAGCTCTATAATAGAATGATCCAAACCATCTATTTTCTCTCTTAATGGTGCAAGAATAATCTCTGAATCGGATTGAGGTTCTCGGATACAAATGTGTTCTAATATCTTGGAAAAACTTTGAGGTGTGAGTTGCTGAGCCGCATCGCTCAGTGCAGAATCCGGAGTCGGATGCACTTCCAGCATGATGCCATCATAGTGCAAATGCACAAGTTGTTGGCAAAGGCTCGGAATAAGATCTCTTCGTCCTGCCATGTGACTAGGGTCTCCAACCATAGGCAAATTCGGAATACGTGATCTCAACTCCATGACAAGGCTCCAATGTGGAGGGTTCCGATACAATCCTCTTTTCCAACTTGAAAAACCGCGATGCACTGCCGCAATTCTACGTAATCCTGCATTATACAAGCGGTCTATGGCTCCTATCCATAGGTCAATATCGGGACTGACAGGGTTTTTAACCAATATAGGAACATCTATTCCCTGGAGAGCATCTGCAATCTCTTGCATCATGAATGGATTGGATGTTGTACGAGCACCAATCCAAAAGGCATCTATACCATACTCCAAACATAGACGTACATGGGTAGTAGTGGCTACTTCCGTACAGAACATTACGGATGGGAACTCCCTCTTGAGTTTTCTCATCCATTTC
>JAUMWS010000064.1 GCA_030529525.1 Porphyromonas sp. | reverse complement strand
ATCGGATTCAATTAACGGGTTAAACTTTTTCTATTATAGTGCTGGTAATTAGCGTTTTACGTTTTTATCTCTCTTTTCTTCCATTTTTAGGTTGAAAAATGGATTAGGATTTATTTACAGAAATGAGTGTTAAAATTCACACCAATTAACTCGAAAACAGCCCTTCAATCCGCACAAGAGGAAAAATATTCTCAGGAATGCGATCTTTTGTATTGTGTTTGTTTGCAGTTGTTTATCTCTTTTTATGGCTTATGAAAGAGAAAAAACGACTCTCAAAATCTTGCCGATTCTCAAGCCGTCCGAGCTTCCATTTTTGTATAAAAGCTCCCAAGGGGTAGTTGGTCGCATTTTCGGATTTAATGCATTCTCACCATCTCTTGCGGAGGAGGGGTTGCGTATTGTGAAAAATTGCACATAATGCGCTTTGTTGTAGTGCTTTTTACTACCTTTGCGCGGAGACTTATATTCGTATGAATAATTCATCACTAATCACGATAAAACCAAAATGAATTTTAGAAAACTAATTTCGAGAGGAGTTGCACTAGTGGCACTGCTCTGTAGTATCGGAACGGTAGCGTATGCTCAAGATATTCCGAGAGATCAAGAGGTCCGTGAAGGTAAGTTGGACAATGGTCTTACTTACATCATTCGTCGTAACGCCGAGCCCAAAGAGCGTGCACACTTTTATATTGCACAGAGAGTCGGCTCCATATTGGAAGAAGATTCACAAAGCGGATTGGCTCACTTCCTTGAGCACATGGCGTTCAATGGGACAAAGAACTTCCCGGGTAAAGACCTCATAAACTATCTCGAAAAGGCAGGTGTGCGTTTCGGATACAACCTTAACGCTTATACCGGTTTCGACGAAACGGTTTATACCATCATGGATGCTCCTACTACCCGTCAGGGTATCGTGGACTCTTGTCTCCTTATCCTGCACGACTGGTCAGGATGTATCTCTTTGGAAGAAAAAGAGATCGACGCAGAACGTGGAGTGATCACCGAAGAGTGGAGAAGCGGTCGCAATGCATTCTCTCGTATGATAGAGAAAGTGTTGCCGGATATCTTCCCTGAAGGTAACCTTTATGGCAAGCGTATGCCTATCGGTAGCATGGAAGTGGTAAATGGTTTCAAGTATCAAGAGATTAGAGACTACTACAAGAAGTGGTATCGTCCGGATCTTCAAGGTATCATCATCGTGGGAGATATTGACGTAGACTACGTTGAGAACAAGATTAAAGAGATGTTCAAAGATATTCCTGCTCCCGGTCCGGATGCTGCTGAGCGCGTATATACAAAGGTGGAAGATCACCAAGAACCACTTGTGGGTATTGCTACAGATAAGGAATCTCCAATGACAGTGCTCTTCCTAAACTATAAGAGAGATGCACTTTCGAGAGAAGATCGTGGCTCTATCAAGGGTCTTCTTCTGAATTACTTCTCTTACGTCATCACTTATGCGATGAACGAGCGTCTGGAAGAAATCTCTCATAAGCCTAATGCTCCGTTCCTTGGTGCAGGTGTTGAGGATGGAAGCTTCCTTGGCTTTGCCGTAACTAAAGATGCTTTCGGCTTCTCCGTGCAAGTAAAAGAGGGCGGTCTGAAAGATGCTATGAATGCTGTTGTGGCAGAAAAGAACAGACTCATCAAGTATGGTATCACACAAGGTGAATACGATCGTGCAAGAACAGAATATCTCAAGGCTCTCGACAATGCAGTGAAGGGTAAAGCAAACCGCAAGAACGCTTCTTATGCAGAAGAGTACAAGAACTACTTCCTTAAGGGAGGTATGCTGCTGACTCCGGAGACTCGCAAGATGATATACGACCAACTTGCTCCTAACATTCCTCTTGCCGGACTTAATCAGTATGTACAGCAGAACCTTATTGCTCCATTCGATAACCTTTCTATCATGATCCTTGGACCTGAAAAGGAAGGATTGGAAATGCCTACAAAGGAAGCTGCACTTGCTATGTATAAAGAGGCTAATGCGATAGCAGTGGAACCTCTCAAGGAGACAGTTTCAAACGTCAAGCTCATGGAAACACTGCCTCAACCGGGTAAGGTAGCCAAGGTAGAGAAGAGCGTATCCTTTGGAGCAGACAAGTGGACACTCAGCAATGGTGCTGTGGTTTACGTTAAACCTACAAAATTGAAAGAAAACCAGATCCTTCTTAGCGGTTATAGCGAAGGTGGTCTTCTGCCTTATTTCGAGAAAGAGTTGGATAATGCGAAAGTATTCGGTTCGGCTATCGGAGTGGGTGGCTTGGCTCAATTCTCTGCAACAGAACTTCCAAAGGTTCTTGCAGGTCGTTCTGCTTCGGTATCTACATCTGTAGGATATGTCAGTGAGAACGTATTCGGCTCATCCACAAAGGACGATTTGGAAACAATGTTCCAGCTCCTTTACCTCAACTTCACAGCTAAGCGCACAGACAAAGAAGCTTATCAGGCATTCAAGGAGCGCACTATCAGCAACCTCAACAGCCAAAAGGCTAATCCTATGTCCGTATTGCCGGATAGCATTTCAGCTACAATCTTCAATAACGATAAGCGAGTGGCAGCACTTTCTGTAGAGAACCTTGAAAAGGCGAACTACGATCGTATCATGGAGATCTACAAGGAACGTTTTGCCAATGCAGGCGACTTTACTTTCATTCTTGTGGGTAGCTTCACAGAAGAAGAGGTTAAGCCTTTCGTAGAACAGTACATTGCATCTCTGCCTGCTACTAAGGTTAGAGAAAAATCAATGGCAGAAAAATCTCCTCGAATTGCTTCTAAGGGTAAGATAAACCACTTCTCCAAGACTGTGGATACTCCTCTTGCTTTGATAGTGGATCTTTATGCCGCAGATGGTAAACTCTCTCTTGAAAACGAGCTGAAAATGGATCTTCTCACAGCTGTCCTCAGCCAACAGTACACCAAATCTATTCGTGAAGAAGAGGGAGGTACTTATGGCGTATCTGTAAGCGGTGATTACGACAGACATCCTGTGGCTACAAAGAAGCTTAACATCGTATTCAACACTTCTCCCGAAAAGGCAGAAGCTCTGAACAACAAGGTGAAGAGCGAGCTTAAAGAGATGGCTGAAAAGGGTATAGATAGCTCTTATCTCGAAAAGAGTATTCTTAACATGGAAAAGAACTATCAAGAACGCCTCAATGAAAACTCTTACTGGTTGGGTCTTATCAGCAGGAACATCCAGTATGGTGAAGACGTTCACACAGACTATTTGAAGACATTGAAGTCTATCACTCCTGCGTCTATACAAGCTTACCTTAAGGAACTTCTTGCAAATGGCAGATACTTTGAGGTGGTATTTACAGGCGTAAAGGAAGAAGGTAAATAAACAGATCCGCTACGGATTATACCTTATATTCTAAAAGGAGAGAAGGGAAAATAAAACCCTTCTCTCCTTTTTTCTTTTCGGATGTTTGCCGCTTTTTCTCTCTTGAACCTGTTTACAAGAGAGATTTAATAGGAATAGAACTTCTCCTTAACCTTTTTGAACTTCCTTTTCAAGCCCTGATTCTTAGCAATCAAGCTTTGAGTTTTGAAAATCATAGCTTGAATTGTTTGCCTCAAATCTCGATTTTAGAGTCTATATCCGTTAAAGAGAGAAAGTATACGGGTTTGAGGATATTTTTAGACACGTTTGGTGAAGGTCGTGTGGGAGAAAAGGTTTTGAGGCAAAGAGGGAAAAAGTAAGATTGTGCCTTTTATTTCTATCGGAGCAGTCACTTTTTTGTAAAAAAGATTTGATGTTTCGGGAAATAGTGTACCTTTGCGTTTGGTTAGAAAAAAAGACTAACCCATCAACATTCTTGGGGGTGCCATATATATGGAGCTGTGCAAACAGTATGTCGTGTATAGGCTGAGATGATACCCGTAACCTGATCCGGATAATGCCGGCGTAGGGAAAAGAAGTCTTCATCATACGGTGGTGAGTTTTGCTCCACAGTTTCAGCTTTATTATCGTCCGTTTCCCCTTCCGACTTTTGTGGTGGTTAAGTCTTTCGGCTTGGCTGCCTTTTTTATTTGTATGCTTGTTTAACGTATTAAATCTACTGGGGAAATATGCAGATTACACTCAACAGAGAACCGATAGAGATACCCGAAAACTGTTCGTTGGAAACCCTTCTGAAAGATCATGGATGGGAGAGCGGACACGTTGCCGTGGCTATCAATAAAACCATTATCAAGCGTACCGCATGGGCGGAGACCGTTATACGTTCAGGAGATGATATTCTCATCATCGGAGCTGTACGCGGAGGCTGAACCGAAAAGAGTAAAAACAGACAATACAATAACATCAAAAAGAAAAAACTATCAGATGAGAGCAAAAGACCAAACAGAAAATCTGAGTATTTCGACAGGGCCTCTACCCGGTAGCGTAAAGATTTACGTTCCCGGTAAGATGCACAACATTAAAGTGGCAATGCGCCGTATAGATCT
Source organism: Porphyromonas sp. (assembly GCA_030529525.1). Taxonomy (GTDB): domain Bacteria; phylum Bacteroidota; class Bacteroidia; order Bacteroidales; family Porphyromonadaceae; genus Porphyromonas_A. The sequence goes on along the minus strand of JAUMWS010000064.1, from coordinate 6,298 downwards.
TTCTCCTACGATTGACGATAAGGGTGTACGGACAGAAAACGAATCGGTGGTAGTGTACGACACTTCCGGTCCCTATACAGATCCCAACTATGAGGCAGATCCACGCAAGGGGTTACCCAAGCTTCGCCAAGAGTGGATAGCCGCTCGTGGAGATACGCAAAGATTGGAGAGCCTCACTTCCGAATATGGTCGGGAGCGTCGTGCAGACAAGCGTCTGGATTATCTTCGCTTTGAACACTTGGAGGATCATCCGCTCGTGGCACAGGAGGGCAAGTGCGTTACACAGCTGGCTTATGCCAGAGCCGGTATTATTACTCCCGAAATGGAGTATGTTGCAATCCGTGAAAATCAGCTTTGCGATCAGATCCGGGAGCATTACAAGAAAGAGAAAGGGGAGTCGTTCGGCGCTCATCTTCCGGAGCTTATCACGCCCGAATTTGTTCGTGATGAGATAGCAGCCGGCCGTGCCATCCTGCCTGCGAATATCAATCACCCCGAAAGCGAACCCATGGTTATCGGTCGAAACTTTCTTGTGAAAGTGAATGCCAACATCGGTAACTCTCCCCTTACCAGCTCTATTCAGGAAGAGGTGGAGAAGGCAGTATGGGCCACTCGTTGGGGAGCAGATACTATTATGGACCTTTCTACGGGTCGGAACATTCACGAAACACGTGAGTGGATTGTTCGGAACTCTCCGGTACCGGTAGGTACGGTGCCTCTCTATCAGGCTTTAGAGAAGGTAAAAGGGGATGTATCCAAACTCAACTGGGAGATATATAAGGATACGCTCATAGAACAGGCAGAGCAAGGGGTGGACTACTTCACTATCCATGCCGGTCTTCGTTGGCAACACGTTCCGCTCACAATGAACAGACTCACAGGAATAGTCTCTCGCGGAGGAGCCATTATGGCGAATTGGTGTACGATGCACAAGCAGGAGAGCTTCCTCTACGAACACTTTGAGGAGATTTGCGAAATCCTTGCACGCTACGACGTAGCGGTATCCATCGGTGACGGTCTGCGCCCCGGCTCCATAGCGGATGCCAATGATGAAGCGCAGTTTGCAGAGCTTCGCACTCTGGGCGAACTGGCTCGCATTGCAGACAGACACAATGTACAGGTAATAATCGAAGGGCCCGGACACGTTCCTATGCAGAAGATAAAGGAGAATATGGAGCTGCAACTCGATTTGTGTAATGAGGCTCCATTCTATACACTCGGCCCGTTGGTTACAGACATTGCTCCGGGTTACGACCATATAACATCTGCTATCGGGGCTGCCATGATAGGGTGGTACGGAACATCCATGCTATGCTACGTAACACGAAAAGAACACCTTGGTCTTCCGAACAGAGACGATGTAAAAGAGGGAGTGGTTACTTATAAGTTGGCTGCTCATGCTGCCGACCTTGCGAAAGGACACCCTTCTGCCTACTTCAGAGACTACGCCATGAGTAAGGCTCGCTACGAATTCCGTTGGAGAGATCAGTTCCACCTTGCTTTGGATAGCGAGACCGCACTGAAGTTTCATGACGAAACACTTCCGGCAGAAGGGCATAAGACGGCTCACTTCTGCTCTATGTGTGGCGAACATTTCTGCTCTATGCGTGCTTCCAAGAGCCTGCATAACAGAATAAAAGAAGAAGTATAGAACCAAGGGAGAGCACTCTGCTTTCCCGAAGAGACAAGAGATATGCTGATAGTGATAACGCCTCCGGATGCCACTCCGGAGGTTATAGGCAGATATAACCGTCTGTTCGCTTTGGGCTTGGAAGCGCTTCATCTCAGGCTTCCGCAAGCTCCACGTGAAGCGTACGAGGCAGCAATATGTGCGGTAGAACCGCAGTATCGCCACAGAGTGGTGCTTTGCGACTATTTCGATTTGGTAGAGACTGCAGGTCTTGGAGGTATTCATCTCCGATCTGCACGCCTTTCCGAGTATGCAGAGTGGCAGGGTAGAGTGGGGCGTATATCTGTTTCTGCTCATAGCATAGAGGAGTTGCGTGCATTGCCATTCGTACCCTCTTATGCCCTTTTAAGCCCTCTGTTCGACAGCATATCCAAGCCGGACTATCCGGGAACTCTGGATAGAGAAAAGTGCAAAGCTGAGTTGGCATCACTTCCATTTCCTGTAGCGGCTTTGGGAGGTATCACTCCGGAAAGGGCAGAACAAGTTTCGGACTGGGGCTTTGCAGGTTCTGCCGTTTTGGGATACCTGTCGGATGCCGGAGAGAATATCGAAGAGGCTTTTCTCCGTTTCCCTCTTCCAAAAGTGCTTACCCTCGCCGGGCATGATCCCTCATCGGGTGCAGGCGTTGTGGCAGACACGAGAACGATAGAGGCTGTAGGAGGTTATTCGCTTTCGGTGATTACCGCTCTTACGGTGCAGCATGAGGATATGTTTTTGAGGTCGATACCTCTTCCCTTACAACAGATAGAGGAGCCGCTCGATGTTTTGTTGGAGAAACATCATCCGTTGTCTGCAAAAATCGGGTTGGTTGCTTCGCTTGAAGATGCTCTTTGTCTTGCCACGACATTGAAGTCGAAAGGTGTAAGGCATATCGTTTGGGACCCTGTTTTGAAAGCTTCGGCGTCGGATAAAAGTTTGCATGCCAAGCCTCAGCAGGAGCTTTTGGAGAGGTTGTTGGACGTGGTAACTCTGATCACTCCGAATCTGCCCGAGTGTAGAGAACTCTTCGGAAGCGTAGAACCGGAGCTTTTAAGCCGTTTGGCTCAAAAGCACAACATAGGCATTGTGCTGAAAGGCGGGCATCGGGGAGTGGAAGAGAGTGTTTTGGCATCCGATCTGCTCATGCTTCCGAACGGAGAGGTACACACTTTCTCTGTTCCTCGGACACCTTCGGACAAGCACGGAACAGGATGCGTTTTTTCCGCAAGCGTGGCTGCCCGATTGGCTCAAGGCTATGATCTTCCAATGGCATGCCGTCTGTCGCAACTATCGGTAGATGCTCTTCGACGTTCAAACAGCTCTCTTCTTGGAGTTCATAACCATTCGGAAGTTTATGCAAAAAGGTCAAGACTTGCTTCTTGTCGCCTTCAATACATTACCGATAGCTATGACCCGGAAGAGGTGTTAGGAAAAGCGAAAGCGGTTCTTGATGCCGGAGTAAGATGGATTCAGCTTCGGATGAAAGATGCAACCTTTTCAGAAAGAGTTGCTATGGCAGTTCCTCTGAAAAGATTGGTGGATAGCTATGGTGGAACATTGATTATAAACGACGATGTGGAGGTGGCTCTTGCTTGCGATGCGCACGGTGTCCATTTGGGATTGAAGGATATATCTCCTGCCGAAGCTCGCAGAATCTTAGGTCCAAACAAGATTATCGGAGGCACTTGCAACCGTCCGGAGGATCTTTGGATGCGTTCTCTTCAAGGGGTGGACTATGTCGGAGTAGGACCTTATCGTACTACACAAACGAAAAAGCTACTCAGCCCGATACTTGGGAAGGAGGGTTTGAAAAGGTTGGTCTCCTTTAACTGTTCCATGCCTATTGCTTTGCCTCTGTTTGCAATAGGGGGAATCGTGAAAGAAGACCTGACCGAACTTGCCGGAATAGGAGTACAAGGCGTGGCGCTTTCCGGGCTTATCAATCATGCAGAATCTCCATACGAAGAGAGCCGATCCCTTGTGGATGCGGTGAATAGAGAATTTAATAAACCAAAGAGATAGAGATAAAAAGAATATGGAAAAGCTTATCATTGCAGATCAGAGCTTCTCATCCCGTCTGTTTTTAGGTACGGGAAAGTTTGCTTCCAACGAACAGATGTATCGGGCAATAGAGGCATCGGGATCGGAATTGGTAACCGTTGCCTTAAAGAGAGTGGAAACAAACAACGAGCATGACCGTCTGGTGGAAGCGATAAGACGCCCCGGAGTACAGCTTATGCCCAATACATCGGGAACACGAAACGCCGAAGAGGCGATATTTGCAGCACGTCTTGCATACGAAGCGTTCGGGTCTCGCATCATAAAGGTAGAGATTCATCCCGATCCCAAATACCTTTTACCCGATCCGTTCGAGACGCTTAAAGCCACCGAGGTTCTGGCTAAAGAGGGATTCATAGTAATGCCTTATATCCAAGCGGATCCCATACTCTGTAAATATTTGGAAGAGGCAGGTGCTGCGGCAGTAATGCCTCTTGGAGCACCGATAGGTACTAATAAAGGACTCTCGACCCGAGATCTACTCAAGATTATTATAGAACAGAGCCGTGTACCGGTAGTGATAGACGCCGGTCTTGGTGCACCTTCTCATGCTGCCGAAGCTATGGAGATTGGAGCGGATGCGGTACTTGTCAATACCGCTATTGCCAGTGCGGGAGATCCTGTTGCTATGGCAAGAGCATTCAAACTTGCGGTTGAGGCAGGACGAATAGCCTATGAAGCAGGTCTGCCTGCAGTGATGAACTGTGCATCGGCAACCTCTCCGATAGATGGATTTTTTAATGATTAGCAGGACGCATAAACCGAAGGAGGATAGAAGATGACCTTTTATGACGAACTGATTAAGCACGACTGGGATACCGAAGAGAACTCTATACTCAACAAAACAGACCGGGATGTGCGAATAGCTTTAAGCAAGGAGCGCTGTAATCTGGAGGACTTCAAAGCCCTTATCTCTCCTGCTGCGGAGCCTTTTCTCAGGCAGATGGCGCAAAAGGCGGAGGAGCTTACCCTGAAACGTTACGGGCGTACCATTCAGATGTATGTCCCGCTGTATGTTTCCAACTACTGCTCCAACTCCTGTGTCTATTGCGGTTTCAGCTGCCACAATAAGATTCACAGAGTGAAGCTGGATGTGGATCAGGTGATGCAGGAGATAGAGGTACTCAAAAAGTGGGGCTTTCGACATCTTCTTCTGGTCTCGGGAGAAGCTCCTCGCTTGACGGATGCCGACTATTATGAAGAGATAGTTCGGGCGGTTCGTCCGCACTTTGCTCAGATCTCATTAGAGGTTCAGCCGCTTCAAACAGAAGAGTATGCCCGCTTGGTTGGAGCCGGTATCAGTTACGTCTGTGTCTATCAAGAAACCTACAACGAGCGTACCTATCCGGATTTTCATCCCCGTGGACAGAAGTCCAACTTCCGGTTCAGACTGGAAACTCCAGACCGTTGCGGCATAGCAGGAGTGAATAAAATAGGAATAGGAGCACTGCTTGGGCTTCAGAATTGGCGTACCGACTCTTTCTTCACAGCCTTGCATCTTAACTACTTGGAGCGTACTCACTGGCGCACCAAATACTCTATCTCTCTTCCTCGTTTGCGTCCTCATGTCGGCTCTTTTATGCCGATAGACCCGATTAACGACAGGCAGATGGCTCAACTGATATGTGCTTACCGCATCTTCGATCCGGAGGTGGATATTTCGCTATCCACGAGAGAGAGTGCCGAGTTTCGGGATATGGCGATGCGGATAGGCGTAACAACGATGAGTGCCGCCTCGAGTACCGAGCCGGGCGGATACGCTTCGCCTCCGCACAAAGAGCTGGAGCAGTTCTCCATAAATGATAGCAGAAGTGTGGAAGAGATGGCTGCGGCAATAAGGGCAAAGGGGTACGAACCTGTATGGAAAGACTGGGACGAATGGATGTAAAGCCGACTTCCGAACTCTCTTTTACGGAGAGATACCAAAGACAGATCATGCTTCCCGAAGTGGGTATTGCCGGACAGCAGCGTCTGGCAGATAGGCGAGTGCTGGTAGTGGGTGCGGGCGGACTCGGAGCTCCTATCCTTTACTATCTCGTGGCATCGGGAGTGGGGCACGTTGGAATCGTAGACTTCGATACCGTCAGTCCGTCCAATCTTCAACGCCAGATCCTTTATCAGGAAAAAGATTTGGGCAAACCGAAAGCCATCACCGCAGTAGAGCGGTTGCGTCGGCTCAATTCGGACTGCTCTCTCACTGCCTACAATGAGCGTTTTTCAATTGAAAATGCCGAAAGGATAGCCTCCGGATATGACCTTATAATAGATGGTTGCGACAATCTTGCCACTCGTTATCTGATGGACCAAACGGCAGAGACACTTTCGATACCGTATCTCTATGGGGCTGTTTCCGAGTTTGTGGGGCAGACCTCTCTTTTTCACTACAAAGGCTGTGGAGGGTATCGGGATCTTTTTGCCGACTTCGACGCATCGACGGACGGCTCCGCTGTCGGTATCATTGGTGCTACGGCAGGGTTTACAGGTGCTCTGATGGCATCGGAAGCAATCAAAATATTGCTCGGCTTACCTTCTGCTTTGGCGGGAAAACTTTTCAGAATAAATGGTCTGACC
>JAUMWS010000063.1 GCA_030529525.1 Porphyromonas sp. | reverse complement strand
ATTTAACCCGTTTACCCGATTCACTTAACGTGTTTAGAAAACTTCATCAACAAGCTGATTATAAAGAACTTCAATAAAAACGTATTAAAAAAGAGTATTTTAGCGCATATTTTCAATTAGGATTTATTCACAGACAATCGCAATAAAATTCACCTCTATTAACTCGAAAAGGGGGCATCAAACCGTCCGGAGATAAAAAAGTTTCAAAGTCTGAGATTTCAAATAAAACATTGAAATACAAATTCTTATCAAAAATCATTCTAAGAGTAGAGCATTTTGGAGAGGTAAAAACTGCTCTTCTGATGAAGAAATGAAGAGATCTGTTTTTATATAAAAGCTCCCTCAAAATGCTCCTTTTTGACTATGACCTTGTACCCAAATCGTGCTTCTTTTTTACCTTTGTTCCCTAAAAGAGAAATAAATGGAAGAGAAAAATATATCCTTGATTGAGACCTCCGATGGAAGCCATACTATTCTTATAGATGGTGGAAACGAAAGTTATCACTCCATAAACGGAGCTATCACAGAGGCAAAGCACGTCTACATACATGCCGGTCTGGAGCATTATCTGGCTCATTCATCAAAGAGCACTATCCGAATAGGAGAGATCGGCTTTGGTATGGGGCTGAATGCTGTCTGTGTACTTGAATATGCCCTCGCTCATCCGGAGTTGTCTTTTGAGCTACAGAGCATCGAATATGATCCTCTTCCAATAGAGGTTCTTCTCTCTCTGAACTATGCCAAACAGCTGGGCATAGAAGAGAAGTATGTGGAACAAATCGTCCGTGCCGAATGGAATAAGAGGACTGAAATCTTACCCAATATGAGCATAATAAAAGAGCACGCCGATGCTCTTGAATTCGAATTTGAAAACGAGAGCATCGACGTGCTATTCTTCGATCCTTTTGCGCCTGATAAAATAGAGAGTCCGCTTTGGAGCATTCCGTTTTTCAGACGAATGAACAACTATCTTAAAGTTCGTGGCGTTCTCACCACCTATTGTGCTAAAGGAGTAGTAAGGAGAGGCTTGCAGGAAGCGGGGTTTCAGGTTGAAAGACTTCCAGGCCCTCCGGGCAAAAGAGAGATTCTCCGCGCCACAAAGCTATAGGATTACTCCGCCTGCTTTGTACTCTTCTTTGTAGTCCGCTTCTTGGCTTTCAGAACGTCAAGTTCTTTTTGCAGTTCAACGATCTGCTTATCCTGATTTCGGATAGTGAGTAGCAGAGCACTAAGCTCCTCGTTCTCTATTGTTGTCGGATACTGTGCCTGAATACGCAAAACAAGGTCACTGAGGACATTCATGTAGTTGTTGAAAGCATCGTAAGCGTTATCGTACGGACTGAAAGGACGAACATCCTGATACAGTGTAGTCATGTAAAAGAAGTGGTCGCAAGACTGAAGATGCAACCAGTCCAAGAATAGCCGTCTGTCCGAACATAGCCTCAATCTCTCTCCCCACTCTTCCAACTTTCTGAATGCCTCCTGTTGAAGAACATTTCCAAGCCAGGAAGTAACACCCTTTTCCTCTTCCGACCAAGATATGGGCGATGGTACAGAGAGCGGAGCAGCTACTTCTTCCTCCCGAACAATCTCAGATGGCAGAGCCATTGAGATACCACGGCTCTCCAATGTTGAAGGCAATGCCTTGAGAAACTCAAAGATTCCGGACGGACGTTTGTGGATATGTCCGAATGTCTCCAATGGGATATCAATGTAAACAAAGCTTTCTACTTCGGGAAGATTGGCAAACCATCCCGCAAGCTTTTCAGTGGTAAGAGGATATTCGGGCCAGTGGAGATTGGAGAAATGCCTTACAAGATCCGAGCTGTAAGAAGCATTGCGCAACATCAACTTAAGATTCGGAGCTTCTGCCGATGAATAAAGATAGTTCGGGCTTTTCCAACCAAGAACGTGCTTAGCCCCCTCTGTCATCATCGCCATAAAGCCCATTTTTTGAGCAACAAGAGCTATATCATCAGAGTAGATCAGCTCGGTATTCCTCAATATCTTAGGAGAGGTTCCGAACAGTAGCTCTATCTTCTTGGATAGGACTTCAACCTCTTTTTCAAACTCTGCTGTATCTCCCAGTGAAGAAAGGGAGTAAGAGTAAGGTGCTGCTATGAACTCTATCTGTCCGGTTGTATTTATATCCAAAAGTAAATCCAGAAGTTCCGGAGCACACAACTCTATCTGCTCAAAAGCAGTACCGGAAATTGAGATGGAGAACTTGAATGGAACTCTATCCTGTACGGTCAGATCTCTTATTATTCTAAGGGCGGGAAGATAAGACTCCTCGGCCAACTGGCGAAAGACTTCTTCGTTTTGAAAATCGTCAAAGTAGTAGTGGTCATTCCCTATATCAAAGAAGCGATATCTCTTAAGCCTGAACGGCTGATGCAAATTGAGGTTGAGACAGATTCTTTTCATGACTTTATCGTTGATATAAACCTATTCTTAATTAATGATTGTTGTGTAGAGAGTGCCGCATTTCTATCTCAATAGCTGGTCATAGATATGCCTTACTTTGAGTCCTGCATCTTCCCATTTAATGTTATTGACCTCCTTCAATCCCTCCTCTTTCAAGAAAGTATGAAACGCCGGATAAGTTACCAATCCATATATTGCGTCTGCCAAAGCATCCACATCCCAATAATCCACCTTAATGGCATAGTTTAGGATTTCGGCACATCCGCTCTGCTTGGAGATGATACTGGGGACACCACACTGCATGGCCTCAAGAGGAGATATACCGAAAGGCTCTGAGACAGAAGGCATCACATATACATCACTCGCCTTGAACACCTCGTACACCTGATTTCCTTTCATAAAACCCGTAAAGTGCATGCGGTCTGAAATACCTCTCAATGCACTCAGACGAATCATCTGATTCATCATGTCTCCACTACCGGCCATTATAAAACGGACATTCTTCGTCTTGGCCAAAACTTTTGCAGCGGCTTCAATGAAAAATTCAGGACCTTTCTGCATGGTGATCCGACCAAGAAACGTTACCACCTTATCGCTCACTCCCCTCTTATCTTTTATACTTAAAATGGAAGGGCTGAGAGGTGTAACGGCATTGTGTACCGTGGTAACCTTTTGAGGATCTTGGTGATACTTTTCTATTACGGTCTTTCGAGTAAGATCACTTACAGTGATGATGTGATCGGCATAGTCCATTCCGTTTTTCTCTATGGCATAGACCTGCGGATTCACTTGTCCTCTTGAGCGGTCGAAGTCCGTAGCATGTACGTGAATGACCAAAGGCTTTCCACTTACACTCTTAGCATGTATACCCGCCGGATAAGTCAACCAGTCGTGAGAGTGTATAATATCATAATCCAATCGTCTGCTTAGCACTCCGGCCATAATGGAATAGTTATTGATCTCTTCCATTAAGTTATCCGGATATCTTCCGGAAAACTCCAAACACCCCAATTCATTCGTGTGGAGATAGTTGAAGTCGGCATAGATGCCCTCGCGCAAATGAAAGAAAAATTCAGGAGACATCAGTTTGCCAATCATACCATCCACCTGTTCTCTACTCACGTGACGGTACACAACAGGCACTTGAGATGCTCCAATAATACGCAAGAAAGACTGGTTTTCATCTCCATGAGGCTTTGGAATCACAAACGTAATATCCATATCCTCTTGCAGACTCATACCTTGAGTAAGGCCATAACTTGCCGTTCCAAGGCCTCCAAGTATATGCGGTGGGAATTCCCAACCAAACATTAGTGCTTTCATATCTTATCTATCAAGGTATTTCTTGATTAGAAAATATCAAATATATCATCCCCTTTCCGGATATCATCATCCAACCTGTTCTTTATCCGCAGTATCGCGCTGACACTTGTGGCATAAGAAATCTCTCCTCGGCTATAGAAAGGTGGAGTAGCATCGTATAACTCAGAAATTGTACCTATTCCATGATTAGATAATTCTGCTTCAAATGGAATCATCATCCGCTCCACAAAAGAGTATCCGGCTCTTCGGAAAAGACGCAGATAGGCACTCAAATAAGGATACATAAGCCAACTCCAAACACCTCCACTGTAATAAGATAGAGATCTATCCCTCAAGCTTCCATTACAATAACCCTTATATCCTTTTCCTATTGGGCTTAATGTTCGCAAACCTAATGGGGTCAAAAGCTCTTTTGTAACGATATCCAACACAGAACGTTGAAGCCTTCGAGATAGAGGTGAGTACATCAACCCGATGGCAAAGAGCATATTAGGTCTTACACTCCAATCTTGAGGAGAGTTCGGATTAACGTAGTCGAACAGATAGTTGTGCTCGTTCACAAAAACACGAACAAAAGATTCGGAAACTCTTGCGATCTCGTCTTCCATCCGATCGCTATCCGGTTCAAGAAGTGCTTTATAGAAGCAAAGTGCATTGTACCATAAAGCATTAAACTCCACGATATACCCCTCTCTTTTCACAACAGGACGGAAATCCCACTCGGCATCCATCCATGTGATGGGTCTGTTATCCGTACTCCACGCATAAAGCAATCCGTTGCTCTCAACCTTCATATTAGGATGCTTGCCGGACGAAAGATACTTGACAATACACCGAAGTGCTTCTCCGAATTTTTCACGCGTGTCTTCCAAACTGGTCCATTTGGAATAATCTATTATCGTATTTACTGCCCAAAGGGGAATGTCTGGCTTATCAATCTCTCGAATAACAGGGTCTGTCTGTCCCGTATCCATAAATCGCTTAAGAGCCGGCCAGAATGTATCCCAAATTCGATGAAATCTTTCCGGTTTACCGATACCGAAACTGCAACCGGTAAGAGCTATAAGCATATTTCTTGCTCTTACTCCTCCCCATGGATAACCGGACATAAGATAAGCCCGTTCTTCATCGGGTTGATAATAGAACTGGTCTGCCGCATTCACCAAACAGTTCTTAAAACTTGTTCTTGGCGTGCGCTCTTCGACACTTTCATCGAATAGAGATGCAATCTTTCCAGGATTAAGAGGAGAGAGACCGGCAGAAAAAACAATAGATTCTCCCGCATCTATTTCGACCTCAAAGTAACCGGGCATTGGAAGATCCTCAGTACAAGCATGTCCTCTTTCTCTCTCCTTATCATATAAGAAGTGCTTGTACCAAGTCGGACAAGAGACATACTCATTCTCTTTCGTTATTTGGAGAGCAAGCTTAGGGAAGCCGGGATAGAGACAAAACTCCTGTCCATTTTCGACCGGAGAGGCACTCAAATTGGCATCAGGCGTTTCAACACACAACTCCTTAACGCTCCTAAAGCCCAACAAAGGGCGAAAACGCAAAATAGTTTTGGCTTGAGACTCTAAAAGAGTGTATCGAATAAGTACGCGATCATCCTCATGAGAGAAAGCAATCTCCTTAGAAAGGATTATCCCTCCTACTCTATACAATGTCTTGGGCACGCCATCCAAATCGTACTCCCGAATATATTTGTGCCCATTAGGGCTGAAATGCTCTCCTTCATACTTGTGCACAGCGAGATTAAACTCTGCTCCGTGCTGTATAACAGTCTCATCCAAGGATGAAAGGAGCACGTAATTATAGGGTCCTAAATCTTCTATAGGAGCAACTAATAGTCCATGATATTTTCTCGTATTCAGCCCTATTAAAGTGGAACAGTGGTAGGCGCCGCGCCTATTCGTGCGTAATATCTCTTTATTGAGGACCTCTTCGAGGTTACTCATGCTACTTCTATCAAACTTCAGATAGCTCATAACAGGCTAGGTTTAATAAAATTCTTTATTGCTCAAATATAGTATAAAACCATTTATCTACAATAATTTTTCCCTTGAAATAACCCATTCTCTCTCATATATGCCACAAGTTTGATAGTAAAGTAATAATTCTTCATTCCCCACTGAGGTGCTATAACCATATGAGGAGGACTGGATGAGACAAAACGATCGACATACATATCCGGACGAAGATGACACAGAAAATCTGCTACAAGCTCCAGATACTCTTCATAGCTAAACAGGGGTAGATCATTGAGTTCTCCCTTCAAAAAATCGGCTCCAAGCTTAGTTCCTCTAAGGACTTGAAGCTGATGAATCTTTATCGAATTCAGAGGAAGATCGGATATTAAACCGGCACTCTTAACTATGGCATCCCTGTCTTCTCCCGGAAGACCAAATATAAAGTGTCCTCCTACGGGCAGTCCGACCTCAACAGTTCTGTTTATAGCCTCCACACTTTCCTCAAATGTATGACCTCTATTTACTCTTTCGAGTACAATATTAGAGGTACTTTCCATACCGTATTCTATGGCAACATAAAGGTCTTTGCGCTTTTTCAGATCAACGAGATAGTTTAAAATCTCATCGGGCATGCAGTCCGGTCTTGTTCCGATAATGAGCCCGACTACATCAGGATAGGCTACCGCTGTCTCATATTTTCGGATTAACTCGTCCACATCTCCGTATGTATTGGTATAGGATTGAAAGTATGCCAAAAACTTCATCTCCTTATACTTCTGACGGAAAAACTCTATCCCAAGTTGCAACTGATCAATAATAGGCTCCATTTTCAGCGTGTATTTGGGCGTGAATGAGCTGTTGTTACAATACGTACATCCTCCAAAACCTTTTATCCCATCTTTATTGGGGCAAGTACATCCCGCATTAAGGGAGATCTTCTGCACTTTATAATGCGGAAAGATCTCCCTTAAATGTGATGCATAATCCGAGTAAGGAAGAGGATGCGTCATCTTAAAGATTCCGTAAGAAGCATACCTCCTGCTACTGCGTTTGCTGTTTCTCTATCCAGTAGATACTCTACAATCGCAAGAGCAAAAGAGAACGAATAGCCCGGTCCACGTCCGGTAATGATATTGCCATCCACTACAACGGATTCTGTTTGGCTGTATTGCTTGCATGCCAACTTCTCTTCAAATCCGGGATAAGCAGTAGCCACCTTATCCTTTAGAAGCCCTGCCGAACCATAAACTACAGGAGCGGCACAAATAGCGGCAAGTAGCAAACCTCCCTTATTGGCTTCTGCAATCATCTCTCTTAACGGTTCAGAGGCTTCCAGATTGGTAGCTCCGGGAAGTCCGCCGGGAAGAATTATTGCATCGGTATCGGTATGCTTTACTTCTGCAATGCACTTATCTGCAATCACAGGCACGCCGTGCGCTCCCACTACTTCTCTTTCAGAAGTTATAGATACAGTTGTTACTCCTATTTCTGCTCTACGCAGAATATCTATTGTAGAGATAGCTTCGATCTCCTCAAAGCCCTCTGCTAAAAATACAAACACTCTTTTCATACTCATTTATTGTTTGATATTAGACTCGCACTCATGATAAACTCACATCATGAACGCAACTTGTAAATATAGGTTATACTTCCCTCCTGATTTTGTATACCATCCGTAGCCGTAAACTTGGCTCTTCTGGCAGCCTCCAGAGCTTTCTGTCTCATGGTATGATTGTCTATATTAGTGCCCGGACCTATGGAAGCACTTATCACATTTCCTTTTGGATCAACCGTGATACTGATAACAATACGACCCTCGGTCTGGCTTGTATATTGAGGCACAGGTAACTGTCCTCCTATAAGACCACGTCCGGACAAATTCCATGAGCCATATCCGCCAACTCCCGAACCGGCACCACCCGAAGAGACATTACCGGTAGGAGAACCTTGCACTCCACTTCCGAAAGTACCACTGCCTCTGGATCCCTCGGAGTCTTTTGCTCCTTGGAAAGCGTTGGCAACACGGCTTTGAGCTGCTTTACGCTTCTGTTCTTCCTGTTCTCTTAGGGCTTGTTCTGCTTTCAGACGAGCCTCTTCCTGCGCTTTAAGCCTTGCCTCCTCTACTTTTCGTGGATCTTCCACTTTAGGTGTAGGAGTTTTCTGTGCGGGTTTAGGCTTAGGTTCACGCACCTTAGGCTTTTCCGATTTTTTGGGGGGAGGCACCGGAGCCATGGGGGGAGCATCCTCATGCTCTTGCGTCAGTAGCTCTTCCGGTTCTCCTTTTTCCGGAGCAGGAGCAGGCGTGGGCATAGCCTTTCGGGGCTTTGGAAGCGCTTGACTCCAGCTGTCCATGTCGCTACCCATTGCCACCTCTATATTTCCGATATCCACCGGAGCGCTACTCTGCTCATCTTGTGCACTCATCGTCATATAGACAAAGAAGAGCAACACAACCAGAAGGGCATGTCCTATTATGGTTGCAACTAAGGCTATGAGTTTTTCTTTACTATTGCTCATAGATACTATCTGCTATTATCTTTTTCACAGGTCAGAGAGGCCTGGTGGCCATAACCATTTTAAACTTCTTTTCTACTGCGATATTAAGGATCTTCACCACTTCTCCGTAGGGGATACTCTCATCCGCATAGAGAGCTACAAAGAATTCGGGATCCTCCGAAAGCTCTCCATCTATATATGCTTTAAGCTCATCGTAGCCGACCTCCTTGTCATCTCCATTCCGCATGGTTACATAGTAACGAAGCTCTTTGTCTATCGTTATCCTTGTAGGAGTCTTCACGGCTGTTTGCTGATTGCTCTGAGGCAAAAGCACCTTGAGTGCATTGGGCATAACAAGCGTAGATGTAACCATAAAGAATATCAATAGCAAAAAGATAACATCCGTCATGGAAGCCATGCTAAAGATCTCTACGACCTTGGCTTTTCTTTTCAGTTTCATGCTCTTACTTGATAGGTTCGTTCAGCATATCCATAAACTCAAGTGCCTGTGTCTCGCTCTTGGTTACCACATGGTCTATTCTGTACACCAAGTGATTGTATGCAAAGAGACAGATGATACCGACAATAAGACCTCCTACGGTAGTTACCAAAGCTTCGTAAATACCGGAAGATAGAAGAGATATATTCACATTGTTCCCGGCAGAAGCCATATCAAAAAAGGCGTGGATCATACCTGTAACAGTTCCCAAAAAGCCTATCATCGGAGCTCCGGCTGCCACTGTGGCGAGAAGAGGAAGTCCTTTCTCCAGCTTTGCAATTTCGATATTACCCACATTTTCCACAGCAACAGAGAGGTCTTGCATCGGTCTTCCGAGACGTTGCAGGCCTTTCTGAATCATTCTTGCTCCGGGTGTTCCCTCCACTTCACAGAGTGAAAGAGCAGACGAGATCTTTCCCTCTTTCATGTAATCCCGTATCTGGTTCATGAATGTGTGGTTGGTACGTGCTGCCTTTCTGATCACCAGATATCTCTCCATGAAAAGATAGATGGCTAAAATAGACAACAGCAAAAGGATGATCATAATAGGTCCTCCTTTCATGGCAAGATCGAACAGACTCAAAGACTCCGGAACGGGAGGTACATTAGCTGTTACACCTTCGGCAGTACCGGATAGATTCGGCATGGGAGCCGATTGTACTTGTGCTAAAATAGAATAAATGTTCATCCGATTTATCTTTTATTTTGTATTTGTTTTTAGAATATATTTCTCTGTTCTTTAAACTCCGACAAGGTTAAACCTTAAGGCACTCCAGATAGGAAGCGATACTCTTTTCGAGTCCCATATAGAGTGCATCGCAGATAAGGGCATGACCGATAGAGACCTCCACTAAATGGGGAACTTTTTGAGCAAAAAATCTAAGATTTTCAAGACTCAAATCGTGTCCGGCATTCAGCTCCAATCCAACCTCGTGAGCCACTTTGGCAGCTTCGATAAAGGGTCTTACAGCTGCTTCCCTATCTTTCACATACCCCGCAGCATAAGGCTCTGTATACAGCTCTACCCTATCCGTACCGGTTTTGGCAGCTTCTCGAATGTTGTCCAAGTCTGTATCCACAAATATGGAAGTGCGTATGCCTAAAGACTTGAAGTGAGACACAACCTCCTTCAGAAAGTCCATATTCTCAGCCACACGCCATCCCGCATTACTTGTAAGTGCTCCGGGCGGATCCGGCACCAATGTAACCTGTGCAGGACGAACCTCCGAAACCAACCGAACAAACTCCGGTGACGGATAACCTTCTATGTTGAACTCCTCCGTTACAATCTCTTTAAGATCATACACATCCTTGTACCGAATATGTCGTTCGTCCGGACGAGGATGGACTGTTATCCCTTCCGCTCCCCACCTTTCTACATCTTTACAGACCTTCAAAAGATCCGGATTATTGCCTCCTCTTGAGTTTCTAAGTGTTGCTATCTTATTGATGTTTACGCTTAATCTGGTCATCTCATTTCTTTTCTATAAAGTCCGATACGGAGTAGTTTATTCTTCTTTTGGATTAAAAGCGAAGCAATACCCCGCGAACCATACAAAAATACTCTTTATATCTCGAATACTCATCACATTTGCTCTATTTTTAGGGTCTTCATCACATTTTCATTCTATTTTTCGCACCTTGAAGAGCCAAAACAGGAAGCAATCTTACCGACCTTTCTCGTGCACTTTTATATAAAAACGGACCCTATTTTACCCTCTCAAAAAAGGAGAAAAAAATGTTCCTCCGACCTCTTTCGACCTCATCTAAATCTCAAAATCACTTATAACCAATAGGATATGAATTATCTCAAATTCCGAAAAAATTTTTTCTCAGTACGTTTCATGAGCTGTTTTCGAGTTAATTGGTGTGAATTTTAACACGGATTTCTGTAAACAAATCCTAATTCAATTTTACGGCGAAAAACGGTAAAAAAGAGGACAAAAATCGTAAATCCCTATCCACCAACACCATAACTCCAAAAACTTAACACGTTTATTGAATCGGGTAAACGTGTTAAATGAAATCGGTAAACGGGTTCATTGAAAAATTAAACCCGT
>JAUMWS010000062.1 GCA_030529525.1 Porphyromonas sp. | reverse complement strand
GGTTCGATTTTGGGGAATCAAGCCTTGGTTCTCATTGTTCGTGCTTTGATTTCTAATATTGTACCTGTTCCGATTGAGATTTTTACCGGTTCAGATAAACTTACAAACAGCCTTAAATGGATTTTGAAGTCTGAATACTTCAAAGGCTGTAACCAATCTGTCGGTTAATCGTGGTGGTAGGGAAGCCCTTTGATTATGGAGATCCAGCGATATACCTGTTCTGCAAGAAAAAGGCGTATCATTTGGTGGGAGAAAGTGAGCTTGCTAAGAGAGATTTTTTCGTGGGCAGCGGCGTAGACCTCATCCGAAAAACCATAAGGCCCACCGATAATCAAGACCATCCTTTTGTAGGACGACTGTATCTGCCCATCCAGCCAAGAAGCCATTTCGGACGATGTTCGCTCTTTTCCTCTTTCATCTAAGAGTATTATTCTGTCCGATGCTTCCAGTTTGCTTAGAACCAGTTCGCCCTCTCTTTTTTTCTGCTCTTCAGGGTCGAGCGACTTTCTGTTTTTTATGTCCGGAATGGCTATCTCTTCCACAGAGATATACCTCCCGGCTCTTTTGTAGTATTCTTGAGTGGCAGACTCCAGGCCTTTGTCATCTGTCTTGCCTATGTAGAGGATGACGATCTTGTTCACTCCGCAAAGATTTTAGAGCCTACTCTTATGATGGTTGCGCCGTATTCAAGAGCTATTTTGTAGTCATCGCTCATTCCCATAGAGAGCTCTTTGAAGCTTGCAGGCAGGTTCAGCTCTTCTGCTTTTGCCTGTACTTCTTTCATGAGATCGGATACTTGTTTGAACTCCGATCGGATTTGTTCCTCATCATCCGTATTCGTTGCCATCGTCATCATGCCTGCAAACTCTACATTCTTGTACTTCTGCCACGGCTTGGTGGCGATGAATGCACGAAACTCATTCGGTGTGAGTCCGGATTTGCTCTCTTCCTGTGCTATGTGGATCTGCAACAGTACACGAATTTTGTCTGCTCTGCCCTCTGTCTGTCCGGCTCGCTTGTCTATCTCTTCCAGCAGCGACTCGGAGTCTATACTATGAATGGTGTGAATGAAAGGCACTATGTACTTAACCTTATTCCGCTGAAGCTGACCTATCAGATGCCATTCGATATCTTTCGGAGCGGCTTCTTATTTCGCTCTCAACTCTTGTACCCGGCTCTCTCCAAACACTCTCTGTCCGGCACTTTCGTACGCAGTGATGAGAGCATCCACGGGATAATATTTGGATACAGCTACCAGCATGACACTCCCATCTTGCGGGAGTGTCCGGCGGATAGCTTCTATATTTTCTCGGATGCTCATGCGTTACTTCTGAGGATGTCCATTATCATGGTTTCGCTAACGGCAGATAGCTCGTAGTCCATCATACTTCCACTCATCCCTTTATGCAGTAGTGCTATGGCTCCTTCTACATCTGCGGCTTGAGAGAGCATGTTCACATATTTCTTTTTTTCTACTCCGGCCTTTTCATCAAGAGAGATGAAGCCAACCTTCATCTTGTAGAATTTGTCGCCGTTCTCGTCTGTAAATATCTCGGCATACTTCACCTTTTTTACACTGTCCACGATAAATGGACCACGTGGGCTGAGTTCTTCGGCAAGTCTATTCTCTGCTTCGGTAAAGGTGAGAGCATCCAAAAGATAGATTTCGGACACTTTCTTCATCTTTCCGTCCTGATTTTCTTCTTTCTCGTAGGTTACTTTACATTCAAACCAATTCATTGTTGTCGTTCTTTATGTCTATTATGCTATGTTACATTGATGTGTTTGTGCAAACTTTTCCATGGTCTCCCCGTTGTCGAAAGAGCCGATGCACTCTTTCAGTATGGTGATCTTCTTCGGGGCAATACCATGTTTGATAAGATCGCTGAGGGTCGTAAAGACGCAATACTCTCCGGCTATACCGCACACTTCGATAGAGGAAGCAGATTGGAGATAGTCCGGCAGAGTTTCGCCGAAAGCACTATACTCGTCTTTCTCTTGCAGCTTCCCTTTCTCAACAACCGTTATACGGGGTGCATTGGGAGAGCTTTTGAGCTGGACAAGGGCTTGCATAAGCGGTTCGTAGATAGCAGCTCCGACACTCTGCTTGATGCAGTGCGGCGGCCATTCTCCCCCTTGAGCCGAGAAGCTGCAGTGGTCTATCGGGTGGGCATCCACGGTTATTACGATGTGTTCCCACGTCTTGGAGGGAGAGAGAGTCTCACTCTTTATCTTTTCCGTAAGGTGTAGCATCGCCTCTTCTGCCTTAGGTACAGCCAATGAGCCGGATATAAAGTCTATCTGAGGGTCTACTATTAAAAGTGTTTTCATGTTTTATGCTTGTTCTTTACGCATTCAGATTATTGATCAGAGGGTTTGCGTACATCTCCAAAATGCGCTCTCTGAGAAATGTTTCATCCTTGGCATCCCCGGGTATCTCTATTTTTCCTATCTGTTCGGCAAAGTATTGCTCTATTTCTGCGAGATCTTTTTCTCCGTACATGCTGCCCAGATACTTTTTCGTACCGTGTAACAGATCGTATGCGATATAGTTTATTTCATAGAGTCTGTACTTCTTGTGTATGCGTCTATCTATCTCTTCCGCCCAAGCTTGAAGCGCTTCTTTGGCAGGCAGACCGGTAGTAAAATCTCCCATAGGCTCACAAATGGAAAGATGCACACGCCCTTTCTTCCCGACGATACCCTGTTGCATATTTTTGAGATCATCCATTTGGCTTTTCTTGTGTTCGGGGTCAAGCTTTTTTTGTAACATCTCTTGTGCCTTCAGATAGTCGCATGGGTCATATTCGTAAGACAGCGAAACGGGAACAATTCGTAGCTCTTGCAATGCTGTGTCAGGCTCTTTGTCCGAGCTCATTGCCAGCATTTTCAGCATGGCTGTCTGGGTTCGGTCGTTAGAGTCTTTGGCTCTCCCTTCTCTTTGTGCTATCCATACGGATTCGTCTGTATCGGTAATCGTGTGGCGGATATAGGAAGAGAGTTTTTTGCTTTCGGTGAGCATTTCTCGTACCGATACCGCTCTCTTTACGATGAAAGAGTTGTTTATCCTGACCAGTTGCCTTATCCACTCTTTGATAAGAAGGTTATCTCCTATCGCAATTTGTGGGAACAGTTTGCCGTTTTGAAAAAGCAAAACACTCAGAAAAGAGGCATCCAGTACGATGTCTCTGTGGTTCGTGATAAAGGTATAAGCCTTATCATTTTCTATCTTACTCATTCCGGAGGAGGAGATAGAAAAGCAACTTTTCTTGGATATCTCCGATACCACCGGAAGGGAGATATGTTTCTTGAAGTCGTAGATGGTGCGAATTTGTGGTTGCAACATCTCCAAATCTTTTACCGTATATCCCGGGAGCATCACCGGAATGAGTGAACGCAGCGTTTCGTCCTGTAGCAGCTGAGCAAATGCTTCCGGTATTTCCGACTCGTTTAGCGGTCTGATATCTTTATAAGGGTCGTTGGATATATTGGTTGTTTCCATTCTATATTTCCGTTTAGTATTGGTACTGACGCCGTAAATCCTCTATACAGAAGAGGCTTTATACATTCATGTTGTGGAGGATAACCTTTCTAAGCACATCTTTCATACTTTCTCCTGCCACCTCTACCTGCTGTGGGATAAAGCTCGTAGGTGTCATGCCCGGAGTGGTATTGACTTCGACCAAATAGGGGGTGCCGTCTGCGGAGATGAAGTAGTCTATCCGGATGATGCCCTTGGCATTCAGAGTGGAGTAGATGCGTACGGTAAGCTCTTGAATTGTAGCAAACTGCTCATCGGGTATACGCGCAGGAGTTATCTCCTCTACCTGTCCATTGTATTTTGCATCAAAGTCGAAAAACTCATTTTTACTCACTACCTCTGTAACCGGAAGCACGTGTATCCCGGAGCCGTCTTGGTAGCAACCGCACGTAACTTCCGTGCCGGTAAGAAGCTGTTCCAATATTACGTCTCCTCCCTCAACGGTAGCAACCGTGATGGCTTGATGCAGATCTTCCACTTTTTTGACCTTTGTCGTCGCCACGCTGGAGCCTCCCGCGTTTGGTTTTACAAAGAGTGGGAGTCCGAGTCTGTTCACTATCTCCTGTTCGTTGTAGCTGTCTCCCTTTCGGAGTAAAATAGCCTTGGCGACATTGTATCCGAGAGCGGAGAGACTTCTGTTGCAGAAAAACTTATTAAATGTAAGTGCCGATACAAATGCAGGACAAGTAGAATGTGGGATGCCTATCATCTCAAAATATCCGGGGAGCAGTCCATTTTCTCCCGGTGTACCATGAATGGTGATGTAAGCGAAGTCGAACCGAACTTTTTCTTCTCCCGAACAGTAGGAAAAATCGTTCTTATCTATTGGAAGTTCTTCCCCATTTGTCCCTATCACCACCCACTTTTTGGATGTGATGATAACCGGAATGGCGGAAAACAGATCCTTGTCCAAAAACGAGAGTATACCCGCTTGGCTTTTCAGAGAAACCTCGTACTCTCCGGAGTCTCCTCCTGCTATAACCGCCACATTTATTTTGTTCATTTTAGCTTCTTGCGCCATAATTCTTTTCTTCTGTCTTTTACTACTCGATGCCTTCATTGGCATATCTTCTCCACTTTTCCAGTAGTTGGGAGATGTCTTCAGGTAGAGGAGCCGAAAACTCCATCTGTTCTCCCGTCGATGGATGAACAAATCCGAGAGTGGCTGCATGCAGTACTTGTCGAGGACAGATTGCCATACAGTTGCTCACAAACTTTTTGTAGTTTGCTGTCGATTGTCCTCTGAGGATTTTTTCTCCGCCATAACGCTCATCTGCAAACAGAGGATGTCCGAGATGTTTCATATGTGCACGAATCTGGTGTGTACGTCCTGTTTCGAGGCGACACTCTATCCATGTTACATATCCTAACGTTTCCAGTGTTTTGTAATGCGTTATTGCCACTTTGCCTATCTCTCCTTCGTGCGGATAGACAGCCATTTGCATCCTGTCTTTTGTATCTCTTGCAATATTTCCTTTTATCGTTCCCTCTTTGGGTTCGGGCCTGCCCCAGACTAACGCTCGATAGGATCTGGTCGTTGTCTTATCGAAGAACTGACGGCTCAGATGCGTTTTGGCATCGGCTGTTTTAGCTATCACAAGAAGTCCGCTTGTGTCTTTATCTATTCTGTGCACCAGCCCTACTCTCGGGTCATTGGGGTCATAGCTTGGATCGTCTTTAAGGTAGAATGCAAGGGCATTCAGTAGTGTCCCCGTGTAGTTGCCATGTCCGGGATGTACCACCAACCCTGCCGGTTTATTTACTACCATCAGATCCGCATCCTCGTAGACAATATCCAGCGGGATATTTTCCGGGATAATCTCAAACTCATAGGGAGGTCGCTCCAAACGGAGACTCACTTCATCGAGAGGTTTGACCTTGTAGTTGCTTTTTACCGGGCGGTCGAAGACAAATATCGCTCCCGCATCTGCCGCTTGCTGTATGCGGTGTCGAGAGACGTTTGGCATACGAAGAACAAGATATTTATCTATCCGCAGGGGGGCTTGTCCCTTGTCTACCTTTACGCTAAAGTGTTCGTACAGCTCTACGACCTCGTCTTCCTCTTCCGGCAGTGCCGAGTTGTCTATATCCAGATCCTGCATCAGAGAAAATCCTCATCTATTACACCATCATCGGCATCTGTCTCCAGAGAGTCTGCTTCGAGTGAAAGATCTCCATTGTAAAGCGACTCCACGTTGTTAGACGATACTTCCAAGATGATTTTACTATTGTATGCAACCATGGTTCCCTCCTTGAGTTCTCTTCCAGCGGCATCTGTTACGCGAAGAGCGAGATCGTTGTAAGGACCGCTCACATAAGAGATGGTGATATTGGTAAAACCGACACTGCGAAGAATCGCTTCTGCCTGACGCATGGATATTTCACTGATCTTCGGTATCCGCTTCTGTGCCACTTGGAATGTGTTTACCGTGGCATAGACGGAGCGATGCCTCTTCACTTTGGATCCTACACTTGGTGTAAACTCCAAGATAACGCCTCGTGGCTGACTTGCGCTATATATCGAGTCGGTAATGCTTAGCGTTAAGTCCTGCGAAGCCAAAACGGACTGTGCCTCTTCTATGGTAAGACCTTTCAGCTCCGGAACCACGACGGCATCGTTGTGATTGGTATATACTTTCAACAGAGCCATGATGACCCAAATGCCTGCAAACGCAAGCACGACCATCAGAGCGATATTGATGATAAACTTTGTAAGAGATTTCATTTTCGCTTATATCAGAATCTTCGTATGTAAAAACGTGGTGAGACTTTTGTCTTACGACGTACAGCATAGGCTTTGTCCTCTAAAAGTCCTCATACAAAAGTACAAAAAGAAAAAGTAAGTGAGGTATATGTTCCATATAATTGCAAAAAACTGCGTATCTTTGGCGTCGGAAATATTTCCAATACAACAAATTCAATATCAAGTAACACCAAGATGAAAGTAGATAAAAATCTATTTGTAGAGGCACAATATAAGCTTTATGCTCAAACCAAAGGTGTAGAGGGAGAAGAGTTGGTAGAAGAGACTACGAGCGAAGTTCCTTTCCAATACATACACGGTTTAGGAATGATGCTTCCTGCTTTTGAGCAAAAACTTCTCGGTTTGGAAGCCGGAGAAAAGTTTGATTTCGTACTCTCTTGCACAGATGCATACGGAGAGCGTTCGGACGAATACATTGCAAATCTTCCTAAGGAGATATTCATGGTGGAAGATGAGTTCGACAGTGAAATGGTCTTTGCAGGTGCACAAGTCCCTCTGATGGATGCAGAAGGCAACCAACTCATAGGTACAGTGGTGGAAGTAGCCGATGAGCACGTAAGAGTAGACCTTAACCACCCTCTCGCAGGAAACGATTTGCACTTCATCGGAGAGGTAACAGACGTACACGAAGCTACTACCGAAGAGATCGAAATGTTCTTCCCACAAGAGGGCGGATGCTGTAGCAGTGGCGGTTGCAGCAGCGGTGGATGCAGCAGTGGCGGTTGCGGTTGCTGCTAAGAAAAGCATCAGTAGATTGCACAGAAAACGATACAGGAAGCGTTCGGAAAGTAGTTCCGGACGCTTCTTTTGTATTTGTCTGAATGGCTCTTCCGATGAAAAAGTTTCTCCTTCGTAGCCCTCCTTTTGAGTCTCTTAGAAGAGTACTTTGCATAGACAAGAATGCCGTTCAGACTGAAATTTTTATACAAAACCAAAATCCCGTTTTTCGTTCCGAATATCCCGATACGGGAAGCTCTTTTTACTCTCCTTATCGTATGTAAATTTTCTAATAAGCTGAAAGATAGATGCTTGTGGAAAATCCAGAAATCGGGTAGAGCTATCCTCTTGATCGGTTTTAGAGGCTATTTTGTAGTTAATAAAATTGAAATTTCAAGGGTTTGTGTGTGAATATATGTTATCTCAAAAGTCTGCCTTAATATCCCCTTTAAATGGGAAAATCATTTAAGTTGTTGATAGTCTGCATATTTCGTTCTTTTTCTTAACACGTTTACTACTTTCGGTTAACGTGTTAAATGAAAACGGTAAACCTGTTTACTGAAAAATTAAACCCGTTAAGCCGAAAAAATATGCTCGTTTGTCGTTTGAGCTTGACGGGGTGTATAATAAATGTAAATAAAAAGAGCAGATTTAACACTTCTCTTCAGCTCTAAAATCGGGGCTCTTGAGCAAAATAGAAGAAGGGGGTTGGGGCGCAATTGGTGTGGACGAAATATATAAAAATGATGGGGTAGAAAAGAGGACCGATCAGACCAACTTTTTCAACACAAAAAGAGTATAGAGAGCGTTGGCATAGGAGACATGAACAGACTCCCGCTTGTACCATTCCGCTCCGAAGAGTCGGGCCAGTTGGCGGAGAGAGAGAAATTTCCCCTCCGATACCTCCTCGGGTAGCTGTTCCAAGGCAAGCATCATGGTGCAGATCTGCTCTTTTTCTCCCATTAGGGTAAGCAGAGAGGTGTCTGAAGAGAAGGCATGCCGGATGACAGAAAGGTCGAACAGAAGATTATGCCCCACAAGAATTTCCGACTGCTCCATATAGCCGTGCAGTAGAGGAGCAAGAGTCTCTATCGGTTGCCCGAACTGCTGCACCCGTTTTAGGGTCAGACCATGCACGTTTACAGCTTCGGGTGAGCCGATTTCCTCCTGATAAATCAGAGTGGTACAGGCACAGAGCGGAACGCAAGTCTCATCCACCAGCAGGAGAGTAACCTCCAAAGGAAGAGGCGGATTGTTTTCCGGGTAATGCTCATCGAAAAGTCCGGTCGTCTGTACATCTATGATGAGATATTTTCCTCTCTGTTTCGGACTTCTTTCCAAAGGCAAGTGGAGGAGAACTATCTGAGACGACGGAGTGGCGAAAGAGCTTTGATCCGAAGAGGATTCGGCGTTTCTCTTTCCATACAAACAGCCTGCCCTCCACCTCTTGCCGCAGAGATAAAGACGATAGAAGAGGGCGGCGGTAAGGGCAATGGGTATCACCACCATTATCAGATATTTTAGATAGAGCATTGGTCAAAAATAGTAACTTTGTCGGAATAATATGAAGACAGAGATATGAATCGTAAAACAAACATAACTTATCCCGACTTTTCCGATCTTTCCACAGCTTATCTTAGCAGACGGATCACGGACGGGATAGAAGCCCATAAGAGAGAGGTCGCAGAGATAAAAAGAGTATCGCAAGAGGATGCTACGTTTGAAAACGTAATCCTTGCCCTTGAGCAGAGCGGACAAGAGCTGGATAAAGCAAGCAATCTCTTCTTTAATCTTCTCCACACGGACAGTACGGACGAGCGCCAAGCAGAAGCAGAACGTCTGGTGCCCCTCCTTACCGAATGGAGCAATGCAATGAAGTATGACGATGAGCTGGCACAGCTTATCAAGACGGTATATGAGAAGCAACCGCAATTGGAGGATGAAGCGGATCGCAGACTTCTTCAACGCACCTACGAAAGCTACCGAGACAGTGGGGCCTATCTCGAACAGGAGAAAAAACGAGAGTTGGAAGAGATTAAGTCTGCCCTTAGCCGGCATACGCTTGCATTTGCCAACCACGTTCTTGTAGAGCAGAATGCATTCAGTTTTCATACGGAAAACGAAGCGGACTTGAAGGGTATTCCTCCAACGGCATTGGCTATTGCGAAAGAGAAAGCCAAGGAGAAGGGCGTGAATGGATGGGTGTTCGACCTCTCCATGCCCTCTTTTCTTGCTGTGATGAGCTATGCCGAGGATAGAGAGCTGCGCCGTCGGTTCTATATGGCAAGGCAGACATTGGGCAACATTCCCGAAAAGAAAGAGACTTACAATGGAGATCTGCTGAGGGAGATAGCAAGGTTGAGGCTTCGGATGGCTCAGATACTCGGAGAACCTACTTATGCACATCTATCTTTGCGAAAGAAGATGGCGCACTCTCCAAAAGGAGTATATGACATGCTGGATAGCCTGAAAGCAGCCTATAAGCCGAAAGCGGAGTCGGAGCTGGAAGAGGTAAAGGCATTTTTTATCTCGGAGGGCTTTATGGGGAACGAAGACAGGCTCGAACCTTGGGACTGGGCTTTTGCTTCCGAAATGTATCGACAACGTATGTTGAAATTCGATGCCGAAGAGCTTCGCCCTTATTTCTCTTTGGATAAAGTGATAAAAGCCGTTTTCGGATTGGCTACAAAGCTGTTCGGAGTGGAGTTCAGACTTCTTCCCGAAGCCCCTGTATACAGAAAAGATGTATCTGCGTACGAAGTGGTAAGAGGGTCTACCGAAGAGGTTTTGGGTGTTTTGTACACCGACTTTTTCCCTAATTCGGGTAAGCAGAACGGAGCTTGGATGACCAACTTCTCCGAACATTGGGTGGACGCACAGGGTGTGGAGCACCTGCCGGTCGTGAGTATCGTCATGAATTTTACGCCTCCGACATCTACTCAACCCTCTTTGCTCACATACGACGAGGTGAATACGTTCTTGCATGAGTTCGGACACGCCCTCCACGGACTATTGACCAAAGTAAAGCATGCTTCCTTAAGTGGAACCAATGTAGTACGAGATTTTGTGGAGTTGCCCTCGCAATGGATGGAAAATTTTCTCCGTCAACCGGAGTATGTTGTCTCATTTGCTCACCACCACGAAACGGAAGAGCCTTTGCCGGTAGAGTTGTTGGAAAAACTGCTCTCCACACAAAACTTCCTTTCCGGATATGCCGGACTTCGTCAGCTGAACTTCGGATATCTCGATATGTTCTGGCATACGCTGTCGGATATAGAGCACATCCCGACCGTTTCGGAGGCAGAAGCGGAGGCTTGCACTGCTACCACTCTTATACAGACACCGCCTGAAGTGGCAGTATCTACTGCTTTCAACCACATCTTTAGCGGAGGATACGCTGCCGGATACTATGGTTATAAGTGGGCGGAAGTGCTGGATGCCGATGCTTTTGACTACCTCTTGGAAGAGGGTTTATGGAGTGGAACGGTCGCTTCAAAGTTTTTACACCATATATTGGAGCAGGGCGATCTTCGAGATCCGGATATTCTTTATCGGGAGTTTAGAGGTCGGGATGCCAAGATAGATGCACTCCTCAAAAGAGATGGTGTGGAAAAATAGAGAGAATATAAATTTACATACATACTACAATCAGATGAACAGAACAGCTCAAAGAGTACAATCGCTTTTGCTTCTTGTGGCTATCCTTTTTGCTTTTTCCGCTTGCCAAAAAGGAGATGAAGAGGCACAAAAAGATCTTGCAGGTAAGTGGATGGCGACCGAACTGCAAATGGGAACAAAAAACATTGCCATATCCGATAGTCCCAATATAGATCTTAAAGCAAATGGAACGATCAGTGTCTCCAATATAGACCTGAACGAAGTTTTTCCGGATCTTTCCGTTATCAAGCAGATGAGCATTGTCCCGAAAGAGTGGACACTCAACTGGAAGGTCATAGACGGAGAGATTTCGTTAAGTGCCGGTATGGCTTCGGCAAAGTTCAGTATCATCTCCTCAACAGAAGAGAAGATGGAGCTTAAACTGACGGATGTAAGCATCTTGGGAGACCGCTCCGCCATGCCCGAAGAAGAGGTTGCCATTACGCTCAAACGCTTGAAGGGTAACTAAATGATAGATGGAGTGTTTGTCTGTTCCAGCTATTTTATCTAACTTTGTGCCTCGCATGGCAGATGTTAGACCTGTCTGCACAAAAATATTAACGTACAATTTATTTATAGTAAACGTTTTATGAACAATTACGAAACCGTTTTCATTTTAACTCCCGTTTTGTCTGAAGTTCAG
>JAUMWS010000061.1 GCA_030529525.1 Porphyromonas sp. | reverse complement strand
TCGGGCTTTTGGTGGCTCATCTGGGAAGGCTGAATAAAAAACGCTCTATGACGGCCGCCATAGAGATAGCCGTTCAGAACAGTTCGTTGGCAATGCTTATCACCGGAACGCTTTTGCAAAATCAGGAGATGCTGAAACCTGCTTTGGTTTATGCCATAATCTCTTTTTGGACAACCTTTATTTTTGCATTTGTCTACAAGAGAAGAACCGCTTCTTCTTTTGAATAGAGGTGCTGTCAAAAGAGGCTGAATTGTCTCGCTTCGCAAAAGTTTTCGTAATTTTACCATCTCAAAACGAAGTATAATAGCCTAATGAAACAGAAGATACAGAAATTGCTGGACGAACTGTCCGGCCTGTCTATTCAGACGCATGAGGAGTTGGAAAACTTCAGGTTGCAGTTCATGAGCAAGAAAGGTCTTATATCCTCTCTCTTCTCGGAGTTTAAGAATGTTCCGGCAGAAGAGAAGAAGGATGTGGGTGCAGCCATGAATATCCTGAAAAATAAGGTGGCAGAGCTTTATGAGTCGGTGAAAAAGTCCTTGGAACAGAGCGAAAGCGACACATCCGGAGAAGATCTTACTCGTACTGCTTATCCCGTTCCGATGGGAACACGACACCCTTTAAGTCTGGTGAAAGAAGAGATTTGCAGAATCTTTAACCGCCTTGGTTTCTCCATCGCTTTGGGTCCGGAGATCGAGGATGACTGGCATGTGTTTGAAAGTCTCAACTTTGCGGACGATCACCCTGCACGAGATATGCAAGATACGTTCTTTGTATCTACTTCTCCGGAGCTGCTTCTCCGTACGCATACATCTTCTGTGCAGACACGGGTAATGACTTCGCAGAAGCCTCCTATCAGAATTATCTGTCCCGGCAGGGTCTATCGGAACGAAGCTATATCAGCCAGAGCACACTGCTTTTTCCATCAGGTGGAAGCTCTCTACATAGCAGAGAATGTGACTTTTGCAGATCTGAGACAGACGCTGCTCTTCTTTGCTCAGGAGATGTTCGATGCTAATACGCGCATTCGTCTTCGTCCTTCTTACTTCCCATTTACGGAGCCATCCGCAGAGATGGATATCTCTTGTAATATTTGTGGGGGAGAAGGTTGTTCGTTCTGTAAGCATACGGGATGGGTTGAAATATTAGGATGTGGTATGGTAGATCCTAATGTGCTCGAAAACTGCGGTATAGACAGCAAAAAGTATTCGGGCTTTGCGCTCGGTATGGGTGTCGAACGCATCACGAATCTTAAGTATCGGGTAAGCGACTTGCGTCTCTTCTCGGAAAACGACAAGAGATTCTTAAGACAGTTTGAAAGTGCCAAGTAGGGTATAATGACGAGAAAAGAGAGATATGAAGGTGTTTTGAAGTGGTTCAAGGAGAATAACCCTAATCCGGAAACGGAGTTGAACTATACGAACGCCTACCAGTTGATAGTGGCTGTAATCCTGTCCGCTCAGTGTACAGATAAGCGGGTAAATATGGTTACACCTGCTCTCTTTGAAGCGTTTCCTACCGTGGAATCATTAGCCGCTTCTTCTCCGGAAGAGATACTGAACTACATAAAGAGTGTAAGCTATCCCAACAACAAGGCTAAACACCTGCATGGGATGGCAAAAGCTGTGGTTTCGGACTTTGAGGGCCAAGTGCCCGAACAGCAGGACGAGCTGGTAAAACTTCCAGGCGTGGGTAGAAAAACTGCCAATGTGGTTGCCTCCGTCTTTTTTGATGTACCTGCCATTGCTGTGGACACACACGTCTTTAGGGTCTCCAGAAGGATCGGACTTGTACCGCAAACCTCTAACACTCCGGATAAGGTGGAGAGCCAGCTGACGAAATATATCCCTCAAGACTTATGGAGTAAGGCGCATCATTGGCTTATCTTGCATGGCCGATACATTTGTGTGGCAAGATCTCCGCTTTGCAGTGGTTGCGGTATTTCTGAGTATTGTTGGCATCATTCTCGTAACATAAAACGACTAAAGATTTCGGAGCAATAGCCTTTTGTCTCTTTCTTAATACCTATTTGTTGGTATTATAAATATAAAAAGAGTGTGGCTATGTGTCTAAAAGTTATTGTTTTTAGCCCTTGCTTTTGCTCCTTTTAAAATGCTTATTTTTGTAGCTGTAAGATAGCATAATAAGCATTATTCTTAACATTATTTTATGATAACCGTAATAGGCATCAACTATAAAACGGCTTCCGTAGAAGTGAGAGAAGCATTCTCTTTTACTCCTGCGGAAGTCGCAGATTTTTTGAAAAGACTTCAGGGTGAAAAGCTGATACAGGGAGGATTTCTTCTTTCTACATGTAACAGAACAGAACTTGTCTGCATCCCTTGCGAAAGAGAAGAGGGAATCATACACCGTATAATCTCTGAAATTCTTGACTATAAGCAGCAACCTCTCGAAACGAGTCGCTACTTTTTCCATCTTATAGAGGAGAGAGCTATGTTGCATGTATTCTCTATGGCTTCCGGATTGAAGTCTATGGTTCGAGGAGAAACTCAGATATTGGGACAGTTGAAAGAGGCTGTCAATATCTCTCGTTCGGGAAATTTGCTTCCGTCGGTATTGGTGCGTCTTGTGGATAAGACACTGGAGGTGGCAAAAAAGATAAGATCATCGTACAGTATATCTCATGCGCAATCTTCTGCCGGAGCGGCTGCCGTTAATATGATAAGCAGAAAGTACGGAGAAGATATATCTTCCGGTAAGACTTTGGTATTGGGAGCAGGACAAATGGCAGATACTGTTGTTAGGGCTTTGAAGACATTAGGAGTGAAAGATATTCACATCTACAATAGGACGGCAGAGCGAGCATCCAGATTTGCCAATAAACATGAAATCATGCAGTACTACCATAGCGACCAGCTCTATCCGGCTCTTCAAGATACCCGATGGCTTTGGGTTGCAACAGCTGCATCTTCTCCCATCATCAACGCTTCCATTATAGGAGAGACACACATAGAGGATCAGCCCCTTGTGATATTCGATCTTGCAGTGCCGAGAAACGTCGAAATAGATGTTCTTGGACTTTCAAACGTAAGATTATACGGCATAGATGACTTAAGAGAAGGCTCTCCCGAAGAGGTGGATGAAAGATTTCCTTCCAACGTAGCCGTTAAGGAGTTACTTATGGAAGCAGTAGAGGAGTTTAAGCTATGGAGAGATGGCTTGGCTCTTAGAGATGTATACGGACATATTCGTTCGGAAATGGAGATGTATTTGGAAGGGGAATTGAAATATTTGGTTAATGTCGATAGTCCCGAAGTAAGGAGCATCATCGAAAAACATTTGACTCATCTTTCCACTACCATATCTTCATCAATCATTTCCAAAGTGAGACGAATAAGCGAAGAAACAGAAGATGCAAGATATGCAGAAGCACTTCTGAAAATACTCCAAACGCCATGATGCAGACAGAAAGACCTTTGATAATAGGTACTCGAGGTAGTGCCTTGGCGCTCTATCAGGCTTATTCGGTGAGGGATATTATTGCCTCGGAGTTTCAAATGCCGGTAGAAATAGAGATCATAGAGACATCCGGAGATAAGCATCTCAACATTTCTCTTCAAAGCAATACACTATCCAAGGGGCTTTTTACCAAGGAGATAGAAGAGAGACTTCAGGATGGCAGTATAGACTTTGCTGTACACAGTCTGAAAGATCTTCCGATCTGCTTGGAGGAAGGATTTCTTCTTGGAGCCGTTTTAGATAGAGTTGCCGTGGAGGATGTGCTTCTTGCCGATAAACCGATAACACACTTGGATGAGTGCAAAGGCTGGAAAATAGGTACATCCAGTCCGAGGAGAGTGGCACAACTTCGGGCAAACTTTTCACATTTGGAGTGGTCTTTTGAACCGATTAGAGGGAATGTCCAGACTCGTATTGATAAAATGAAAAGTGGACAATACGATGGAATTATTATGGCTAAGGCCGGAATAGAAAGGCTTGGACTGCAGGATTACGTTGTCTATACGTTCCCTGTTCATCAGCTTTTGCCTTCACCGGGTCAGGCTGCTCTTGCCATTGAAATACACGAGAGTAATGATGTGGCAAGAAAGGTCGCTTTGATGCTTAATAATGTGGAAGACAGGCTTTGTACAGATACGGAAAGAGCGTTACTGCAACACTTAGGTGGCGGATGTGCACTCCCATTCGGATGTCATTGTGAACTTAAAGACGGGGAAGTGTATGGGCAGGCATTTTACGCTCAAGGAGATTTATATTCCGGCTGCACCTTTACTCTTCCGACAAACTACTCCTTCAACGAACTCAAATCTTTGGCAAATCGCCTTAAAGAAACCCTCCATCCATGAAAGCAGAGAAGCATTCGACTCTTACCGGCATTCTTTTAAGGGAGAAAGATATGGCTCTTCCTTTACTGGATCTTATAGATCAGCATAGTTATCCTGAACCTTTATGTCTTCCTGCAATCTCAACTGTGGATATACCTGCAGAGCTTCCGTCTCATTTCGATTGGGTATTGTTCACTTCTCCTCGTGCCGTTGTTCATTTTCACAAGCTGTACCCATCTTTTTCAAAAGATGTCAGAATTGGCTCTATTGGAAAGGCCACTTCCGATAAAATAAAACAGCTATACGGTATCATTCCTGAGTTTCAAAGTAAGGCTGAGAATGCAGAGGGTATGGCAGAGGAGTGGTTGGTTTTGTATGCAAGTGCATCTGCCGATAAATTTATTTTGCAACCCACTTCGGATATAGCCGGTCACTCTTTGGAAGCAACTATTTCTCCTAATGTCAAAGAGTATATTATTCTTCCTATCTACAAGACGATTCCACATCCTGAAATGGGGGCTGCCATTGCAAGACTTTCACTATCTTTAGACTTTGTGGTCTTTTATAGCCCTTCCGGTGTGCAGGCATGGTTGGATTCCGGAGGTGAAAACAAGGGATTTAGAGCCATAAGCATAGGTCCTGTAACCACGAAAAAACTTCTCTCCGAAGGCTTCAAGGATGTTATTCAGAGCCCTGAACCACATCCGGAAAAAATATTTGAGACAATATATAAACAGATATAATACCGACTATTACTATGTATCCGACTATTAGAATGAGAAGACTTCGCTCTTCTGCGAACATGAGAGCTTTGGTGCAAGAGACTTATCTTCACCCATCAGATTTGATTCATCCTCTCTTTGTCGTCCATGGAAAAGGAATAAAAGAAGAGATTTCTTCTCTTCCGGGACAGTACCATTTCTCCGTGGACACTTTGGTAAAGGAGTGTAAGGAGCTGTATGGCTTGGGCATTCGTAGCGTTATGCTTTTTGGAATACCTGCCCATAAAGATGGTATCGGAAGTGAAGCTTTCTCAGACGAAGGCATAGTACAACAGGCACTTAAAGCTCTTCACAAAGAACTACCGGAGCTTATCACCATTGCGGATATCTGTATGTGTGAGTATACGGATCACGGACATTGTGGAGTTCTTCACGGAGAGGAAGTGGATAATGATACTACTGTCAGTTTCCTTTGCCGTCAAGCAGTATCCATGGCTCGCTGTGGAGCAAAAATGGTGGCTCCATCCGATATGATGGATGGTCGTATTGCTGCCATGAGAGAGGCGCTGGATGAGGCAGGCTTTGAAAATATTCCAATCATGAGTTATGCAGCTAAGTTTTGTTCCGGATTCTATGGACCTTTCCGAATAGCGGCAGACTCTGCTCCATCTTTTGGAGATCGCCGTGGCTACCAAATGGATCCTGCAAATGCCAAAGAAGCGCTTAGAGAGATTGAATTGGATATACAGGAAGGAGCGGATATCGTAATGGTAAAGCCGGCTCTTCCTTATCTCGATATTGTGGCTAAAGCGGCAGAACGTTTTGAGATGCCTATTGCTGCCTACCACGTATCAGGAGAATATGCTATGCTTAAAGCGGCAGCTGAGAAGGGTTGGATAGATCATGATCGTGTGATGATGGAGAGTTTGCTTTCCATTCGCCGTGCAGGAGCAAAGATTATCCTTACCTACTTTGCAAAAGAAGCAGCCATCTGGCTTAAAAATAACGCATAAAACTTCTACGGTTATGCAGTGGAACAAATCTATAGAACTATTTCAAGAGGCAGTAAAACATATACCCGGAGGAGTGAATAGTCCGGTAAGAGCTTTCAAATCTGTCGGGATGGATCCTATATATATAGAGTCCGGAACGAAGGGGCATATATTCGATGTCGATGGCAACGAGTATATAGACTTTATCTCTTCGTGGGGACCACATATTTTGGGACATGCTCATCCTGCTATTGTTGAAGCTATTCAGAAAACAGCTACAAAGGGTACAAGTTTTGGTGCATGTATTCCTTTGGAAGTGGAGATGAGCAAGCTGGTAAAATCATTTTTTCCTTCCATGGAAAAGGTGAGGATGGTAAACTCCGGAACGGAAGCTACTATGAGTGCTGTTCGTCTGGCGAGAGGATTTACAAAGAGAACCCTCATTGTGAAGTTTGATGGTTGTTACCACGGACACTCCGATGGGTTTCTTGTACAAGCCGGTTCCGGTGTTGCGACCTTTTCATCCGTACAGAACAATGGTGTAACCACTTCTACAGTGAGCGAAACTCTCGTAGCAGAGTTTAACAATATAGCTTCTTTGGAAGAGCTTTTCAAGAAACATGGCTCTCAAATAGCAGCTGTAATCATAGAGCCCATTATGGGTAATATGGGTATAATAAAGCCGGAAGAAAACTTCTTGAAAGAGGTGAGACGCATAACATCCGAGTATGGCTCTCTTCTGATATTTGATGAGGTGATCACCGGATTTCGTCTCTCTCCCGGAGGAGCACAGAAGCTTTATGGCGTTATCCCCGATCTTACCTGTCTTGGAAAGATAATAGGCGGAGGTCTTCCCGTGGGTGCTTTTGGCGGTAGAGCAGAGATAATGGATGCTCTTTCTCCTAATGGAGCGGTATACCAAGCCGGAACACTTTCCGGAAATCCCCTTGCTCTCGCTGCAGGTATAGCGATGTTAAAAGAGTTGCAAAAGCCGGAAACCTACCCTGCATTACAGGCTAAAGGAAAAGCTTTTTCCGATGGAGTGGGGCGGTTGATCGAGCCTTACGCAGATCATTTGTACTATGCCGTTTCCAGAACGCTCTCTACCATATTTTTCAGAAGTAAGCCTGTGCGCAATGCCGAAGATGCACGAGCTTGTGATACAGAGTTATTTGCAAAATTTTTCCGCTTGATGATTGCGCAAGGTATCTACTTGCCACCGTCTCAGTTTGAAGCAATTTTTGTATCAGGTGCTCACACGGAAGAAGATTTTGCTCGCACATTTGAAGCAATAGAAAAGAGTTTAAAACAACTATTTAAATAGGACACAGCATGTCAGACGATAAGAAAGTCATATTTTCCATGGTGGGAGTGAGCAAAACGTTTCCACCTAATAAAACAGTTCTAAAGAACATATACCTCTCATTTTTCTACGGAGCGAAGATCGGCATCATCGGTCTTAACGGTTCGGGTAAGTCCACTCTGCTTAAGATTATAGCAGGAATAGAGAAGGAGTACGACGGTCATGTCGTTTACGCTTCACCCGAATACAGAGTAGGATATCTGGAGCAAGATCCTCAGCTTCCTCAGGGAAAGACCGTGAAAGAGGTGGTAATGGAAGGAGCCGGAGAAGCTACTGCTCTGCTTCAGGAGTTTGAAGAGGTGAACCTGAGATTCGCAGATCCGGACGTACTGGACGATCCGGACTTGATGGATAAACTCATCCAACGTCAGGCAGAACTGCAAGACCGTATCGATGCTATTGATGCATGGAACATAGATACCCGCATAAGCAAAGCGATGGAAGCACTGCAGTGTCCGCCTGCAGACCAGCTCGTGGATCATCTTTCAGGGGGAGAACGCCGCCGTATAGCCTTGTGTCGTTTGCTACTAAGCCAGCCTGAAATTTTGTTGCTTGACGAACCTACCAACCACCTCGATGCTGAAAGTATAGATTGGTTGGAAGAACACCTTAAGCGTTACCCGGGTACTGTGATCTGTATCACGCACGACCGTTACTTCCTTGACCACGTAGCGGGTTGGATTTTAGAGTTGGATAGGGGAGAGGGTATCCCTTGGGAGGGTAATTACTCCTCTTGGCTCGACCAGAAATCCAAGCGCCTTGCCATGGAAGAGAAGAGTCAGGGCAAGCGTGCCAAGGCTTTGGCAAGAGAGTTGGAGTGGATCAATCTTGCTCCTAAAGCCCGCCACTCTAAAGGTAAGGCTCGTCTGAACGCTTACGAGAAGCTTCTCAATGAAGAACAAAAAGAGAAAGAAGAAAAACTCGAAATCTATATCCCGAACGGGCCTCGCCTTGGTAACAAGGTGATAGAGGCTACCAATGTCTCAAAGTCTTTTGGAGATAAACTCCTCTTTAAGGATCTCAACTTTATGCTCCCTCCTAATGGTATTGTGGGTGTGATAGGTCCGAACGGAGCGGGTAAGACAACTATGTTTCGGATGATTCTTGGAGAAGAGACCGTGGATAGCGGTACATTTGAAGTGGGAGAGACTGTAACCATCGGCTATGCAGACCAAACGCACAAGGATATAGACCCTGCAAAAAGTGTCTATCAGGTTGTTTCCGGTGGTCAGGAGCTTATAAAAATCGGGAACAAGGAGGTAAATGCAAGAGCCTACCTCTCTCGTTTCAACTTTAACGGAGCAGATCAGGAGAAGCTCTGCGGTGTCCTTTCCGGAGGAGAGAAGAATCGCCTTCATTTGGCACTTACTCTTCGTTCCGGTGCCAATGTTCTTCTTCTGGACGAACCTACCAACGATATCGACATCAATACCCTTCGTGCTCTTGAAGAAGGTATCGAAAACTTTGCAGGTTGCGCCGTAATCATCTCTCACGACCGCTGGTTCCTCGACAGAATCTGTACGCACATTCTTGCCTTTGAAGGGGATGGAAACACCTACTTCTATCAGGGAACTTACACCGAGTACGAGGAAGATAAGATTCGTCGCCTGGGTGAAGATGCAGTCAAGAAGACGAAATACCGTAAGCTCGGAGAGCATCTCTAACAGACTTACAGCAAAAACGGAACATGCTACCCTCGATGAGGGATTCTTTCGGCACGATAAATACTCTCTACTAAACGCTTTCAAAAGAAGATTTTATCGGGAATAGAAAGTCTGCTGATACCGAACAAAAGAAGAAACCAAGGCTTAATTTGCAGAAATCACGGCTCAATTCGTCCGAATCAAAGCTTGCAAGCTGCAAATTAAGTCTTGGTTTCTTCTTTTTATCACGTTCGGTAAAACTTTCTAATACTATAAATCGGATTTCTGAACCCGATTATTCCGATTTTTAGCATAGCCGACAGTTTGCCCGGATGTTTGCATATTAGAAAGAAAATTGATAACTTTGCGGTCGCATCCGGTTACCATCCAATAGACTGAATAATAATAACAAAAGCATATAGCGATGAAAAAAGAGATCCATCCAGAAAACTACCGCTTGGTAGCGTTCAAAGATATGTCTAACGAGGAAGTATTTATCACTCGTTCAACAGTAGCAACAAAGGAGACTATCGAGATTGACGGTGTAGAATATCCTCTACTTAAGATAGAAATCTCCAGCTCTTCTCACCCATTCTACACAGGTAAGGCTAAGCTTGTGGATACTGCGGGTAGAGTAGATAAGTTCATGAGCCGTTACGGTAAGAGAGGCAAATAAGCCCGATAGAAAAGCCGTAAAGAGACTATCAACAAAGAAATAAAAGTCTCGGTAAGAGGATGTTTTCTGTCATCCCCTTGCCGAGATTTCTTTTTATACCATTACGTTTATTCCTATGAATACGATTTGCGCACTTGCTACACCAATGGGTGTCTCCGCCATAGGCGTGGTGAAAATGTCGGGAACAGAGGCTTTGGAGATAGCAGATAGATGCTTCACTCCTGCCAAAGGTGTATCTAAAGCTGCCGAAGCAGAAGGATACAGACTGCTCTACGGCTGGTGGAAGCATCCGGATACGGGCGAGACCATAGACGATGTGGTACTCTCGGTATTCCGTGCTCCTCACTCTTATACGGGGGACGATGTAGTGGAAATAGCCTGCCACGGTTCTACGTTCATATTACAGGAGGTCATCAAATCTCTACTCGTAGCCGGATGTCGCATGGCTGCTCCCGGAGAGTTTACGCAGAGAGCTTTTGCCGCGGGGAAGATGGATTTGAGTCAGGCAGAAGCCGTGGCGGATCTCATCTCCTCACGTACTCGCTCTTCTGCTCGTATGGCTTTGACGCAGATGCGTGGAGGATTTCGTAAAAAGATAGAGGCAACAAGGGAGACCCTTCTTCACTTCTGTGCTTTAATGGAATTGGAGCTTGACTTCCCCGAAGAAGATGTGGAATTTGCAGACAGATCCGAACTAATATCCCTTTGTTCGCAACAACGTACAGATCTTCAACGATTAGCAGACAGTTTTTCTCGTGGTGCGGTGCTGAAAAGCGGTATTCCGGTGGCCATCGTAGGATCTACAAATGCCGGGAAATCTTCTCTTCTCAATCTGATTTTGGGCGAAGACAAAGCGATAGTTACCGATATTCACGGCACCACAAGAGATACCATAGAAGATACGGTAATACTGGATGGAAAAGAATTTCGCCTGATAGACACTGCCGGTATAAGGGAAACAACGGATACGGTAGAAGAGATCGGTATCCAACGATCTTTTGCTGCAATGCAGCGGGCAGAACTGATACTTTGGGTGATAGATGGGACTAAAGATAACGGTACAATAGAGGAGGAGTATGCCCAACTCTCCGAACATTGGCAGGATAAGCGTGTGATAGCCTTGCTGAACAAGTGCGACCTCTTCACAGAATCCGATGGAGAAGCTAAACGCTCCTTGCTAAACGCTCTCTCCGATGGCTCTCTTTCTGTCCTTACCATATCTGCACGTCATTTTACACATGCAGACGACATCACTACTCTTCTTGTATCTTCCTATAATGAAATGTATGGCGAGGCAGAAAGCGAGGATCTCATCGTTTACAATGCCCGTCACTTCGAGGCTCTATCCAATGCTGTCTCTGCTCTGGATCGTGTCTTGTTCGGTTTGGAGTCCGGAATATCGGGCGAACTCGTCAGCATGGATCTCCGAGATGCTCTCCGACACTTGGCTGAGATTACCGGAGAAATCTCCTCTTCCGACATCCTCCATCATGTCTTTAAGAACTTTTGTATCGGCAAGTAATTTCTGATTACAATCGATAATCATATATTACCAAATATCGAAAGGGGCTGTGTCAAAATTCATTTTTGGGGCAGCCTCCTTTTTTTATTCCTCATTCAACAACAAAGCCCCAACTTTCACAATCTAGGGCATCATTCGTTCACTAAGTTTGAGTAACTTAGCAAATATCAATTACTTAGTCGTCCCTTAGAAAGACATTTACCCGCTGTTATTCAAGGGTATGCAAGTCA
>JAUMWS010000001.1 GCA_030529525.1 Porphyromonas sp. | reverse complement strand
AGACTCCGATAATGGTATTGAAGCAGACGAAAAGAGTAAGTTCGATAGATTGTAATTCGGAAAACAAACAAAACTTTCAAATGTGATTGAAAATAATTACATTTGAGGAAAATATTCAAATAGACTTGGAATGATTGATTCGATAAGAAAATACAACTTCTGGGAAGGTCATCAGGTAGCTCCGGGGTTCTTACGCACATCTTATACCGACAAGATAGGGCAATACATCGGCAATAAGCTTGTGAAAGTATTGGTGGGACAGCGCCGTTCGGGTAAAAGTTATATTTTACGTCAAATAGCTTCCAAGCTCATTTCTGACGGCATCCATCCAAACAATATTCTCTACATCAACAAAGAGTATTTAGAGTTATCAACAATTTGTTCCTATCAAGACCTTGAAGACTTGTATCAAATCTATCGGAATAGCCTAAAGCCACACGGTAAAGTATACCTTTTCATTGATGAGATCCAATACATTGAAGGATGGGAGCGCTTTGTAAACTCTCATTCACAGGACTTCGCAGAGCCATGCGAGTTGTTTATCAGTGGCTCTAACTCCAATTTACTATCCGGCGAACTTGCTACGCTTCTATCCGGAAGGTATGTAGAGTTTGAGGTATTTCCTTTTAGTTATGCAGAGTACTGTGGAATCTCCAATCAAGAAGTAAACAGAGAGAGTTATATAAGATACCTCCAATCGGGCGCTCTGCCTGAACTCTTCAATCTTCCAAGTGATGAAATGAAACAAAACTATGTATCATCCATCAAGGATACGGTAATGCTTCGAGATATTGTAGCGAGGTACAGGGTAAAAGATGTGAAACTATTGGATGACCTTTTCGTCTATTTGGTAAACAATGCGGAAAACATTATTTCTATTACCAATATCATTAATTTCTTCAAGTCCAAAAAACGGAAAACCAACTACGAAACCTTATCTTCTTATATCTCATATTTGGAAAATTCGTTTCTAATCCATCGAGTGGAACGGTACAACATCAAGGGGAAAGACACCATCTCAGGTAACTGCAAGTATTACCCGAATGATTTGTGCTATCACAACTATCTTTATTCGGGGTATGGATACGGTATGGGCTATCTCTTGGAGAATGCCGTTTACTTGAGTCTGAGGCGTGCCGGATATCAAGTGTATGTTGGGACGATTAAGGATACAGAAGTGGATTTTGTCGCTATAAAGGGCGATGAAAGATTATATCTGCAAGTATCCTTTCAACTTTCAGAAAAAGAGACAATAGAACGAGAGTACCGGTCATTAAAGTTCATTGATGACAACTTCTCAAAATATGTGGTAAGCATGGAAGATTATAAGATTCCAACTAATGAAGGAATAGAACACGTTTCAGCTTGGGAGTTGGATAGCATCCTGAGATAGGATAATCTGCTGATACAATTTAAAAACGAAAAAACACTCATCGGACACCAATATCTTCTACCAATACCACCTAAAAGAAAAGCAGTGTAACCCCTTGCTCATATACCGTTTCTTGCTACGCTTAAAGCTTAGTTCGGGGTGTGTATTCATCTGAAAGTTTTTGGCGGAAGCGGGGAGATCCGAACATTATTTCCCTCCCTTGTTTCGGAGAGTGCTGTGCCGAATTTTTCATTGCCTATCCGACCAATTTATGTATATTTGTTCTTTGAGATATTTGTGCGAAAAAGTGTGCTCTGCACCATTCGTTTTTGCTCGCTATCTCCTTGTTTTGGAGGGGTAAACAGCGGGAAATATTCAAAAGATCTCTATGAAAAAACTCCTGAAAAACAGACAGGAAAATAGTTGTGAAAGATTAAACTAAATATCTACATATATGAAATTTAAGGTCTTAAATACGAAGCTTCATGCACAGCTTCAGATACTCAGTCGCTTGATTACGACAAGGAATAGTGTTCCAATCTTAGAGAGTGTTCTGTTTGAAGTGCGTGGCGGAAAACTCTTTCTTGCCTCCTCCGATGGGGAAAACAGACTCGAAACATGGATGGAACTGGACGAACAAGAGGGGCCGGACCTTTCGTTTGCCGTCAAGAGTGCATTCTTGCTGGAACCGCTAAGAGAGATACCGGAACAGAGTATTACGTTCGAGATAAACGAAGCCGACCTTAATACGGTAGTCTCTTACCTTAACGGGCAGTTCGTTTACAGAGCCGAAGCGGCAGACCAATATCCTGTAATGGATCCTCTGAGAGAGGATGCTCCGAGCTATACCATACCGGCAAAAGTATTGGATGAGGGTATAGCTTATACGTTATTTGCTACAAGCCAAGACAAAGCTCGTCCGATCACCACCGGTATCTGTGTGGATGCGAGAGAAGACAGCCTCTCTTTCGTCGGTACGGACGGTTTTTTGCTTGCCCTGTATTCCAATAAAGAGGTAAAAGTGGCTGCTCCGGTAGAGTTTATTCTTTCTCGAAAGCCGTCATTGCTTATTCGTCTGCTGTTGCAAAAGCTGGATCCGGAAAGTCTTATCAACATTCATGTGGGGGACAAACATACGATTATGAGTTGTGATGAATTTACTTTGCGTTGCAGTCTGATTGCCGGAAAGTATCCCAACTATCGCAGTGTCTTCCCGAAGGAGCAGGCAAATCTTTTGGAAGTAGATCGTCAGAAGACCGTGGCTGCCCTCAGACGCGTTTCGATGTTCTCGGACAAGACATTGGGAATGGTAGAGCTCGATCTTAAGCCGAATGCACTCCGGATGTGTTGTAGGGATATAGACTACTCTACTTCT
The DNA here is from genome assembly GCA_030529525.1 of Porphyromonas sp. Classification (GTDB taxonomy): domain Bacteria; phylum Bacteroidota; class Bacteroidia; order Bacteroidales; family Porphyromonadaceae; genus Porphyromonas_A. The sequence continues at coordinate 57,611 of JAUMWS010000001.1, read as the reverse complement.
GCCGATGAGTATATGGATGTTTCCTATGCGGGAGAAGAGATGATTATCAGCTTCAAGATCAATCACCTTCTTGACATATTCTCTACATTCGATCTTTCGGATACGCTTCAGTTCAAACTTGGAGACAAGACGGCTCCGGGGCTGGTGATGCCTGCATCTCTTCCCGAAAATGTAGAGCTGAAAGCTATGGTAATGCCTCTGATGAGGTAAAAGATAGAACAATAGAAAGCAGATGCGGAACGCTTTCTATAAGCTTTCCGTGTCTGCTTTTTTTGATGTATATACAGGATAATCAATGAAACTCCAACTGCAAAGACCGATAGTTTTTTTCGATCTTGAAACTACAGGTACGGATATTACAAAAGATCGAATCGTTGAGATCTCCCTGCTTAAAGTCTATCCCAACGGAGATACAGAAACAAAGACCCGACGGATTAACCCCGAAATACCCATTCCTGCAGAAGCTACTGCGGTGCATGGTATATCGGACGAAGATGTCAAAGATCAGCCCCCCTTCAAAGCAATTTCTAAGGATCTGGCTCGCATCTTGGAGAACTGTGACTTCGGTGGATACAACTGCAACAGATTCGATATGCCCATGCTGGTGGAAGAGTTTCTTCGAGCAGAGGTTCCTGTAGACTTTTCGGACAGGAAGGTGATAGATGTACAGGTGATATTCCATAAGAAAGAACAGCGCACCCTTGCTGCGGCATACGAGTTTTATTGCAACAAGGAACTGACGGATGCACACTCTGCCGAAGCGGATACTATGGCAACATACGAGGTGCTTTTGGGACAGCTTGAAAGATATGATGATCTGCAAGGAGATGTGGATTTTCTTGATGAGTACACCAAACAACGCCGTGTGGTGGACTATGCAGGACGCTTGCAGTGGAACGATAAGGATGAGAAAATTATCGCTTTTGGCAAATATCGCAATCAGCCCGTCGCAGAGGTGCTAAGAAGAGATCCGAGCTATTACGACTGGATTCTCTCTTCGGACTTTCCACGCAATACCAAGTTGGAGTTTATGAAAGTGTATGCAGAGATACACGCACCTAAAGAGAAATAGAACAGCATGGAGGGAAAACACATTGTCATAGGCATAACCGGAAGCATTGCCGCCTACAAAGCGGCTTCTCTTGTAAGGCTCTTTGTAAAAGCCGGAGCGGAAGTGCGGGTAATCATGACGCCTGCAGCCAAGGAGTTTATCTCTCCTCTTACGCTAGCTACGCTATCTCAAGCACCGGTTATATCCGAGTTTTTCGACAAGGCGGACGGTCAGTGGCATAGCCACGTAGACCTTGGCTTGTGGGCAGATGCTTTTATCATAGCACCTGCATCCGCTTCCACTATTGCCAAATGCTCTTACGGAGTGGCAGACAACATGCTTATCACCTCCTATCTCTCTACAAGAGCTAAGGTTTATATCGCTCCGGCAATGGACTTGGATATGTTCGCCCATCCCACCACTCAGGAAAACCTCCGCAGACTTCAAGAGCGAGGATGCGTTATTATCTCTCCTCAAGAGGGCTTTCTTGCTTCCAAACTCATAGGAAAGGGGCGGATGGAAGAGCCGGAAGAGATTTTCCGCCAAGTGTCGGAAGATCTTTCCGAAAAGAAAAGACTCTCCGGCAAGAAAATCCTCATTACATCCGGTCCTACTCACGAAAAGATAGACCCCGTGCGCTTTATCGGTAACTATTCCAGCGGAAAGATGGGAACGGCTCTTGCTCAAGCTCTTCATCGTCTTGGAGCAGAGGTGATATTCGTAACCGGACCTGCGACCGTGATGCCATCCGAAGCAGAGGTAGCTAAACTGATAAAGGTAACTTCCGCTCTGGAGATGGAGGCTGAGGTGCGTTCCAATTTTGACTCGGAAACCGATGCGGCCATATTTTGTGCTGCGGTTGCAGACTACAGAGTGGCGTCTCCTGAAGGGGATAAGGTCAAAAGAGAGAAGAAAGAGATCTGGAACTTGGAGCTTATTGCCAATCCGGATATTGCGGCAGGAGTAGGAGCCACAAAGCAGCCGCATCAAAAGCTGATCGGGTTTGCTCTGGAAACGGAAGAGGGAACATCGTATGCTCTAGATAAGATGAAGCGTAAAAATCTTGATGCCATCATCCTCAACTCCATGGCTAATGAGGGAGCAGGATTCGGGGTAGACACCAACAAAGTATCCGTAATAGAAGCAGACGGAAAGAGACACGATCTTCCTCTTATGTCTAAATCCGATGTGGCGAAAGAAATAGTACGAATCTTGTTTTGATGACAGCGTTCAGACTTTTGCTCTTTTTCTTTCTGCTTTTCTCTTTTGTCGTAAAAGAGGTAAGCGCCCAATCTCAGGCACAATTCTTTTCTGTGCGTGTGGATGCTTCGGCTCTGCCTGCTCATCAAAAACAGGCGGTGAGTAGCTTGGAGAGGGAGAGTCTGAATTATCTCAATAGAGAGGAGCAGAAGATAGAGGTGCCGATTCCAATGGCAGTACTTACTATCTATCCTCGACAAGTGAGCTCTTCTCGATTTACTGCCGATATTACCTTGGAAGTGAGACGCCCGGTCTATCATTCTTCTGCATATACCACCCTCTTTAAGTGGTACGACAAAGATGTTCTTTTCGATTATCAGCCTTCTCGAACACTTATTGCCTATGGACAGGAACCAACATCCCAGCTTGAAGCGCTGCTCTCTTTTTACAAGGAGATGGCATTGGGATTGTGGCTTTCCGGTTTTGAGGAGAAGGGGGGAGTCGCTCATCTACAGAGAGCAGCCGCAATTGCAAAATATGCTTCTTCTCATAGCGATTGGAATGGATGGGAGGTACAAATTCTCTCTAAGAACAGATTTGCATTGGCAACAGAACTTTCCGAACAGCTTCTTATCCCTTGGTATCTCTATCATCGCAAGGGATTGGATAGGTTTGTAGACGATCCGGAGCAGGCGAAAGAGGAGATAAAGCGGAGCTTGGAGGCATTGGAAGCTTCTACAGAAAGGGGCTCGTGGCTTTGGATATGGGAGGATGCCAAGGTGGATGAAATAGTCCGCCTTGCAGGAAAAGACCCTAAAGTTGTGGCTTCCATAAAGAGATTGTTCCCGACAAAAACGCTACATTTGTAGACAGGTATGATAACATCTCTCTACATTAAAAACTTTATTCTTATCAAGGAAACAAGGATTGATTTTGCTTCCGGTATGACCTCTATTACGGGGGAAACCGGGGCCGGAAAATCCGTTCTCCTGGGTGCTATCGCACTAATCCTTGGTGGAAGAGCAGATATTAAGACTATTCGAGAAGGAGAAACGAAGAGTGTGGTCGAAGCAACATTCGATATATCTTCTCTGTCCGATGTTAAAGAGATACTGAATAGAGAAGACTTGGATGCCGAAGACAATACTTGTACTTTGCGTAGAGAGATTTTGGCTTCGGGCAAAAGTCGAGCATTCATCAACGATACCCCGGTAACGGCTCAACAGATGCGAACTCTGGGAGAGCGTTTGGTGGATATACACTCTCAGCATAATAATATGCTTATAGGAGAGTCTTCCTTTCAGATAGCCATGCTTGATGTTGTAGGACAAAACAAGGATAGGCTTGCCGGGTACAGGGAGAGGCTACAGCGATATAAATCTCTCAGAAAGGCTCTTCAAAAAAGAGAGGAGGAGCTACAACGACAAAGCAGTGAGCGTGAGTATATAGAGTATCAGTATAAACAGCTCGCTGAGGCTCATCTTAAGCCTTTGGAGGAGGAAGATATTCAGGCAATCCTATCGCAGGCTCAACACTCCCAAGAGATCACGGAGGCAGTAGCCAAGGTTGTTGCTTTTACGGAAGCAGAAAATGTTCCATCTGTTCTCTTTCAGGTAGAGGAGGCAGTAAAGGCGATGCAAAGTGTGGAGTCGTACTGGTCGGAAGCAGAAGAGTATGCAGGCAGGCTGGAGAGTGTGAAGATTGAACTGCGGGAGTTGGCACGGGAGTGCGGTCAAAGGATAGACTCTTTTGGAGCTAATCCGGCTCAGATAGAGGAGCTGACCCTGCGTATGGATCTTATACAGACACTCTTGCACAAGCATAAAAAGGAGAACACTGCGGAGTTGCTTGAGCTACAACAGAGTTATGAGACGTCTCTTAAAGCGATAGAGAACGGCTCGTCCGAGTTGGAAGAGTTAGAAGTGGCAGTGAATACGGCTTATGCCGATGTCCTCACGGCTGCAAAAGAACTTCATCGGTATAGAATAGAGGCTGCTAAAGCGCTTTCCGATCCACTCGAAAAGGAGCTGAAGCAACTCGGTGTCGCCGGTGCTCTTTTCCGTATAGAGGTCTCTTTAGATGAGACAATGCTTACGGAAAATGGAATGGATCAGGTGAGATTTCTGTTTTCTGCCAATAACCGATCGGAGCTTCGCCCTATCAATGAGATCGCTTCAGGAGGAGAGATTTCCCGGTTTATGCTTGCTCTAAAAGCCATAATTGCGATGCACTCCACTCTCCCTACGATAATTTTCGATGAAATAGATACGGGAGTCAGCGGGCAGATTGCAGAAAGAATGGGTTTGATGATGAGGGAACTGGGACAACGTGTACAGGTTATTACCATCACTCACTTGCCTCAAATCGCCGCATTGGCACAGGAACAACTTCGGGTCTATAAAAGAGAGGATGACGGAGGGGAGTATAACACCTATATAGAAAGGCTTATGCCGGAAGAGAGAGTAAAGGAGATAGCATCAATGCTGAGCGGAAGCGTTCTTACAGAGGAGGCTATTCATAATGCTCAAGTCCTCCTTAAGCAGTATAAACAATAAAGTATGTGCGTATGGCAACAAAAGATAGTGAAATGATATTTGGGCTTCGTGCCGTGATCGAGGCTCTTGAAGCAGGGCAGGAACTGGATAAGATATTTGTACGTAGAGAGAGTAGAAGCGATTTGATGCAGACACTTCTCGCGGCAGTGGGGGAGCGTAGCATTCCTATCCGAAAGGTTCCGGTGGAGAAACTTGATCGCCTTACTCGTAAAAATCACCAAGGAGTCATCGCATTCAAGGCTGCTACAACCTATTATCGTCTCCATGAGGTGGTACCCGTTTTGTACGAAGAGGGGCTGGATCCCTTTATTGTGGTTTTGGATGGTGTTACGGATGTTCGGAACTTTGGAGCTATTGCTCGTACTTGTGAGTGTGCTGCCGTGGATGCAATAGTTATAGCTGAACAGAATGCGGTCTCTGTAAATGGAGATGCCATCAAAACATCTGCAGGGGCACTCAGCCGTATAGCTGTTTGCAGGGAACGTACCATTGGAGATATTCTCCACTACCTCAAAGACAGTGGTGTGCGCATCGTAGGAGCCACAGAAAAGAGCAATCTGTCTTATACTAAGGGAGACTATAAAGGACCTCTTGCGATTGTTTTGGGGGCAGAAGACACCGGGCTTTCTCCTTTGACAATGGAACTTGCAGACGAACTTGTCTCTATTCCTCTATTAGGGGATATCGGTTCTCTTAATGTCTCCGTTGCGGGAGGTATCGTTATGTATGAAGCCGTAAGACAGAGAAGCAAATAACAGAAGACTTATAATGTAACCTAATACTTAAACATTTAGTAAGATGAAAAAAGTAATTAACACAACCAATGCTCCTGCAGCAATTGGTCCTTATAGCCAAGGAATTCAGGCAGGTCAAACATTCTATTTTTCAGGACAACTCGGACTTGATCCTTCAACGGGAACATTTGTTTCTGATACAGATGTTACTGCACAGTGTGAACAGATATTCAAGAATATCCAAGCTCTTCTAACAGAAGTGGGTTGTACTTTTGCCGATGTGGTTAAGACAACTGTATTTCTTGCAGATATGGCTTACTTTGCAGAGATGAATGAGGTGTACGGCAAATATTTTCAAGCACCATACCCTGCACGTTCTGCTGTAGCCGTAAAGACACTTCCCAAGAATGGACTTGTTGAAATTGAGGTGATTGTTGTTAAAGCATAACTCATATCATATTATTTGATCATCATATAAATTACATAGGGGCCTTTCTACTATGACCTGCAAGACGAACACTTTGGGTAGTTTTGGCGTAGCACTTGTTACCCCGTTCACCTCCGATTATGAGGTGGACTATATATCTCTTGAAAAGTTGATAGAGTTTCAAATTGCAGGAGGGGTAGATTTCCTTGTTGTCTTAGGGACGACGGCTGAAACGCCTACTCTTACGGAAAAAGAGCAGGTTGAGATCGTTGCCTTTGTCCAAAAGATCGTGAATGGACGAGTCCCTATCGTTGTAGGTTTAGGAGGAAACGCCACCGGAGAGCTTTGTAAGAAAATACAACGCTTCCCATTGGATGGAGTCTCTGCAATACTCTCCGTGGCTCCTTACTATAACAAACCCTCTCAAGAAGGATTGTATGCGCATTTTTCGGAAGTTGCACAAGCATCTCCTAAGCCTGTTCTTCTATACAATATACCCGGACGTACGGGAGTGGATATGCAGGTCGAAACAGTTTTGAGACTTGCTCATGCATTTCCGAAAAAGATTATTGGGATAAAAGAGGCATCCGGTTCCATTACTCAGATAGAGCGTATACTTAAACAGCGGCCATCAAACTTTATGTTATTCAGTGGAGATGATAGTTCGACTCTAAGCTATATCTCTATGGGGGCAGACGGTGTAATATCTGTTATTGGTAATGCTTTGCCTAAAGAGTTCGGACGCTTAGTCTCTCTTTGTAAACAGGGTAAATTTGCCGAAGCAGCTCATGTGCAACGCTCTTTGGTAGAGCTTTATGAACTTCTATTTGTGGAGGGGAATCCCACTGGGATAAAGAGTACTTTACACTGTATGGATCTTGTGGAAAATGTACTTCGTTTGCCTTTAGTCCCTTGTACTCCGGTTACTTACTCTCGCATCCGACAGTTTTTGTCAAGAATGGGATATTGTAAGACAGAGAACTCTTAATCCGTCAAACTCTTTTACAGCTTTGGGATGGTTTTATAGCATTCTGTCTGCCAAGCGGTTCTCGGTATTGAGTTATTATGAAAAATGAGAGAAATTCTTCTTCTCTTGTGAGCTTGAACGCTCTTTAAAGAACTTTTGATAGAAACTTTTAGAGGCATTTTATTATATTTGCAGGTGAGCATCATCAACAGGTAAATCCTCTAAGAGTAGACATGAATAAAAAACTAGAACATGCCCTTCAAGCCAGCGGAAAAAATCTTTTACAGAAGAGAGAGATTTTGGCTTACCTCTTACGTGCGGGCAATTCAACTCTAAATAGCATAGCCAAAAGTCTTGGGCTGAGTCTGCCCACAACTAACAAGATTGTTCTAGAACTTTATAAAAGCGGTTGGATAGAGGATTGTGGTAAGTTGGAGGCTACCGGAGGGGGAAGACATCCTTTTTTGTACGGTGTTAATGCAGATTCTGCTCACTTTCTTGGAGTAGACTTTGGGGTGAACACCATCAATATAGCTTTGATGAACTTTGCCGGGGAACTTATAGAGACATCCTTAGAAGTTCCTTTCCGGTTTGAGAATACCATGGAGTGTCTCCAAAATATAGTAGCGGAGATAAAGACCTTTTTGAATAGACCCACTGTAGATCGCGATAAGATATTCAGTGTTGAGATAAATATGTTCGGGCGGGTTAATCCGGAAACCGGATATAGTTATAGCTACTTTAACTTCTTTAACGAGCCTCTGACCAACTATTTCAAAGAGCAAATAGGAATAGAAACGTATATTGATAACGACTCCAGAGCGTGTGCTTATGGTGAATACATTACCCACTATGCTCCAACGGAATCTAATATGCTTTTCGTGAATGCAGCATGGGGACTTGGATTGGGAGTTATCGTTAATGGAAAGCCTTATAATGGGAAGAGTGGATTTGCCGGAGAGTTCGGTCATATACATGCTTATGATAACGAGATAATCTGTCGCTGTGGGAAGAAAGGCTGTCTTGAAACAGAGGCATCCGGAAGTGCCATACACCGCAAGTTTATAAACAGAATTCAAAATGGCAGCAGTTCGATTCTTCTTGCAGAAAAGAACTACAACTCCGAAACGATAGAAAATGTATCGCTTGAAGAGATTCTTGAAGCGACCATAAAAGAAGATATTCTGTGTATAGAGATACTTGAGGAGATTGGGCAAGAATTGGGAAAACATATTTCAGGACTTATAAATCTGTTCAACCCGAACGTTGTAGTGCTTGGAGGGCTTCTTTGCAAAACGGGTGATTATATCATACAGCCTCTTAGAACTGCTATTCGGAAGTACTCTCTTAATATGGTCAATCAAGATACGACACTCCGGAACTCTCAGCTTGGAGATATGGCAGGAGTTGTTGGTGCTTGTATGCTTGCACGGCATAAGATCTTTACAGAAAGAAAAGAGGATAAATAAGAAGAACCTTTTCTTCTTTCTATATTCATATTATAATAGAATGAGTCAGTACCTCGTATCGGCCAGAAAATACAGGCCCTCTACATTTAGGAGTGTTGTAGGACAGTCCGCTCTTTCAACCACTCTAAAGAATGCCATTATAGAGGATAAGCTTGCTCATGCTTATCTCTTTTGTGGTCCTCGTGGAGTAGGGAAGACCTCTTGTGCTCGGATATTTGCCAAAACGATAAATTGTACCAATAGGACTTCCGAAGGGGAGGCTTGTAACGCTTGCGAGAGTTGCAAGATGTTTAATGAGCAAAGTTCATATAATGTAATAGAACTTGATGCCGCCTCCAATAATTCTGTGGATGAGATGCGAAATCTCATAGATCAGGTACAAGTACGTCCGATGACCGGAAAGTATAAGGTCTATATCATTGACGAGGTACACATGCTCTCTTCTTCTGCTTTCAATGCATTTCTGAAGACTCTGGAAGAGCCACCTGCTCACGCTATATTTGTACTTGCCACTACGGAGAAGTATAAAGTCCTCCCTACGATTCTTTCTCGTTGTCAGGTTTTTGATTTTAATAGGATCTCTGTTTCAGATATTGCAAATCATCTTGCTTATGTCGCTTCTCAAGAAGGCATAGTCGCAGAGCCCGATGCTCTACAATCCATTGCCGTTTATGCAGATGGAGGAATGAGAGATGCGCTTAGCATATTTGACCAACTCTCAGGATTTACTCAAGGGAATATCACATATCAATCTGTTTTAGAAAGCTTAAAGAAACTGGATGAAGCCCTCTATTTTCGATTTCTTGCTTATATCCTGAGAGGAGATTATCATCAGTGTCTATTGCTTTTGGAGGAAGTTCTTGTAAAAGGTTTTGAGCCGTTGCAGGTTATCACCGGGCTTTCTGCTTTCTTCCGTAATGTCTTACTTGCACAAGATCCGAGAACGGCTTCCATGCTGGAGGTTACAGACAGCGTAAGAGGACGATACATAAAAGCAGCACAAACTTGTTCTAAAGCGATGATTTGGAATTGCTTGAAAATCTCTTCCGGTTACGAGGAGAAATATCGGCAGTTATCCAGCAAAAGGCTCTCCGCAGAGGTTGCTCTTATCAGCATGTGTGAGCAGAATAGTTCGGACTTGAATCTTCCGGATAATCGGACTTCTTCTACAGAAGAAAGCTCCTCCCTCTCACATTCGGTTAGAGTGCATACGGCGCCCTCTTCTAATCCTGCTCCCGCCCCCGCTCAAGAAGAGCCTGCGTCTCAACGTAATTTTATTCAAGCTCCTATACAGACCGCTTCTTCTCATAGACCTCAGAAGGAGATCTACAAGAATAAGTTTAGTTTCTCCATTTCCACAGCCAATAACGAAGAAGAGAAGGAGTCGGAAGATGAGCCGGAGGGGAGTTTAAGAGATAATGCTTTTACGGCGGAGCAGCTGACTAAAGCTTGGCAAAAATTTGCATCGGTTCAGGATGAACGTATTATTCTTAAACGAACACTTATAGACTGCAAGCCCGACTTTGGTGCAACGACACGAGATATTTGTGTCCCGGTCTATAATCTTCAAAATCAGATAGAGATCGAAAGGATAAAGGATGAACTCTTGACATTTCTAAGAAAGGAACTTTCTAATGACTATATTACCCTTTCTACTTTGATGTTGGACGGTTCTAAGGAGGTTTTGCCAACCAAAGTAGAGGATAAGCTTGAGTATTTTAGAAAAAAGGATTCTCGTTTCTGGGGAATTGAAGAGATGTGGAAGTTAGTTCCGACAAGGTAGTTTGTGTATGAGCTCTCTTACTATACTTTATTTGCACGGTCTTACTTCTTCTTACATGAGTTCGCGAGGAAAATTCTTGAGAGAACTACTTCCTAAGAATAATATTCTAACTCCGGATATCCCTTTGAACGCTCATGTTGCTCTAAAGTTCCTTTTGGATCTTGTCTCACGAGAGGAACCGGATATTATAGTGGGTAGCTCAATGGGAGGTCTTTTTGCTCACCAACTTCCTGCTTCAAAGAAAATTCTTATCAATCCGGCTTTCACAACCTCCTCTGTAATGGCTCGTTATAAGGGGCTTCGCCTGAGGTTTTATCATGAGCGGTTTAATCCCGATGAAAAGGATTTTGAAGTTACAGACGAGTTATTACGTTCCTATACGGAGGTGGAGTCCGAACAGTGGAACGCTATCAAGTCTAAAGATGCTGATGCCACTGTTGGGATATTTTCCTTACAGGATGAGGTGATAAGAGAAGACGCTCTTTTTGATAAGTATTACAAGAAGAAAATCTACATAGAGGCAACTCATCAACTTTCTTATAAAGAGATGGAAGACTTTGTGATTCCGGAGATTGAAAATTTTAGAAACAGCAAACTTATATGCCCGCAATAGACATTCAACGAGTAACTAAAATTCTCCAAAAGGCTTCGGGTAAAATCACGCCCGGACGGCTTTTTATCATACTGATTGCTTTGTTTCTCCTATGGCCTAGCGATGATAATATATACAATCAGATGAACTACTATGACCAAATCAACGAATTGGAAAGAGAAAAAGCTGAGCTGCAAAAGCAGATCGCTACGGAAAAAAAGATGTTGGAAGAGCTGCAGTTTGATAAATCGGAATTGGAGCGTTTCGCTCGTGAAACATTTCTGATGAAAGCTCCTGATGAAGATCTCTATATCATAGATAGAGAAAAAGTGAAGAATTTGTCCGGGTCATAAACGTAACGTAAAAACAGAAATATATGTCTTCAGAAAAAGTAAATTTGAAAAGCTATATAGCTATACTCCTTGGAACCTTCATTACCATGGGGGGAACATTCCTTGTCTTTACAAGATCTCAAGCAGGCTTTTTTGTTTACTCCATCGGAGTACTCATACTATTGCTATACTATCTCTTTTCTGTTCCGAAAGAGTCTGCTGAGAAATCGGTCGCAAGAAGACGTCTTCATCGTATTGGCTTTATAGGAGTTGTTCTGATGGCTGTGGCTGCATATTTTGTCTATACGGCTTCAAATTTGTGGTTGCTTCTGTTTTGTATTGGATCTGTTCTTCATGCTTGGTATATCTTCAGATCTTAAACTCAAATCTTTTTGCTTCTTTCAGATATAAAGGTGCTGATTATCGTTATATCAAAAATAGGAACCCGATCTTTTCTTCAAGATCGGGTTTTGTGTTTGAAATTTAAAGATTTAAGATAGATTTAGTACCTTTGCAGAGGTTCGTGTTATTATGTTATAATCCCTATTTAGCTATGAGTAGATCTGCGGATATTATATTCACAACAGAAAATGATGGTATAAAAGTGCCCGGTTTTAGGCGTCGTGTCATTACAAACTGGATAAGAGAGATTGCGGATCTTAAAGGTAAGCGGTTGGGAGAGATTACTTATATTTTCTGTGATGACAGATTTATAAGAAGACTTAATAAGAAGAGCCTTAATCACGACTACGAAACGGACATCCTGACATTTGACAATTGTGTTGATGATCTCCTATTCGCCGATATTGTTATCAGTATCGATACTGTTAGAAGTAATGCTGAGATATATGGAGAGCCATATTTTAGAGAACTCCTCAGAGTGATGATTCATGGAGTCCTTCATCTTTGTGGTTATGACGATCTGACAGAGGAAGAACAAGGTGCAATGAGAAGAGAAGAAGATGCAGCTTTGGCCCTTCTGCCCGATGAGTATGAGCAGATTTGGACAAAACAATCTTGACATCATCTAATACGCTGTTGTCTACCTCTGTGGATTTCCCTGTTTTCCCTTTGCAGTTTAAAGGAGAGTACCCGGCTCCTCCCGGATACGACAGTACATTTTTTGTGCTTTCGCTCGTTTTCTTGCTACTTCTCTTTGCTGTAATGTACGCTATTCATCCCAATTATTCACCCGGAGGGCTCAAAGCAGCTTTGAGACTTAAGCCGATAGATGCTTTAGGAGAAAACATGTATGGTTTTTCTTTCGGGATGAAGTTCTTTTTGGGATTGCAAGGGTTTTTGCTTGCAAGTTTTATTCTGTTTTTGCTGGTCGAGTCGGGGCTGCCCAAGCAGTTATTTTCAAACTCCCAGTATCTTCTTATCTCAGCCGCAGCTGTTTCTATTTTTATTGCCGTTCATTGGGTCTTTAGAACAGTGATAGGCTCTATATTTATGACTCCGGAAGCCAAGAGACTTTGGCAATTTCAGGAGTTTATTTTGTTTACCATATGGGGAATGCTACTTTATCTTCCTTTCGCCTTGTTTTTAAGCTGGAGTGAGAATAAAAGTGTTGCTATATGGCTCTCTTTAGGGCTGTTTCTTGTCTATAGAGTGGCCTCTTTTTACAAGTCTTGGAAGTTAATAGAGTTTAATCCCCGTTATTCATTGCATCTAATTTTGTACCTTTGCGCCCTAGAAATACTACCTTTTCTTGCTGTAAGGCAATTTATTGGTAGTATGAGTGTGTGATAATCCTAATCATAGGAGAACCCGGATACAACTATTGATGAGCACAAAAATAAAAAGAATCTTGGTGTCTCAACCGGCACCGACAACAGGTAAGTCCCCATACATAGCACTATCGGAGCAGTATGGTTTCGAGGTAGACTTTAAGCCGTTTTTCTCTATACAAACACTTACTGCAAGAGAGTTTCGTGATCAGAAAGTAAATATTTTGGATCACACCGCAATCATCTTCACTTCCAGAACAGCCATAGATCACTTTTTTAAACTTACGCAAGAGCTTCGCATTACCATGCCGGAGGATATGAAGTACTTCTGCAACAGTGCGGCTGTAGCTTCTTACTTGCAAAAGTACATTGTGTATCGCAAAAGGAAAGTATTCTATCATGAAAGCGGACAGGTCGCTCAGTTTCATGCTCTTTTGCTCAAGCATAATAAGGAGACCTATTTTATTCCGGGTATAGAAGGTCAAAAAGAGGATATTGTTGCGGTTTTGGACAGTAAAAAGATTCCTCATTCCACCAGTGCCATATATCGTTCTATTCCTAACGGATTTGCAAAAGAGGAGATAGATGGATATGATCTGCTTATCTTTTTCAGCCCTAATGGAGTGGAGTCTTTGAAAAGCAATTATCCCGATTATAAGCAAAACAAACAGCTTCTTGCCTGCTTCGGAGAGGCCACTGCCTCTGCTCTTAGGGAGAATGGATTTGAAGTAAACATTGAGGCTCCCTCTCCTGATTTCCCTTCGATGACTGCCGCTTTGGAGCACTACATAAAGAAGCATAAGTAAGTATAGGCGTGTCTAAAGCTACATTCCCGAAGTCGCAGCGTCTTTATCTCAATTCGCATAAAGAGAGGGTTTTCTCTTCTCGTACAGGCTTTGTAGCTTATCCTTTCAAGGTGGTCTATACTTTCGGAAGAGGAGTAGATATGCTTGCTCCTGTGGAGCTGCTGATAAGTGTTCCTAAGAAGCGCCTGAAGCATGCCGTAGATAGAAATCTTATAAAAAGAAGAGCAAAAGAAGCTTATCGTCTCCACAAGGAGACGCTTCTGTCCGAGGCTGGATTTTGCGGAGGTTTGCTTGTCGCTTTTTTGTATATAGGGGATGGAATATCCACCTATCCTGCTATAGAGCACGGCGTGAAGAAGGCTATCAGAAAGTTAGTGGATATTTGTAATACTCAGGAAAGAAAGGAGGAGCAAGAATGATAAAGAAACTATTGGTGCAGCTGTTGCTTTTACCCATACATTTTTATCGTAAATGTATCTCTCCCTACACGCCTCCCAGTTGTCGTTTTTCTCCTACGTGTAGCACTTACGCTGTTCAAGCTTTGCGGAAGCATGGCCCTTTTAAGGGGCTCTATCTTGCAGTCCGACGCATTTTGAGGTGTCATCCGTGGGGAGGAAGCGGATACGATCCCGTACCATAAATCTTTAGGCAAAACGTTTTATGCTATACATAGACAGTCATACACATCTATCGCATCTGCGACGATATGCAGACCGATCGGATTGTATGGCTCTTTTTGTTGTCGATCCTACGCATGAAGAGTTTCCTTCGGGTGATTTTCTTACGACTATAGGCATACATCCTATGAGCCTTAAGCAGGGTATGGAAGTAGAGAAAGGAGAATCCATCCTGAGGGAATGTTTAAAGAATAGAGAGGGAAACAGAATTGTAGCAATCGGAGAGATCGGTTGGGACAAACGTTCATCTCTCCCCCTTGACGAACAGACAGCATGGGTGGAGATGCAGTTGCGGATAGCATCGGAGTTTGATCTGCCATGCTTTTTTCACATGGTTGGAGGATGGGACCGGCTATTTGCTTTATCCTCCGCAAGAAAGCATTTGCAACACTCTCCTGCTTGGGTAGTGCATGGTTTTAGAGGGACGCAAACGTTGCTGGAGCAGCTTTATCGCGCAAAGATCCTTGTCTCTCTTCGGCATCTTCCCTGTGATCCCGATTTTTTATCATCGCTCAGACAAAAACCTTTCTTCTTGGAGAGCGATGACAGTGGGCAGGAGATAGAGTTTGTTTACAGACAATTTGCAGAAGCCTTGGATATTTCCGAGGAGGAGCTGAAAGCGCATATTTATAGGACATTCCTTGCTAATATCCATATTTAACCTTACCTTTGCCCAAGGTTAACACCTTATTGTGAACGTTTTTATGTCTTTTAGATCGAGGCGAGTGCCTTGGTCTAAATATTTTTTATACCTCATCTGTATGGTATGAGGTCTCAATATTTTTTGAAATAAACTTTATATTATGGCAGGATATACACTCCTTACAGAAGAGGGATACAACAAGCTTGTGGAAGAGATAAAAAAGCTGGAGTCTGTAGACCGACTCGATGTGATTAACCAAATAGCTGAGGCGAGAGACAAAGGCGACCTATCCGAGAATGCAGAGTATTCTGCTGCCAAAGAGGCTCAGGGACTACTGGAAGCTCGTATTGCTCAGTTGCGCTCCAAGCTTATGAATGCACGCATTGTGGATACCTCTAAGATAGGTACCGATGTTGTGCACATGCTCAACAAAGTAACCATAAAGAATAAAGCCAATAACGCTGTTATGGCTTATACTCTTGTTTCCGACACAGAAAGTGACTTGCGTGCCGGCAAAATATCCATCTCTACTCCGATTGCTCAAGGGCTTGTCGGTAAGAAAGTTGGCGATGTGGTCGAGATTAAAGTGCCGAGTGGTACTGTTACATTCGAGATCATGAAGATTGAAATTTAAGTACAGACATATATTTTAAGCGATACAAACCCAATGATAAACTTTGTTGAAGAACTTCGCTGGCGGGGAATGATTCATGACATGATGCCCGGAACGGAAGAGCTCCTGATGAAGGAGATGACTTCTGCGTATGTTGGCATAGACCCTACAGCGGATTCACTACACATCGGACACCTTGTAGGGGTGATGATGCTCCGTCATTTTCAGAGAGCCGGACACCGCCCAATAGCTTTGGTTGGAGGGGCTACCGGAATGATTGGAGACCCTTCCATGAAGAGTGCAGAGAGAAAGCTGATAGATGAGAATACGCTTCGTCATAACCAGGAAGCCATACGCAAACAGTTGGCAAAGTTTCTCGACTTTGAAAGTGATGCGCCAAATGCAGCGAAGTTGGTCAACAACTACGACTGGATGAAAGGCTTCAGCTTTTTGGACTTTATCCGCGATATCGGAAAGCATATCACCGTAAACTACATGATGGCTAAGGACTCTGTAAAGAAAAGAATCTCCGGCGAGAGTGGAGAGGGGCTTTCTTTTACCGAGTTTTCATACCAGCTGATTCAAGGATACGACTTTGCATACCTTTACGAGCACGAAGGATGTCGCTTGCAGATGGGAGGTTCGGATCAGTGGGGTAATATTACCACCGGAACGGAACTTATTCGCCGCACCCTGGGAGGCGAAGCTTTTGCTCTTACCTGCCCGCTTATTACGAAAGCCGATGGTGGAAAGTTCGGTAAGACAGAGAGTGGAAACATCTGGTTGGATCCGAAATACACATCGCCTTATAAGTTCTACCAGTTCTGGCTCAATGTTTCCGATGCAGATGCAGCCAAGTACATAAAGATATTCACATCTCTCAGCAGAGAGGAGATAGCTGCATTGGAAGAGGAACAGGCAGCGGCACCGCATCTCCGTCCTTTGCAAAAGAAACTCGCAGAGGAGGTTACTTGCATGGTTCACTCTCGAGAAGCGTATGATGCAGCTGTGGAAGCTTCTGCTATTCTTTTCGGTAACGCAACAAAGGAAGCACTTGCGAAATTGGACGAAGAGACTCTTCTTGCAGTCTTCGAGGGTGTTCCTTCCGCTACCGTATCCATGGATAAGATAACCGGAGAAGGCATCAATATATTGGATCTGTTGGCAGATGAGACAGCCATGTTCCCTTCTCGTGGAGAACTTCGCAAGCTTCTGAAGAGTGGAGGGGTGAGTATCAACAAAAAGAAAGCAGAGGGAGAGAGTTTGATGCTCACTTCTTCGGATCTTTTGGCAGGTAAATATATTCTTGCACAAAAGGGTAAGAAAAACTACTTTCTTATTACCTTTGCTTAAAGTTTAAAAGTGTAAAACAGTCATGGACTCTAAGAAAATCATCGTTGCACTACTTTCATTGGCAGCTCTTGTGGCACTTCTTTCTTTTACCGGATGCAAGAGTTCGTCTCAGAAAGAGGTAAGCAAAAAGCTGATAAACATTGAGATAGAACAATTGGAAGAGCTATTGGGCAATCCGGCAATGCAGCTTGTGGATGTTCGTACACAGGAAGAGTACGATGCCGGCTTTATTCCCGGAGCAGTGTTGATAGATGTTACTTTGAGTGATTTTACGGAAAAAGCTCTCAAGCTTCTCAATCCGGAGAACCCCGTTCTTGTCTACTGTAGATCCGGAGGGCGTTCTCTTACTGCTGCCAGGATACTTGTGAGCCGAGGTTTTACTGTCTATAATCTGAACGGAGGCTATACCGCTTATGTTGCGCATAAGAAGAAATCATAAGCAGATATTTTCCGAGAAAATAAAATAGAGAATCGGGATTGTAAGAAGTACAATCCCGATTCTTTTTTATGCCCTCCCCCGAATGTTTTGAGTTTTTCAAGAGTATGAGATATACCTATGGAGATTTTAAGTTGAAAGCTTCTTTTAAACAAGGATTTGTCAATTATGGAGAGCTTGAAAATTAGGCGAGGACCTTCTATTTAGATCCATCGCCCGGTCTTTTGGCAATACTCTTCAAACGATTTCCCGAATTTGGCTTTTAACGCCCGTTCTTCGGGACGGATTTGAAAGTAGGTCATATACACCATAAAGCCCAAGACGCCGAGCAGAGTAAGCATTTCGCCCAGCCCAAAAGCCCAACCCACGAGCATTATGGCCATACCTAAGTACATCGGATTACGACTCAAAGCATAAATCCCTGAGGCTACAAGCGCACTGCTCTCTTCAATCTTGTAGGGATTAACCGTTGTTTGAGCTTTTCTAAAAGCAATCACTCCCGCGAGAGCTACGCACCCTCCAACAACAATAAATACCCCTGCCAGCAGGAGCGACCTAAAGCTTATAACCGATACACTGCGTGCCACTATCCACATTAACAAGGCAAACAGCATAAATACCCCTACCGGTGGGATTTTTAGTTTCATATCACTCTTCTTTTTCGGTTGCTAAAGATATTGGTTATCATTTGTCTTTGCTGCAAAGGTATTACGAATTGTCGTAATGATACAGATTTATTTTACATACAAATGCTTGCACTTTAGAAGAAGGAATATGATTGTGGAGAAAAGCCAACCCTCTATTCGGTCATCGTAAACCTGTTAATATCTTTACTTATAAGTATATAGAGCTTTCTCTAAAGCTATTGGAAGTTTTGTTTCAGGGCTTGGTTTGTGGACGTCGGGGCTTGAATGGTGAAAAGCAAGGCTTGAATGACAGCAATTGTGCTTTGATTTTGAGATGCGAATGCGTTAAGCAGAGAAAATAAATACGATAAGGAAAACTTTTGTACCCGTTTGTCTCTTTTTATACAGGTATAGAGGCGAAAAGAAGGACGGAGAAAGTGTATGAGAGAGGCTCTTTGCTTGTGATAAATATTCGTTATCTTTGTAAAAGGCAATGGCAGAAGAGCTAAAGCCTTACGGGATAGAATTTAATTCACATACATAATCCATAGAAGATATCAGACATGAAAAGACTTGTCCTTATTCGCCACGGAGAAAGCCAGTGGAACAAAGAGAACAGATTTACAGGCTGGACAGACGTTGATCTTTCCGAGAAAGGTATAGAAGAAGCAATCAAAGCAGGTAAGGAGATGAAGGCTGCCGGATTCCGTTTCGGTAAGGCTTACACTTCATACTTGAAGAGAGCGGTAAAGACCCTAAACAATGTATTGGATCAGATGGATCTGGACTGGATCCCGGTAGAGAAGCATTGGGTGTTGAACGAAAAGCACTACGGTATGTTGCAAGGGCTTAATAAGGCAGAGACTGCAGAGAAGTACGGCGATGAGCAAGTACATATCTGGCGTCGTAGCTACGATATCCCTCCTACTCCTCTTGACGAAAGAGATGAGCGTGCACCGCATAACGACCCTCGCTATGCAGCAGTAGACAGAAGTCTGCTTCCGCTTACAGAGTCGCTCAAGGATACTGTGGCTCGTATATTGCCATACTGGGAGGGCACTATCTTCCCAACCCTTAAGGAGCATGACGATGTTCTTGTGGCTGCGCATGGCAATAGCCTTCGTGGTATCATCAAGGTGTTGAAGAATATTTCAGACGAAGATATCGTAAGCCTTAACCTGCCAACGGCTGTGCCTTACGTATTCGAGTTCGACGACAACTACAATCTGGTGAAAGATTATTTCATCGGCGATCCGGAAGAGATCAAGAAGTTGATGGATGCCGTAGCGAACCAAGGCAAAAAGAAGTAACGGAATATCTATCCGACATACCCATAGGGGCTGTGTCAAAATTCATTTTTGGCGCAGCCCCTTTAAGGTGCGTCAGAATACGTAAAATGCAAGGCGCTAAGACTGAGGCTGATGGGAGCATACTGAAGTATGTGACCAAAGCCGAATGTCACAAGTAACACAGCAGTTTGCGAATTATGACACACCGTCTTTTCTTATCTTTGTGCTGCTGTTAGTGAGCCTTATTGACCTTTTTGAGAGATGAAAAGAAAAAATGTTAGACCTTTTTCTGCTGTTTTGAATAATAACTCACGTGCTCCTCTGATCGTGTGGGGAATGATTTTGGTATTTGCTTGCTTCAAGAAGATAACGAGGGGGAAGTTTAACAACTACGATATCTTTGAGAGAAGTTGGGACCATTTTGTCCAACACCAAGACCTGTATGCCTATTACCCTGCGGAGTATCACGACCGTTTTCTGTACGGTCCTCTGTTTTCTCTGTTTATAGCTCCTTTTTCCATGATGCCTCCTGTGGTGGGTGTGGTGCTGTGGCTTGTGGTGAGTACGGCTATGTTGCTTTATGCCGTGAAGAAGATTCCGGGACTATCTTCGTCCCATCAGGCAGTCCTCTTTTGGCTTACGGCAAATGAGCTCCTGCTGGCTCTGTTGATGGAGCAGTACAATATCCTTATAGCAGCATTCCTTGTTCTTTCCTATCTGTTTACGGAAAAGGAGAAGCCTTGGGTGGCTACATTTTTCATTGCATTGGGCTTTCTCACCAAGATATATGGTATAGCAGGGCTTTGCTTCTGGCTTTTCTCCAAGCAGAAAAAGAGCTTTATCTTCTCTTTTGTATGCTGGACGTTATTGTTGGGACTGCTTCCGATGATCGGAGGATGGGAGTATGGCGTGGAGCAGTACCGTAACTGGTTCGATGCTTTAGGCGGAAAGAATACCGAAAATATGTTTGCTCTGATGCAGAATATGGGGCTTGTGGGTATGGCTCGGAAGCTTTCGGGATCGGAGCTGTACAGCGATATGCTTGTTGTTATTCCCGGAATAGTGCTATTTCTGCTGCCGCTGTTGCGGAGGCAAGCCTATTCAAGTGCTCTTTTCAGACGCTCCATATTGGCTTCCATGCTTCTTTTCATTGTGCTGTTCAGCTCCGGAACAGAGTCCAATACCTATATAATAGCTTATCTTGGTATCGCTTTGTGGTGGCTCGGTCGTGATCCGAATAGCTGGTATCGCTGTTTCGATATATTTTTGCTGGTGGGAGCGGTGATTTTTAGCTTTACGACAAGCGATCTTATGCCCAAGGTGCTGAAAGAGGAGATACTGCTCCCTTATGCCCTTAAAGCACTTTTCCCCACGCTTATATGGCTGAGATTGCAGTTTTCACTGCTCTTTTCTTCCAAATATTCGGAGGATAAAACAATGGTTGCTGCCTGACGTCTGTCCGGCAGAGGCAGTTTTTGAGAAAATAAATAAAGGCACGCTATCATTCCGATAACGTGCCTTTATTATAGTCTGAATGTCCGGACTTTTATTCGTCTCCGTGATTTCTGCGAGGTTTGTGGACAAATCTTTCGCCTCTTTCCTGACGAGGAGGACGATTGCCCCCTTCCGGAGCTTTGTATCCTTCCGGTTTTTCCAAAAGGGCTTTCCTTGAAAGTTTGAACTTACCTGTCTTCGGATCTATCTCGATGAGCTTAACCTCAATCTCCGCACCCTGTTGCAAGCCTGTTTCTTCTATGGTCTCGAAACGCTTCCAGTCTATTTCGGAGATGTGAAGAAGACCATCCTTACCCGGTAGGAACTCTACAAATGCACCGTATGGCATGAGTGAGCTAATCTTTCCGGTATATACCTTGTCTACTTCAGGCACGGCTGCGATAGAGTTGATCATAGCCAAAGCCTTGTCTATGCTCTCCTTGTTCGTACCGCTTACCTCTATCAATCCTATGCCGTCCACTTCTTCGATGTTGACAGAAGCGCCGGACTTTTCCTGAATACCTTGAATGATCTTTCCTCCAGGGCCGATCACTGCACCGATAAGCTCCTTCGGTATGCGAACATTAACGATTCGTGGAGCATGCGGTTTGAGGTCTTCTCTCGGTTCGGATATAGTCTCCGTAATCTTACCCAAGATATGCATACGTCCCTCGCGCGCTTGAGCCAATGCGTTTTCAAGGATCTCGTAAGAGAGTCCGTCCACTTTGATGTCCATCTGAGTGGCTGTGATACCTTTCTCCGTACCTGTTACCTTGAAGTCCATATCGCCCAAGTGGTCTTCGTCTCCGAGAATGTCGGAAAGGATAGCGTAGTTTTGTCCCTTGTTTTCAGAGATCAATCCCATGGCGATACCACTCACAGGACGAGTGATGTTTACCCCTGCATCCATAAGCGCAAGCGTTCCGGCACATACGGTAGCCATTGAGCTGGATCCGTTACTCTCAAGGATGTCGCTCATTACACGCACTACGTAAGGATAATCTTTAGGTATCATGCGCTTAAGAGCACGGTGTGCAAGGTTGCCGTGTCCGATCTCTCTACGGCCTACACCTCTTTGAGGACGAGCTTCACCGGTAGAGAAAGGAGGGAAGTTGTAGTGCAACAAGAAACGCTCTTTACCATGGAAGAGAACATCGTCCACCAACTTTTCGTCGCTTTTCGTGCCGAGCGTTACGGTTGTGAGGGATTGTGTCTCTCCACGAGTGAAGATAGAGCTTCCGTGAGGCCCGGGAAGACAATCCACTTCCGACCAAATCGGACGGATTGTACGGGTATCTCTACCATCGAGACGCTTACCTTCGTCAAGGATAGCACGGCGCATCGCTTCTTTTTCCACGTCGTGGTAGTAGCGTGCTATGAGTGCCGCTTTTGTCTCAAGCTCTTCTTCTGTGTATTGAGCCTTGAACTCTTCTACGACAGCCTCGAATGCGGCAGCACGTTCGTGCTTTGATGAACCGCTTACAGCCACGGCATACACTTTGTCGTAGAGGTCTGCACGAACCTTTGCACGGAGTTCTTCATCGTGCTCTTCGTGGCAGTATGTTCTTTTTTCGGTAGTGCCACAAGCTTCCATAAGCTCTATTTGAGCTTGGCATTGCACCTTAATGGCTTCATGAGCTACCTTGATGGCTTCGAGCATTTCTGCTTCCGACACTTCGTTCATCTCTCCTTCGACCATCATGATATTGTCAAGCGTTGCAGCTACAACCATATCGATGTCTGCGCTTTCGAGCTGTTCAAAAGTGGGGTTTATTACGAACTTACCGTCTATACGAGCCACTCTCACTTCTGAGATAGGACCATTGAACGGAATATCCGAAACGGCAAGAGCGGCAGAAGCTGCCAAACCTGCAAGGGCATCCGGCATATCTACGCCGTCAGCCGAGAAGAGTATAACGTTTACGAAGACTTCTGCATGATAGTCGTCCGGGAAAAGTGGACGAAGAGCACGGTCGATGAGACGGGAAGTCAGGATCTCGTAGTCTGAGGCTTTACCTTCACGTTTTGTGAAACCGCCCGGAAATCTACCGAATGCAGAGAACTTCTCTTTATAGTCTACAGATAGGGGCATAAAATCGACGCCCGGATTGGCGTCTTTTGCTGCTGTTACGGTGGCCAACAATACGGTGTTGCCCATGCGCACCGTTACGGAACCATCTGCCTGCTTGGCGAGTTTACCGGTTTCGATAATAATCTCTCTACCGTCTGCCAGCTTGATGGTTTTGGAAATAGGTTGAATCATACTTGATTTGTTTATTAAAGCTTTAATCCGCTGAATTATCGTACAAATTTAGCTAAATATTTGGTCTCCACCATCTATAAGTGTTATTATTTTATCTTTTTGCATCATCTGTTTCCATATATTTCGAATATTATTTTGCGTTATGACGTTTTGGGGAGATTTTAAGAGAAAATTTCTCCTTGTGGGAGTGCCGTTTTTATATATTCCATACCGATGCGAGAGGCTCTTTTTCTTCTCTCTCTATTTTGTTCATGAGTGCTGTTTTCAGAGGGTTGCGGAACTGTTAAATTCGGGCGATTCTATTTGTGTTTATTAAGATATTTGGCAAGAAAAAATGGTGAATGAGTATATTTTATCCGCTTAACCTGTTTAATTTTTCAACGAACAGGTTTAGTGATTTCAATTAACAGGTTTACCGAAAACGTTTAACCTGTTTAGCTTTTTGAGTGATAGTGTTGATTCTTAGTGTTTTATTGAATTTCCCTTCTTGGAGGAGCGTTTTAGTATCAATTTTTGAATTAGTGAATATTTAGATTTTAGGGTGCGAATATTTGCAACTATTAACTCGAAAAAGGCCCATGAAACGGACTGAGAAAAATTTTTCTCCGAATTTTGAATTTTCTGTAATTGTCTTGATTTGAGTAGTTTAATCTTCTCTTCTGAAAATGGGAAGCGACTCCCGGACTTTTCTGTGAGAGTTTTCGGCAAAATTTTCAACCTCTGTTTTTATATAAAAACTCCCGCTTGGAAGAGCTTTTTTCTTCCCTCATTTTTCTCTCATTTTACTTTTGCTTTCTGCGTTATCTTCCTTAAAGACTATGAAAAACAAGAATTTTTGTTAGCTTTGCACAGAAACCGTCTAAAAATGCCATTTTATATGCATAAGATATTTTACACTCTTTTCTTCGTGCTTATCCTATCTTTTCAGGGTTTGGAAGCGCAGACAAAAGTGGAAAAACATACAGACGTAGGCGGAAAAAAATCGCCGGGAGTCGTCTATTCACTGCCTCAGACTAAGGTTCGCCTCCATCTGCTGGTCGAAAAGAAGGTCTCTACTCCCGGAATCTACGCACGTTTCTCCAGACAACATTTAGGATTGGAGGCTATTTCTGTAGCCCGTACCGCTTATGAACTTCGAGGAGTACAGCTCGAAGCATACGGTGTTCCGGATAAGAATAAAGTCTACCACATCCAGTTCAAAGAGGGTAGCACGGCCCCTTTTGTGATGCTCACGGAAGATGGGCTGCTTTGTGCCATCAATACCGAATACACTCCGAATAAAGCCGAACCGTTTGCCGAACAGATTCGCAAAGAGGAAGAGCAGAAAGTTTTCCGAAAAGAACCTGCTTTCTCTCCCGAATATCTGCAAGCCACTTCGCCACAAAAAAGAGCGGAGATAGCTGCCAGAGAGATACATTCGCTTCGAGAAGCACGCACGTCGATAGTGAGCGGAGAGGCAGAACAGTCTTTTCCCGACGGGCAGGCAATGAAGTTGGCTTTGGATAATATCAGCACTCAAGAGAGAGCTCTTGCCGAGCTGTTTACCGGCTATACCACTTCCACGCTTGAGCGTATCACGGTGGACAATCTTTCTGTAGACTCTGTGTCGAACAGTGTAGCATTCAGATTTTCCGTAATGGAAGGTGTGCTGGATAAAGATGATCTTTCCGGAGAACCTGTCTATATGCAGGTGAAGATAGAAGATGAAGCACCCGTTCTTACACCTAAAGAGGCTGAAAAAGCGGAAAAAGCTCTGAAAGGAATCGTCTATAACCGTCCGGGACGTGTGGAAATAACACTCAAGCGAAATGGTAAGACACTTCTGCAAGAGAAGGTTTATATCGCTCAGCTTGGAACGAAAGAGGCATTGGCACCGGCTCTTTTCAATAACAAAAAAAATGCTCCTGCCGTTATTCGCCTCACTTTCTTCCCAGCAACAGGAGCATTGGAGAGGATCTACGAACAGTAAGACCCTGTATCCTCTTTTCTAATAAGCGAAAAAATCAATATTTATAAACTTATAATCCAATCATTTTATTTCAATGGGACAGAACGTAAAGCAAAAGACGAAGCACCCTAATGGGCTAATAGCGGCAGCTTTGGCGAACATGGGGGAACGCTTTGGTTTCTACACGATGATGGCCATCCTCGTACTCTTCCTGAGTGCAAAGTTTGGCTTGGCTGAAGATGAGGCAGGACTTATCTACTCTTTCTTCTATTTCGGAATCTATGCATTAGCTATAGTCGGAGGACTTGTAGCAGATCGTACTCGTAATTACAAGAGAACGATTATCATGGGACTTGTCTTGATGACTGTGGGATACGGAATGCTCTCTATCCCTACAACCATCACGCAAGACACAAAGACCATTATGCTTATCCTTACCTGCGTGGCTCTTTTTGTGATAGCCCTTGGTAATGGTTTCTTCAAAGGTAACTTGCAGGCTCTTGTAGGGCAGATGTATGATAAGTCCGGCGTAGACAGCAAAACTCGTGATGCCGGTTACACCATATTCTATATGTTTATCAACATCGGTTCTATCTTTGCTCCTTGGGTGGCTCCTGCTATTCGCTCATGGTGGTTGAAGATTCACGGATTTACTTATAACGGTCAGCTTCCTGAGCTTTGCCACAAGTATCTCAATGGAGAAACGCTTTCAGAGACCGCAGCTGATAACTTTACAAAATTGGCGGGAGAGGTATCTTTGAATGGCGCTCCTACAGATCTTGGTGCTTTTGCAGCGGATTACTTGCACGTGTTCAACACCGGATTCCATTACTCTTTTGGTGTAGCTATTTTGGCGATGCTTATCTCATTTGCCATCTTTATGCTTAACAAGAAGAAATTTCCGGATCCGGGAACTGCTGCGGTTAGGCACGATGGAAGGCCTGCAGAGCCTGTTCAAGATATGGATCCTGCAGAAGTACGTCAGCGTATAATGGCTCTCGGCGCCGTGATGTTGGTTGTTATCTTCTTCTGGTTCTCATTCCATCAAAATGGTTTGACGCTTACATTCTTCGCTCGAGACTTTACGAAGCTGAACCTCTTCGGGTTTGCCTTAGAGCCTGAAATGTTCCAGAGTGCAAATCCATTCTTTGTGGTTACTCTTGCTCCTATGGTTTTGGCATTCTTTGGCTTGTTGGCAAAGAGGGGTTACAATGTAAGTACTCCGATGAAGATTGCTATCGGTATGGGACTTGCTGCTATCGGTTTCGTTCTTATGGCGGCTGGATCTCTTGATCTTCCATTGTTGTCCGAAATGAAAGAGATGACTACAGAACAACAAGACTTGGTTAAGGTTACTCCTTGGTTGCTTATCGATACATACTTTGTACTTACTGTAGCAGAGTTGTTTATCTCTCCACTTGGTTTGTCTTTCGTATCTCAGGTGGCTCCTCCAAAGCTTCAAGGTTTGATGCAAGGTATGTGGCTTCTTGCGACAGGACTTGGTAACCAACTTTTGTTTATCGGTGCAATCCTTTACAAGAACGTACCTCTATGGCTCACATGGTCGGTATTCGTTATTGTCTGTCTGATCTCCATGGTGATTATGTTCTCTATGGTAGGATGGCTCAATAGAGTTACCGCACAAAAAAAATAACTATCGGAAAAAGATAGATGCACATCTTGACACATAACAGAGGCAGTAAAGCCTTACGGTTCCGCAGGTGGAGCCGTAAGGCTTACGCCGTTTTTATGAGTGTCGGCAGGGTTGTAACGATAGGGACACTCCGTTCTCCTGTGGCAGAGAGACTGTTGATGAAGTCCGGAAAAGGGCTTTCGGTCGCTGTTCAGGAGCTTCTTTCATTCTTGAGAGAGCCTCTTCCGGACGAAGAGGAGCAGGAGAAAGCTGTCGAAATACTCTGTTTTGCATCTTCTACCAACGAGACAGGTTGTGGCATTGCCGCAATCTCTACATACATGTACCCACCTTTCGGCTCTTGTGTCGAAGGGTGGGTATTTTCTTATCCTATGTTTCACAATGACAAAGCAACAGTATAAAGAGTTGCCGGGGACCGCATCGGAGTTGGCTCTGGAGATTATTGGCGGTAGGCGTCTTCAAAGTATAGAAGAGGTAGAAAAAGTGCTTGAAAAGTATCCTGTGGAGGAGCTTTACGAGGCGTGTCATACCATAACCCGAACGCTGCACGGGGACGGATTCGACACTTGCAGCATCATCAATGTAAAGAGTGGTAAATGTCCGGAAGATTGTAAGTGGTGTGCCCAAAGTGCGCACTACAATACCGGATGCAAAACCTACCCTATACTCTCTTCCCAAGAGTGTTTGGAGCAGGCTGTACATAATAGAAGCAAGGGAATCAAAAGGTATTCACTCGTGGCAAGCGGTAGGCGTCCCAGCATGATAGATACACTGAGATATGCCGCAATATACCGGGAAATCCGAAAGACAGAACCCTCTCTGCACCTTTGCGCATCGCTCGGACTGGCTACGGAAGAGACGTTAAAGGTGCTTTACGAAGCCGGTGTTACCACCTATCATTGCAATATGGAGAGTGCTCCCTCCCACTTTCTTACACTCTGTTCCACACATACACAACAGCAAAAAGAGGAGACGATCGCCGCAGCACGAAAGGTCGGGATGAAAGTTTGTTCGGGCGGAATCATCGGTATGGGGGAGAATAGAAAGCAGCGTATAGAGTTTGCGCTTTATCTTCAAAGCCTCGGAGTGGAGAGTATTCCTATCAATATGCTTCAGCCTATACCCGGAACGCCATTGGGAGATACCGCTCTGCTTTCTGCCGAAGAGCTTTTACTTTCGGTCGTTATCTTCCGTTTGGTCAATCCCACAGCCTTTCTCCGTTTTTCGGGCGGACGTGCTCAAATGGATAGAGAGACCCAGAAAAAAGCGCTTTATATCGGTATCAACTCCGCCATCACAGGCGACTTGCTTACAACCACTGCATCCGTTACTGATGAAGATATGCTACTGTTCAAAGAGATGAAATACGATACAAACGTGGAGACGACATGGGGACAGTGAACGATTTATGGCAGGAGAGACTTCTCTGGGATAGGGGTCATCTTTGGCATCCGTATACCTCTACCATAGACCCTTTGGAGGTTTATCCCGTAGTGTCAGCGAAAGGATGCACCATAACACTTGCGGACGGAACGGAGCTTACAGACGGAATGAGCTCTTGGTGGGCGGCTATACATGGTTACTCTCACCCTGTTTTGGTGAAGGCACTTCGGGAGCAGGCAGAGTCTTTGAGCCACATCATGTTCGGAGGATTTACGCATGAACCGGCAGTGGAGCTGGGCAAACTGTTGTGCCAAGAGGTGTTGCCGAAAGGGGTAGACACTATTTTCTATGCAGACTCAGGCTCCGTAGCCGTAGAGGTTGCCATGAAGATGGCTTTGCAGTACCAGCATGCAAAAGGGGAAAAGAGACGTACACGATTTGCAGCACTCTCGTCCGCTTATCATGGAGACACGTGGCATGCGATGTCTGTATGCGATCCCATTACCGGAATGCACGGTCTGTTCGCCGGAGCGCTTACTCCTCAATATTTTCTTCCACGGCCTTCTGTTCCTTTCGGAGGGGAGTGGAAAGAGGAGGCGATGCTTCCTTTACGAAATCTCTTGGAGGAAAAAGGAGACGAGATAGCGGCTCTTATTGTTGAGCCTATTGTGCAGGGAGCGGGAGGGATGTACTTCTACCATCCCGAATATCTGAGACAAGCGAGAGCGCTCTGCTCACGTTTTGGAGTGCTGTTGATATTCGACGAGATAGCCACAGGCTTTGGGCGGACGGGGGAGATGCTTGCCGCTTATCACGCAGAGGTTTTGCCCGATATTATCTGCATCGGTAAAGCCTTGACGGGAGGGAGCATGACGCTTTCGGCCACTGCCACTTCCAAGCAGATTGCGGACATTATCTGTTCGGGAGAAGCGGGATGCTTCATGCACGGGCCTACCTTTATGGGAAATCCGCTTGCCTGTTCGGTTGCCCTTGCATCGCTTCGGTTGCTGCTCTCTCTGCCGTGGAAAGATCGAGTAAAAGAGATAGAACAGACTCTCCGAACCGAACTCTCTTCTCTTGCAGACGTCTCTACGGTTCAAGAGGTACGCTGTCTGGGAGCCATCGGAGTGGTGGAGATGAAGCAGCCGGTGGATATGAAGCAACTCATTCCGCAGTTTATAAGAGAGAAGATTTGGGTCCGTCCGTTCGGCAAGCTTGTCTACCTTATGCCTCCATTTATGGCTGTCACGGATGAGGAGCTGCTCAAACTGACGTCCGGACTCTCCAAAATAGTAAAAGAGAATGCAGTACAGAGATAGAATAGACACCCTGAAAGAGGCAGGAGCTTACCGTACCATCCCGAAGCTTAGAGTAGAGGGAAAGTATGTATGGGTGGAAGAAAAGAGGTATATCAACCTTGCAGGTAACGACTATCTCGGTATCTCCACCGATACAAGATTGAGAGATGAGTTCAAAGAGCAGGCATTGGAACTGCCTTTCTCCTCCTCATCTTCTCGTCTGCTTACGGGCAACTCTCCCGAACATGAGGCTTTGGAAGAGGAGTTGTCTCATCTGTACGGGGGGAAATCCGCTTTGCTGTTCGATAGCGGATACCATGCCAATCTGGGTATTCTGCCTGCCCTTTCCGACGATAAGACGCTTATCCTTGCAGACCGACTCGTACATGCCAGCATCATAGACGGGATACGTCTCTCCGGGAGACCGTTTCGGAGGTTCAAGCACAATAGTATTGAAGATCTTGAAGCACAGCTATGCCGCTTTTCTACCGAGTATGAAACGATATGGATTGTGGTTGAGAGCCTATACAGTATGGATGGAGACTTTGCGCCTTTACCCGATATTGTGGCTCTCAAACAGCACTATCCGCAGATTTGCATCTATGTGGACGAGGCTCATGCCGTAGGCACGATAGGGGCAAAAGGTCTTGGCTGTGTGGAGGAGTTGGGATTTTTGGAGCAGGTGGATATTCTCATCGGAACCATGGGAAAAGCTTTGTGCAGTGTGGGAGCGTTTGCACTTTGCAGTGCTGAGGTGCGTGAGCTGCTGGTCTCTACCTGCCGACCGCTTATATTTTCTACGGCTCTTCCTCCGGTTTGTACGGCATGGTCGCTTCACGTGATGCACCATTTGTCCGGGATGAGAGCGCAGAGGGAGCATCTGAATAGCCTTGTTGCCCTCCTGAAAGAGCGTACCGCTCTGCCTCTCTCTTCGTATATCGTGCCGGTTCATGCAGGAAGCGAAGAGCGTGCAATATGGATGGCAGAAGAGTTGAGAGCCGATGGCTTTTTTGCGTTGCCGATACGCAAACCTACGGTTCCTCCCGGTGGCGAGCGTGTCCGACTCTCTCTCTCGGCTGCTCTTACCGAGCAGGAGGTGGAGCGTCTGGCGCAAAGCATTTTAAGGCTGATGCACTCCGCTTGATGTACATCGCCTGAGAGAAAATGTTTTTGACCGCATTACAAAATACTTTAATCACCTTAAAGAGTTTCGATGAAGCCGAATAGAGTTATAAACCAAGAGCCGGTTTGTGGAAATCACGCTTTGAAAAGAGCAAACCAAAGCTTGATTTCCACTCCCCGAAGCTCGATGTCGGGTTTTTAACCTGTTTGGTGGAGAAAAAAGAGCCGTTCGGCACTTTTTCCGAACGGCTTTACAGAAAGTCATAAAAGGAACAGAAATAAGAGATCAGAGAAATGAAGATAAAGCAGATCAAGAGTCCGAAATCCACCAAAGCCCTTCTCTACTTCGGAGGGTGGGGTTCTACGCCCGATTCGGTAGGGCATCTTTCTTTGCCGGAAGGGACGGACTATTTTGCATTTTACGACTATCGGGAGATTTCACCCGAGGAGTTGCCTCCCATGGAAGAGTACACGGAAATCGCCGTAGTGGGTTGGAGTATGGGTGTGTGGGCTATCTCACTGTTGCGAGAGTATATGCCGCAACACTCAAAGCTGGTAGCCGTATGCGGTACTCCCTATCCGACACATGACGATTGGGGCATTCCCGATGAGATTTTCCGTGCTACGCTGACAAATCTGAACGAGATGAACAGAGAACGATTCAATAGACGAATGTGCGGCGGACGCTCTCTGACGGCACTCTACAACAGCTTTGCTTCCCGATCTACTGAAGATCTGAAAGAGGAGTTGACCTCCGTATTTGAAGTACAGTCCGCCCGTATCTCTCGCATTGCTCCGCAATACGCTCCGGACAGAGCGCCCTCTCCTTTTCATTTTGCTTGGGTCGCAGAGAAAGATCTTATCGTTCCCACTGCCAATCAGATGGGCTACTGGACACATGTGGAGGTACCTACAAGGCTTCTCGAAGGGGTCGGACACTATCCTTTTCTCTCATTTAAGAGTTGGGACGAACTTATAAACCCTCACACCGAGAACGACTGATGAACTCTTCCGGCAGTATAGACAAACAGCTTGTACAGAGACGCTTTACCAATGCTCTGCACACTTATGATAAAGAGGCTACCGTACAGCAACAGATCGTAACACGTATGGAGGAGCTTCTTCCTGCGTCTCTACCAAGCGGTGCTATCTTCGAAGTGGGATGCGGAACAGGCTTTTTGAGCAGGATTTTGGCTAAGCACTATCCGTCTCATCCGCTATTGCTCAACGATCTCTGCCCGGAAGTGGAGGAGAGTTTGGAGCTTTACAGTGAATTTATACCGGGAGATGCCGAACATCTTAGCTGGAATAACGGTCTTGCCATGGTGGCTTCTTCCTCTTGTATTCAGTGGTGGCATCGTCCCATGAGCTTTTTCCCCAAAGCGTACGACTCTCTCACGAGCAATGGTATTCTGCTCTTTTCCACATTCGGACCGGAGCAGATGCACGAGCTTAAAGCCCTGCTGCCATCTGCCACACTCTCTTATGACTCGCTTTCTACCCTGCAAGAGTCTCTTGAGAATGCCGGATTTAAGAACATCTGCATCTATCAGGAGCGCACGACACTCTTTTTCGACTCCTTTCTTATGCTCCTGAAGCATCTGAAACAGACCGGTGTGAATGGAATAAGGCAGGAGGATAGCCTCACACCCGGCAGGATTAAAGAAATAGAACAGCTGTACCGAAAAACATTTTCTTCCGAGGAACACAACTTCAACCTCCCCCTTACCTACCATGCCGTATGGGGAAGAGCAGAAAAAATATAACAGATGATGAAATACTTTAAGTGTAACACTCCGGCACGGCTCTCCGATCTGCTGACAGAGAGAGTCTACTTCGTTTCCGGAATAGATACGGATGCAGGTAAAAGCGTAGCTACCGGACTGCTGTCCAAGCAACTTCTCTCCGAAGGCACAAAGAGCCTGACGCAAAAAATGGTACAGACCGGCGTTACTGCTTCGGTAGCGGAAGATATTCAGACTCACAGGCATATAGAGGGACGTTCGCTACTGAATGAAGATAAGGAAGGCTCTACTTGTCCTCTCGTTTATAGCTATCCCTGCTCTCCGCACATGGCTGCTGCCCGAGACGGTAAACCTCCCATAGATACGGCTCTCATCACGGAAGCGACGGAGAGGCTAAAGGCTCTTTCGGATGTTCTTCTGCTTGAAGGGGCAGGCGGACTTATGGTCCCTCTGACGGAAGATCTGCTTACGATGGATTATGTCAAGGTGCAGAAGCTGCCGGTCATACTGGTTTCTACCGCAAAGTTGGGCAGTATCAATCACACCCTTTTAAGCCTCGATGCTCTTAAGCATAGAGACATATCTGTTCCGCTGCTCATCTATAACAGACATGTCCGAACGGATGACGAGATCACAGAAGAGAGTTTCAGGTGGCTTTCTCAATATCTTACCCGTCACTATCCGAATACGTTGCTTTTGGAGATGGAAAGCATCGTTCTGTGAAACGGTATATTATGACTACTTTTGTATAGTAATTATATATGAAGATGATAACCCAAAGACAGCATAAAAGAGTAGGTCTCAAAGCGATTTTCGGTTCTGTTCTCCTTTTCTCTTTACTCCTTTCCGGTTGCGTAAGCCATAAGAAAGCTCTGGAGCGTAAAGAGCAGTTGCACTACAAAAAAGCGTATGTATCTCCCAAACATGAGATGCGTGCAGCGTGGATTCAGACGGTTTATCAGGGAGAGTATGCCCGCATGAGCGTTGAAGAGATGCAGCAGGATTTCTTACGGAAGCTGGATAAGTTGCAGGAGTTGCGTTTCAATGCCGTATTTTTTCAGATACGCCCGGAGAGCGATGCGTGGTATCAGAGCGGTTTGGAGCCTTGGAGCCGTTTTCTTACGGGGACACAGGGTGTAGCTCCAACACCTCAGTGGGATCCTATGCGCTTTCTTATAGCAGAGTGTCATAAGAGAGGAATGGAGTTTCATGCGTGGATCAATCCTTACAGAGCCGCAGCCAACGCTTCCGTTCCACTTGGTCCCGAACATCCCTATTTCCGTCATCCGGAGTGGTTTGTGCGGTACGATAATCAGCTTTTGTACAATCCGGCTCTTGCCTCGTGCAGGCAACACATCTGTGCGGTGGTGGATGATATTGTCTCCCGATACGATGTGGACGCCATTCATATGGACGACTATTTTTATCCGTACCCGAAACCCGGTATCCCTCTGAATGATGAATACTTCTTCCGGACAGATCCGAGAGGTTTTCATAATATAGGGGATTGGAGACGGGATAATGTCAATATTCTCATTAAAGAGCTAAGCTCGACCATTCGTACCCGTAAGCCTTGGGTTCGGCTCGGTATAAGTCCTTTCGGGATATTCCGTAACAAACGCACGGTAAAGACGGGTAGCGAAACCAACGGACTGCAAAACTACGATGACCTTTATGCGGATATTCTGCTTTGGGACCGTGAAGGTTGGGTAGATTATATCGTTCCACAGATTTATTGGGAAATGGGTCATTCGGCAGCGGACTATACCGAATTGGTCTACTGGTGGGGCAAAAACATTAAGCATGCTCACTATTACGTCGGACAAGATGTAAAGCGCACGATGAACAAACAACAGCTTCACCCAAAACTCTCTATGGCTGCCGAAGTATCCAAAGGCAACGTAATGTGGCCGGCAAACGAGGTTCTGTGGAACACCGGAGGGGTACAAGATATGCTTAAAAGGGAATACTATAGCAACTATGCCCTTATTCCGCCTTATACAAACATTGCAGATGATGCTCCGAAGCGTATTCAAGGCATAAAAGCACTATGGACAGAGCAGGGATATACCCTGACTTGGTTGCCGGATGAAAGCTCCGAAGGTCTTCCTTCTGCACCTCATTATTATGTGGTTTATGCTTTCGCCTCGGGAGAGAGAGTCAATATTTCCAATCCCGAACATATCGTAGCCATCTGCCAAAATCCTTACTATATTTTGCCGTATAAGGACGGTAAAGAGAAGTTTACCTATGTCGTTACTGCTGTATCACGTATGCACGTGGAAGGCAAGGGTCTAAAGATAAAGGTTAAACTCTAACTCCAATTTTACTGAATATATGAGTCGTAAACAGATTATATACCGGAGGCGGATCTCTACACCTGTAAGAGTAGGAAATATTACCATAGGAGGAGATGCGGAGATAGTAGTACAGTCCATGGCAAACGTGAACACAATGGATACGGAAGCATCCGTAGCACAGGCTCAACGTATTGCCGAGGCCGGCGGACAGATTGTTCGCTTTACCGCACAGGGCGTAAGGGAGTCGAACAACCTGAAAGCCATACGCTCCGGACTGCATGAGAAGGGCTGCGATATCCCTTTGGTGGCTGATATTCACTTTAATCCTGCTGCCGCTTATGCCGCTGCCGCCACTGTGCAAAAGGTTCGCATCAATCCGGGAAACTTTGTAGATCCTGCCCGTAAGTTTATATCCGTCGAGTACACTGAGGAAGAGTATGCTCAGGAGCTGGAAAAGATAGAAGAGGTATTCGGAAAATTTCTTGATCTCTGCATTGCCAACGGAACGGCTATTCGCTTAGGCGTAAATCACGGATCGCTTTCGGATCGTATCATGACCCGTTTCGGGAATACACCGGAAGGAATGGTCGAAAGCTGTATGGAGTATCTTCGTGTCTGCCGAAAGAAAGATTTTCATGACGTGGTGATATCCATAAAATCTTCCAACACTGCCGAAATGACCACCACGGTACGTCTACTGATTAAGAGGATGGATGCTGAAGATATGCACTATCCGCTTCATCTCGGTGTTACGGAAGCGGGCGATGGAGAGGATGGTCGTGTAAAGAGTGCCGTCGGGATAGGTTCGTTGCTTGCCGATGGCATAGGCGATACCATTCGGGTCTCGTTAAGCGAAGAACCGGAAGATGAAATCCCCGTGGCAAATACGCTTGTGGCGTGTGCAAAAGCTATGGAACAGGATACGACCCCGATATATACAGAGGGTGAAGAAGATACCACTCGCATCGCACTTGTAAAGGATCGGGTGTATCCTGTGGTAGTAACTCGTTGGAACGCTGAACTGCCCAATCTTCCTGCATCGGAGCAGCCGGATTATATCTTAGCCGAAGAAGATACAGCCACTATTCCCGAAGAGTGGAGAGATAGAATACTGAATCTCAAAAAGGGATACAGAGAGATGAGATGGGACGAACTGCTAAACCTGCCGGACGAAGCACTATCCGAACTATCTTCTGAAGACATTCTTTTGGTCTCCTTTTCCCCGCCCACTGCTCCACGTGCACTCAAAGCCGTAGAGTCTCGTTTGAGTTTATTGGCTCGTAATACTCCTCTTATCGCTCGTCTTGTGATGCCTAAGGAGAGCAAAGATATACTCTATACGCAAGCAGGATTCTACCTTGGAGGCTGGTTGCTATCGCGTAACGGAGCCGGGTTGATGATAGATGTTGAGGGAGAAGATCATACTCACCTTGCATTCTCACTCCTGCAAGCGAGTCGCCGACGCATCACTAAGACGGAATATATCTCCTGTCCCGGCTGTGGACGGACGCTTTTTGCCTTACAATCGACAGTGGCGAGGGTGAAAGCTGCCACTGAACATCTGAAAGGTCTAAAGATAGGAGTGATGGGCTGTATCGTAAACGGACCGGGAGAGATGGCGGATGCCGACTATGGTTATGTGGGTGCAGGTCCCGGAAAGATAGACTTATACAAAGAGAAAAACTGTGTAGCCAAAGGGATTCCACAAGATGAGGCGGTGGAGAAGTTGGTACAGCTTATCAAAGATTCGGGAGACTGGCAAGAACCGGACTAATAAGAGAAAGAACATATCATGACACTAAACATAGAAAAGATACGGGCGGACTTTCCTGCGCTCGGCACCAAAGTTTACAACAAACCGCTTATCTACTTCGATAATGCGGCTACCACTCATAAGCCGAAAGTGGTACTGGATGCGCTTACAGACTCTTACACTCATCGTAATGCCAATATCCATCGTGGCGTACACAGGTTGAGTCAGGACGCCACAGAGGCACACGAAGCGGCTCGCGCCCATATTGCCTCTTTCATCTCTGCACCTTCAAAGGATGAAGTGCTCTTTACTCGTGGAACGACCGAAGGGATCAATCTCGTAGCCTCTTGCTATTGCGAGAAGTTTTGTAAACCGGGAGATGAGATCCTTGTTTCCCGTATGGAGCATCACTCCAATATCGTTCCATGGCAGATGGCAGCCGAGAAAACGGGTGCGGTTGTCAAGGCTGTGAACGTTACTCCGGAAGGTTTGCTCGATTTGGAGCACCTTGCTTCTCTTCTCAGTGAACGTACCAAAGTGGGCTCTTTTTGCCATGCTTCCAATGTTCTGGGCACCATTAACCCCATCTCCCGAATAGCGGAAATGGTTCATGCCAAAGGTGCCATTCTTGTTGTGGATGGCGCTCAAGCCGTGGCGCATACTGCGGTCAATGTGCAGGATTTGGGTGCAGACTTCTATGCTTTTAGCGGGCATAAGATTTATGCTCCTACCGGTATCGGTGTGCTTTGGGGCAGGTCGCATCTGTTGGATAGTATGCCTCCGTATCAGGGTGGAGGCGAGATGATTCGCACCGTCTCTCTGGATCTTGGAACCACTTACAACGATCTCCCTTTCAAGTATGAGGCTGGAACGCCCGACTTTATCTCCAGCGTTGCTCTCAGCGAAGCTGTCAGGTATGTCGAAGAGATAGGTTTTGCGAAGATAGCAACGTACGAAAAAGAGCTGTTGGACTATGCAACAACACAACTCACAGGAGAGATTCCGGACGTCTGTCTTATAGGTACGGCTCCTCAAAAAGAGGCGGTACTCTCATTCCTTATAGGGGATCTTCATCCGTTCGATGTAGGCACTCTTCTCGACAGACAAGGTATTGCCA
Organism: Porphyromonas sp.; assembly: GCA_030529525.1. GTDB lineage: Bacteria > Bacteroidota > Bacteroidia > Bacteroidales > Porphyromonadaceae > Porphyromonas_A. The sequence goes on along the minus strand of JAUMWS010000001.1, from coordinate 20,251 downwards.
TCCGCACCGGACACCATTGCGCACAACCTCTGATGCAGCATCTCGGCATAGAGGGAACGATGCGAGCAAGCTTCTCATTCTACAATACCAAAGAGGAGATAGATATTTTTGTTACTGCTCTCAAGCGTGCGGTGGATATGCTGAGGTAGGGAAGAAAAAAGGATTAAAATAGAGGAAGAGATTGTCCGAAATGCACTTCGGGCAATCTCTTTTCTTTTGCTCTTTTGGGAGGAAGTAAAAAGCCTTTTCGGCGGGAGCTTTTATATAAAAATGGAAGCCGAAAATTTTGCCGAAAATTCTCGCAAAAAAGTTTGGGAATTGCTTCCTGTTTTTAAGATGAAAGGATAAGTCTCTTAAATCGAATTGGTTACGTAAAATTAAAAATTCGGAGAAAAAATTTTTCCAGTCCGTTTCATGAAGCTTTTTCGAGTTAATAGTTGTGAATATTTAAGGGCTAAGATCTAAATATTTGCTAATCCAAGAATCCGTCCCAAAATGCTCTTTTGAGAAGAAAATTCTATAAAAGCCTAATAATCAATGCTATCACTCAAAAAGCTAAACAGGTTAAACGTTTTCGATAAACCTGTTAAATGAAATCAGTAAACGGGTTCACTGAAAAATTAAACCCGTTAAGCCGATAAAATATGCTCGTTTATCATTTTTGCTGAACAGCTATCGAAATTAGTGTTAATAGAATAGCCCTGATTTAACAATTCGGCAGTGCTCTGAAAACGACCTCCTCGGAGCAAATAGAGAGAGGGTAGAAAAGAGAGCATTTTTCGGTATGGAATATATAAAAATCACTCTCCTTACGGAGTGTAAAAAGTGCGATTTTTTTCTTCACTTTGTTTCCAAAAACAGCTCTCCGCTTTTACCTTTTTTCTTATCTTGGCATCATGTTGGGGCAAAGAGCGGAAAAGTGCTCTCCGATGCCTTTAGATACCCACCCTCACAAGACTGTTTCCCATGAAGTCCAAGCTTATATTTATTCTCGTTACAGCCATTCTCTATCCCATACTTGCAGGAGGGTTGGCTTATCTCTTAGCTGCACTGGCGCCTGAGGGCGGTGCGGACACTCCGAGTTCGGGTATGTTTCGGGGCTTTGTGCAGATATCTTTGGCGATATTCTTCTCTGTCTTGCTGTTGGTGGTGAGTCTGCTGCTTTCCAAACGCTGGTTTGACAGCTATCTCCCCGCCCTCATTGCTCCTCTTGTTCTATTTCTCGCATTTTGGCTTATCGGGATTGTCCGAGATGCAATAAAGAGTAGGGGCGTTCCTTATGTGGAGTATTATGAGAGCGGAGTGCTGAAAGAAGAGGGCAGGAAAGCAACTCTTTATGGGGGCAGGCTCGGAAAGGTGAAGCAGTATAGACCGGACGGCTCTTTGGAAGCTGTGGAGACATACAGAGAGGGAGCGGTGGATGGAGCGTGTCGATACTATCATCCCAATGGTCAGCCGTGGGCAGAGGGAGATAAAATACCGGTGGATAAAGGGACTCACTGGGACTGTATAGAGGTGGGTAAGTGGCGGTATTACAGAGAGAATGGCGAACAGGACGATGTTCGGAGCTATTCCCGGGAAGGTGTTCCCCAAAGATCCGAATCGTATAAGCTGTACAGAGACTCTGCCGGCCTGATACGCCGGATAGGAAGCGATGATCCATTCTCCGGAGAGATGGATATGGAGGCTGTCGTAGAGAGCGGTGTGCTCTTTCCGAGACGTTATAAAGGGTGTGTGATAAACGGCATGCTGAATGGTGATATTCGGATATATTGCAACACCGAAAAGGGTTTTGTTCCGGTTTTTGAGGGTAGCTTCAAAGATGGAGAGCGAGACGGATGCGTCAGACAATTCTATCTCAACGGACAGCTGGAAATGGTAGGATACTACCGCGACGGGCTGTTGGAAGGAGAGTTGGTCTATTACTATCAAGATCCGTCCGATACTTTGCCACATGGTCGGATAGATTACATCTGCACTTATAGTAAGGGTAAAAGGAATGGTACGGCACGTTGGTACGAGGAAGATGGTACGCTTACGGAAGAGACGGAGTTCAGAAACGGGAAGCGTCATGGCATATCTCGGATTTATAACGAAGATGGATCTTGTGAGGAGTATCTCTATAAAGATGGCGAACGGATAGAGCCGGATTGCAGCGATGCAACATAATAAAGAGCGGATTCAACTACCTTGTTTTTAGCTGTTTAATTCTCTTTATCGTGGAGGAATGGATATAAAAAACAAGCCTGAAACAATCTCGTTTCAGGCTTGTTTCTTTCTTACGTTATGGTTAAATTTGCATAGACCTGTGCGGGAGTGATGTTGCTTCCTGCATTCTAATATTGATGGCTATGTACACTACACAAACTTATTGCGTCATTCTTGCGGGCGGGGAAGGAAACCGATTCTGGCCCTATAGTCGCAAGAGTATGCCTAAACAGTTTTTAGACTTCTTTGGCTTGGGAGAGACACTTCTTCAGATGACTTACCGCCGTCTCTCAAAATCTTTTTCACCGGATCGAATCCTTGTATCCACGAATATCAATTATGTAGAGATAGTACAGGAGCAGCTTCCGGATCTCCCCAAGGATAATATAATATCGGAACCTTGTCGTAGAAATACCACTGCCAGCTGTGCATTGGCTACACTTCACCTATTGAGTAGAGACAGAGATGCGAAGATCTGTTTTGCTCCATCGGACCATTTGGTGCTGGATCACGATCTCTTCATAAAGTCTATGAAGCAGGCAGCATCCTATATTGAGGAAAACGACGAAGCACTACTTACGATAGGTATTGCACCCTCTCGTCCCGATATCGGATACGGCTATATCCAAGTAGATGGCAAGGGAATGCCTGAAGATCCATTAGGGCATGTTCTTAAAGCAAAGACATTTACGGAAAAGCCCAAAATGGAAATCGCGAGAATATTCATAGAGAGCGGAGAGTTCTTTTGGAACTCCGGGATGCTTTTTGCTTCGGGTGCCGTGCTACTGAAAGCCCTTCGAGAGTACGCTCCCGAACTGATGGAACGTTTGGAAGGACCGGACAAAGAGAGTTTGGCTCCCTATGGAACTCCGAACGAGAAAGCACACGTTGCAGAAGCCTTCCCCTATTGTCCCAGTATATCCATAGACTATACCGTGCTGGAAAAAGCCTCTAACGTCTATGTCCTAATAGCAGACTTCGGATGGGCAGACCTCGGAACATGGCGTTCTGTGTACGAAATAGGAGAGAAGGATGAGAGAGAAAACATGATATTGCACACTACCGTGCTGGAAAATGACAGCCACCGAAACCTTGTGGTAAGCGATACTCCGGGGCGACTGGTGGTGATGCAGGGGGTGGAAGATCTCTTTGTTGTGGAGAAAGATAAGGTTCTGCTCATCTGCAAACGAGGAGAAGAACAGAAAGTAAAGCAGTTGCATCTCTCTGCTGCATCCAAAGGAAAAGAGTACTTATAATCTAAAAAATAGAGGAGAACCGGACATGAAAAAACTATTTTTAACATTATTGGTGGCACTATTCTCTGTTGTCGGATTGTCCGCACAGGAGAGCCGGGAAGTTATGAAGAGTTATGAGGGGATTTATTCGTCACCTCAACTTCCTATACATTTGCATATTTCTTTGCGTGGAGATGTTCTCACGGCACAAGGTTCGGGACAACCCGCTTTTGAATTGACCTACAAGTCGCCCGCTCGGTACGAAAATCTGCAAGTCGGAATCACGATAGAGTTTTTCCCGAAAGAGAACAAGCTGGTTTTTGAACAGGCAGGTATGAGAATAGAGATGACCAGATCTGCCCACAGAGCAGAGTCTAAAGTGAAAGTTAACCCGGCTGTGTTGGATACTTATGCGGGGGTATATAGCTCCGCGAATCTTCCAATGAAACTCACCATAAAGCGTGAAAAGAGCGAACTTACGGCTCAGCTGAGCATGCAACCTGCTTTCCCTCTCGACTGCAAGAGCGAACGAGTCTTTGAAAACAAAGCACTGGGTCTTGAGATAGAGTTCTTTCCGAAAGAGAAAAAGCTGGTATTAAAACAGATGGGACAGACTCTGGAAATGAAGAAAGAGGAGTAACCCGATTGGAAAGATGAAACGAGTCATAAGTCTTACAGCCATTATTGTCGCCTTTTATTCGCTTGCCGTTCGGGCGCAGGACGAGTCTTTCCTCCGCCTGAACAGGTTTTTGGATATGGTGGAGCAGGATGAAATGGTTATGGGATCCATATCCGTGTATCGCTCCGGAGAGGAAATTTGTTCGAGGGCGATAGGGTTTAGAGATGTCGAACATCAGATTAAAGCTGATGTCGATACCCGTTACAGAATAGCTTCCATAAGCAAAACATTTTGTGCCGTGGCTGTTTTGCGCTTGGCAGAAGAGGGTAAGCTCTCTTTGCAAGACACATTGAGCCGATATTTCCCTAACCTTCAAGGTGCCTCCCGAATTACCATAGAGCAGCTGCTTAGGCATAGAAGCGGACTGAGAAACTATCTTGAAACGTCGGGCTATATCTCTTGGAAGCAGGAGCAACACACAAAAGAGCAACTGTTAGAACGCATCAAGACGGCAGGATTATCGTTTGAGACACCCGATAGTAAGGCGGAGTATTCCAACAGCAACTATGTCCTTTTGGCAATGATAGCCGAGCAGGTTTCCGGAAAGAGCTATTCTGAGCTGTTGGGAGAGTATATCATTGAACCTTTGAAGCTCTCTTCTACACGTGTGGAGAGGAATATTGATCGCAAAAAGAATGAAGCTCCTTCCTATCGAAACCTTTCAGGATGGAGTTCTGCCGGTTATACCGATAGTTCTGTACTCTTAGGTACGGGAGATATTATCTCTACACCAAAAGATCTGAACAGATTTATTTTTGCTCTTATGAACGGTTCTCTTCTCTCTCCGAAGAGCCTCGAAAAAATGCTGGAGCTGAAAGATAATTATGGTATGGGGATACTCCCTTTGAGATTTCAAGATAAAAAGGCTTTCGGACACACGGGCGGGATAGATGGTTATGCTTCTGCCGTGTTTTATTTTCCCGATACCGGTTACTCTTATGCTTACACATTTAATGGTGTGAAAGAGGATCTTGCCACCGTAGTAGCAGGACTTCTTTCTGCCATACACAATCAGCCGTGGCAGAAATCCAAGGCAGACAGCCCCGATATGTACGATCGTTATACGGGGGTATACGCTTCAAAAGAGTTTCCTTTCCCCTTATTTGTAGGGGTACAGGAGGGTAAGCTTATGGCGCAAGCCCTCGGACAACAAGCTTTTCCACTTAAAGGAACAGGAGAGGGCGTGTATGTTTTTGTCCCGGCAGCGATAAGGATTGTTTTTTATCCCGAGAAGGGAGAGATGCTATTCCTTCAAGGATCTTTGAGACACAGTTTGAAAAAGATTTCTAAACCGTAATACCAAACGAATGCAGTATGAGTAAGAAAAAAATAGTATTCCTAACCGGAGCCGGGATGAGCGTCGAAAGCGGTCTCGAAACATTCAGAGACGCAGACGGACTATGGGCTAAATACAGAATAGAAAATGTATGTACTCCGGAAGCTTTACGTGCAAATCCTGACCTTGTACGGGAATTTTACAACATGAGGAGGGAAGAGATTGCCAAAGTAAAGCCTAACAATGGTCATCTTGCCATAGCCGAACTCGAAAAGGAGTACGATGTGGTTGTCGTTACACAGAATATAGATGATCTGCACGAGCGGGCAGGCTCTTCAAACATAGTGCATCTGCACGGAGAAGCAATGAAGTGCGCCTCTGTCTCGAATCCTTATAAACCTCTTCCTCTGCCCGATGGCCGATTGGCTTTGACTAAGGAAGATGTCGATGCCAACGGTATTCCTCTCAGACCTTTTGTGGTTTTCTTTGGGGAGTCTGTGCCTAAGTTGGATGAAGGTATCCAGCATGTCTTGGAGGCGGATATATTCGTAGTTGTCGGTACGAGCCTGAATGTCTATCCGGCTGCAGGGCTTGTTCATTATGCCAAACCGGGGACACCGATTTTTCTGATAGACCCCAAAGAGGTCGTTATGGGTGGATTGGAATTTACCCATTTCCGTTGCGGCAGTAGCGAAGGTATGCAACTGTTGGTCGCTAAACTGGAACAATTAAAACAGCACTCCTGATATGATGAGGTGGGAACAGCTCCTCCAAGATACACGTTTGGGTATGGAGGACTATCACATGAAGTCTCCCGGACGGACAGACTTCCAAAGAGATTATGACAGACTGATCTTTTCCGCTCCTTTTCGCCGTTTACAGAACAAGACGCAAGTATTCCCCCTGCCGGGAAAGGTGTTCGTACACAACAGGCTCACTCACAGTCTTGAGGTTGCCTGCGTAGGACGCTCTCTTGGAAACAATGCAGGGCGTATTCTGAGGGAGAAAAACCCAAAGAGTGAAGCCACATTCGAGGAGATGGGAAGCATTGTGGCGGCTGCTTGTTTAGCTCACGATATGGGCAATCCTCCCTTTGGACATTCGGGAGAGAGGGCTATATCCGCCTATTTCAACGAAGGACATGGAGCAAAATATCGGGATGAAGTGATAAGTGAGGGCGGTCGTTGGGCAGATTTTGGGCATTTTGAAGGTAATGCGAATGCTTTCCGGCTACTTACTCACAGCTTTAAGGGGCGTCGAGACGGCGGTTTTGCTCTCACTTACAGCACACTTGCATCTATTGTGAAGTACCCTTGTCCTTCGCATTGTTCTCTTGCCTTGAAAAAAAAGAAGTACGGATATTTCCAGACAGAAGAGGATACCTATCTCACTATAGCCGACAGGCTCGGCATTCCGGTGCTTGAAGAGGAAAATGGTACTCTGCGTCACGCTCGCTATCCACTGGTTTATCTGGTAGAGGCAGCGGATGATATCTGCTATCAGCTTATGGATATGGAAGATGCTTTCAAGCTAAAGCTGATAGATGAAAAAGAGGTGAAAGATATCATGTACGGCTTTCTGACTTCCGAAAGAACGCAAAAGATGCAGAAAATAATGAATCGGGTGACGGACAAGAACGAACAGATTGCTTACATCCGATCCGTTGTTATTGGCACTTTGGTAGAAGAGTGCACACAGATATTTACCGAAAATGAAGACGCTATCCTTAGTGGCACGTTCAAGGGCGCGCTTACCGATAATCTCTCAACAGAAGTGCAGGCTGCTTTTAAGCATTGTGCCGAGACGGCAAAGGCGAAAGTTTACTGTGCCGGAGAGGTCAAAGATATAGAAATGGCAGGTTTCACCATCTTCGGAGATCTTCTTGAGCGGCTTATCATCGCTCAAAAATATCCGGACAGAGCCTATTCTCAACTCTGGTTTGGGCGAGTTTCCGAGCAGTACGACCTCAAACGTCCAACCCTCTATGGCAAGATACAGACCGCTTTGGACTATATTTCGGGCATGACCGATATATATGCTTTGGATCTGTACAGGACACTAACCGGAATGAGCTTGCCTGCTGTATAAGCAGATAAATAGGATAAATGAAAAACCACATATTGATCTTTGCTCTATTGATCTTCTCTCTTTGTGGAGTTGTCTATGGAGCCACTCCTCCTCAGTCTCAATGGAGAGGAGATATTGATGCATTTGTATGGCAGGGAACAGGGCTTGCGATAAGTCCCGATACTCCTCTAAGCCGAGCGTCTATATCCCATGATTACAACTGGAAAGGCGATGGAACGACGTGGATGATGCAAACAGCATTTGCAGGAGTCCCAACCACTCGAAACGGATTTCGTTGGACGCTTTTCTCTCTTAAGCGAGAAGAAAAAGTATTGTCCTATGTCATCACATCCGAGGAGAATGGTTCTGTTCTTCTTCTTCAAGAGAGAAGCCGGCAGTTGTCGGTCGGAAGCAATGGTACGGAAAACGTTCAAAACTTGGCTCGAATACCTATCTCATTAGCCTCAATGGCGTGGAATGATATGAGTATCATTGTTCGCTACACCGGTGCTCGGCTTACCGTCTCGCTTTCGGGAGATCGTTTGTCGGAAGAGAGAGAGGTAGAGCTGCCAAGCATCACCTCTTCCGAAGTGATCTCTACCATGATATTGGAAGCCTTTTTCACGAAAGTAAAGCGCTCTCAGCTTGTCTGGAAAAATATAGAGGCAGGAGGAGGGGATATCCTCAACGAAGATCCCCAAGTGATCGAACTGGCATACAATCCCGAAGATAGCAGTGCCCGTCTGCTTTTTAGCGAGCCTCTCGATATTTCGGAAGCATCGGCACGGATTGTCGATGAGTCCATCGCAGTATCTCTGCGTGAAGGAGGGCAGCCCGAAGAGTTGCTCCTCTTCTTTTCTCCCGCACTAACACTTAGCCGTAGCTATACTCTGAATATCGAAGATCTTCGTTCAGCCAAGAGTTCAAAGCGGTTCAGCGTCAATTTTACATTCTCATTGGAGGATACCGAGACATCTTCCTCTCTCCTTATTTCCGAATTTCTTGCAAAGCCTCTACCCGGCAGGAGCGAGTATATAGAGCTTTACAATGGCTCTCATGCCGAGTTGGATCTTTTTCCCTACACACTGTATTACAATGGCTCTGCATACTCTCTCCCGGAGATAAGTATGCCTCCTCGTAGCTTTGTCGTTCTCTACAAAGCAGGATTTCCTGCACCATCACCGGAGGCAATACCTCTCAAACGATTTCCCAAGCTCTCCAATACCAGATTTGTCCTCTCTCTGTTTTTGGACGAAGAGGTAGACAAGGTGGTTTATAGCAACAGGATTCCGGCAAAAGAGGGGCAAAGCGTAGAGCGTTTAGACCTTCTCACTCCTATCAAAGGCGCTCCCCAATGGCGTCCGACACTATCCACAACAGGCGGAACACCCGGTCTTCCTCCCATACAGACGCCTTTCGATGATGTCGAAACCGGAGCTGTGGTGATCAATGAGGTATTGGCAAATCCGTCCGCAGGCGGAGAAGAGTTTATCGAACTGTACAACCGCTCCGGCAAAGAGATGGATCTTAAAGACCTTGCTCTTGAGATACGTACCGGCACAGAGCTGAATAGTGTTAAGACCATCATGCTCTCCGATACCTCTTATATTATCCCTCCGGCGGGCTTTGTGGTGCTAACCCGTTACAAGAAATCTATCTCCGCTCTTTATCCGCAGACAGATCCGAAAGCGTTGTATGAGAAGATGAATCTTCCTCCTCTGCCCAATAACGTTTTCTCTCTGCATCTTCTTTCTCAGGCGACATGGCAAGTGGTGGATGAGATGCTCTACCGACATCAGTTTTTGGGAATCTCTCCAAAGTCTCCGACAGGAACATCTTTGGAGCGTGTGAGTCCGGAGGCTCCGGGAATGGAGTCGGAGTCGTGGCGTGCAGCTTTACTCTCCGTAGGGAAAGCCACTCCGGGACTTCCAAACTCGGTATTGGGAAAGTCCGACATCCCCACCGATGAGCCGGAGCAGGCATGGCCAGATGAAGAAGTGATCCCTTTTGAAGATATTTTGCGACTCTCCAAAGCCTATCCGGAGAAAGCTTCCGGTGTGGTATTCAACCTTAGAGGCGTTCCGGTCTTAAATATAGAAAAAGAAGCTCTTCATCTTTTTGTCGAGCAGATAAAAAGTGGTAAGAACAAGCAGCAGCTCCCAACCGGAATATATATTCTTCATATCCGTCTGGAGGGTCCGGGGGGTAAACATCCTGTGCAAAGCAGCCTGAAATGGCTCTGCACACTCTCTTGACCCATTAAGGTATAGAGGCAGGGTGCCTCTCTTCTTCCTTTTCTTTTGGGCCAAACTCTCCCGAATGTTTTCATTTTAACGCATTGCATTGTTGTAATATAGCTGTACAGATCTTTTGTTAGAGCCGTTTGGAAGTCCAAATCAAAGCCCTACTTTTACAAATCACGCCTTGCTCCGTAGAAATTGCATCTTGATTTCTTCCGGTCAAGGCGTGATTTTCTCTTTTTATCAGGTTCGGAGAAGCTTTTTATCCCGATCTTTTTTATTTCTGAACGTGATTAAGAGGATTGCTCCATCTGTTTTTCATGAATAGCTTGGCTATCTCTGCGGCGTATGGTTTCCCTTATTTCAATGAAGTGGGGCATCTCTACACCATACTTTTTGCCGCTCTCTATCATGTCGTCAAGCATTTGACGAATTTCGTCGGGGGCGTGTTCTATATGACCATTGAATATTGATTGCAAACCCTCATTGGAGTAAACTTTTTTTGCGAGCGGCACAAGAAGCCACAAGGGAAGTCCTTGCAGCCTGTTCGTGGGCTCTATGCTGAGGTCTACACCCCTTTTCAGACAAACCTTGAATCCTTCTCTAATGCAATAAACAGCCTTTTTCATGCTCTCCGCATCCTGCACAAACCGTTCTGCGCTTCCTGCACAGAGGACTCCGGCGGAGAGTCCGGCAGCCACGGCATAGTGAGAAATAAGCCAATCCAATATCCTTCCGCAGATGCGAGGTTTCAGATTGGCTTTCTCCAAAATGTCGGCAAAAGCGCGAACTCTATCGGTTACCGTTCCGTCCGCTTCCCCTATGGGAGTGTGAGAAAATCTGAGTCCGGAGATGGTTGCTTGTACTTTATTTTCTTTCCGACCACCTCCGAGCATAAACGGGAAACTGAAAAAATATTGCTCGGGACGGAGATAGCCGGCAATCTCATCGAAATAGTCCCAAATATTTTGGAAGAAGACGATGTTTGCTTTGCCTGCACTCTCTTTCAAGACAGGAAGTACCTCCGATATTTGAAGCTTGGTGGTGGAGACGATAATATAGTCGAAGTCGTTATCCGCTCGCAGCTCATCTATGACATGAGGTCTGAAAATAATTTTGGAAACGTTCTTCCTCCCTTCCCGAAAGTCCTGACAGCTGATGTGTATTCCCTCTTTGGTGTACAACTCATACTTCTCCTTTCGGACAAGTACGGATATTTCGTGTCCTTGCCGGTGGAGTTGCCATCCGTAGGTACTACCGACAACACCCGGGCCGTAAATCAGTATTTTCATTTTTGTACTCGTTTTTCTTAGCAACTAAATTATTTAAGATTAAGCAGAAGGGGCAGTTCGGTAAAGAGACTGCCCCGAAATTCATAAAAAGAAAACTAATCATATCACTTTGTTACAGGCAAAAATATCGAAATGAGAGCTCTTCCACAATCGCTAAGAATGGGGATTTTTATCGTGTTGGATAGCAAACCCTTACCGGAAAAAGGCTTTCGCTTTTTTATCGCAGGTAGAGAGCTTGTTTCTCATCCGTTGGGACACCGCTCTTCCTCTGTTTTTCTTCGGAAAGAAAAGCAATCCGATTAGAGAATAAAGCTATAAAATTATATAGGATGAGTCCGAAAGGTTTTGTACATTTGCAGTAAATACTAAAGAAAACAAACCATATCATGGAACTTTTAGAATCATTTGTGAAGCGTGCGAGCGCTGACAGGCGACGTATTGTGCTACCCGAAGGGGTTGAAGAAAGAACGCTTAAAGCGGCAGACCGACTAATAAAAGATGGAGTAGCAAACATTATTCTTATCGGAGACGAAAGAGAAATAGCCAATAAGGCAGCAGAACTTTCCCTCACTCATATTGCTCAGGCAGAAATAGTAAATCCTGCTACAGACAGCCGGATGAGTAAGTATGCCAATCTCCTTTTTGAGCTTAGAAAGAGCAAAGGAATGACTATCGAAGAGGCAGAGAAGAAGTCTAAAGATCCTCTCTATCTCGCTTGTCTGATGATTAAAGCCGGAGATGCCGATGGGGAAGTGGCCGGAGCAAAAAACTTTACCGGAGATGTCCTTCGTCCTGCACTTCAAATCATCAAGACCGTTCCGGGTGTAAGTACCGTATCCGGAGCATTCATCATGATCACTCCTGCTAAGGAGTATGGAAAAGAAGGTACGCTTCTTTTTGCCGACTGTGCGGTTACTCCCAATCCGGATGCACAGCAGTTGGCTCAGATAGCCATATCTTCCGCGCACACTGCCAAGGATCTGTTGGATATGGAAGCCAAGGTGGCAATCCTCAGCTTCTCTACTAAAGGAAGTGCAAAGAACGAATTGGTGGATAAGGTAATAGAGGCAACGAAAATAGCCAATGAAGCTGCTCCCGAACTAAGCATAGACGGAGAGTTGCAGGCAGATGCTGCCCTTGTGCCTAAAGTGGGCGAGCTGAAAGCTCCGAACAGCCCTATCGCAGGCCATGCAAACGTATTGGTGTTCCCATCTCTTGAGGTAGGAAATATTGCATACAAGTTGGTGCAACGTCTTGCAGGAGCAGAGGCTGTAGGTCCTGTGCTTCAAGGTATCGCCGCTCCGGTGAACGACCTGAGCCGTGGATGCTCTGTGGAAGATATCTACTACATGGTGGCGATAACAGCTCTACAAGCTATCGGTCTTAAGGGAGCGAAGTAAACGGACTTATCAAGGAAGAAAATATATTACAATAATAGCGATATGAAAATCCTCGTATTAAATTGTGGCAGCTCGTCTGTAAAGTACAAGCTGTTCAACATGACCTCTAAGGAAGTATTGGCAGAGGGTGGAGTGGAAAAGCTTGGCCTTTCCGGATCTTTCCTTAAGTTCGTCGGCAAAGATGGCAAGAAGGTTATCTTGGAAAAAGATCTGCCCGAACACACAGCCGCAGTAGAGTTCATTCTCTCTGTTCTTAAAGATAAAGAGCATGGCTGTATCTCTTCTTATGATGAGATAGAAGCAGTAGGACACCGCCTTGTACATGGTGGAGAGAAGTTCTCTAAGAGCGTGCTCATCACAGATGAAGTGATCAAGCAAGTGGAAGAGTGCATCGAGCTTGCACCGCTACACAATCCACCCAATATCAAAGGTGTGGATGCGATAAAGGCTCTTCTGCCTAACGTGCCTCAAGTAGGTGTGTTCGATACAGCATTCCATCAGACAATGGAGCCTTTTGCATATATGTATGCTCTACCGTATGAGCTTTACAAGAAGTATGGCATTCGCCGTTACGGTTTCCATGGAACAAGCCATAGATATGTAAGCCAACGTGCTTGCGAGGTGCTTGGTCTGGATATCAATAAGACAAAAATCATCACTGCGCACATCGGAAACGGAGCTTCCATAGCAGCAATAAAGGATGGTAAGGTGATGGATACCTCTATGGGTCTTACTCCGACCGAAGGTCTTATCATGGGTACTCGTAGTGGAGACGTGGATCCGGGCGCTCTTGCGTTCCTTGTAGAGAAGCTTGGACTCGATGGTGAAGGGCTTAGCAATCTTATCAATAAGAAGTCCGGAGTCCTCGGTATCACGGAAATCTCTTCCGATATGAGAGAGATAGAGGCTGCTATTGAAAAGAACGATGAAAAAGCTATCCTTGCCATGAAGATGTACGACTACCGTATTAAGAAGTATATCGGAGCCTATGCAGCAGCAATGGGAGGCGTGGATCTTCTTATCTTTACAGGCGGTGTAGGAGAGAACCAATGGACTACACGTGAAGCAGTTTGCGAGGGTCTCGGTTTCTTGGGAATGGAGATAGACAAAGACCTCAATACAAACATGAGAGGCAAAGAGATGGTTATCTCCAAAGCCGGAGCCAAAGCCACTATCATGGTCGTGCCTACGGACGAAGAGTTTATGATAGCAAAAGACGTTCAAGCATTGGTATAAATCCTCTTTTGTACAGGTCAAATAGAATAGCAATAAGGGCCGGTTTCCAGACAGGATGCCGGCCCTTATTTTATGTAAAAAGGGCAAATTCCCAAGAAATAGGTAGCAATCTATCTGTTTAAAATACCTAAAGATTGGGAGAGTTGGGTCTATGGTAAATGTTTAAGTTTGCACCTCGTAAACAAGACACTAAAACATAATCTTTATGAAAACCAATCTCAAATTATTTTTCATGTTGCTCCTCTTTGTAGGATTGCAATCATGCGACAAAAGTAATGGTCCTGACGGACCTGCAAAAGGCCCTTTTACTGTAGAGTTAAAGACTCCGAATAGTTCTATCAGGGAAGGAGCCGTAGGAGAATTTGTTTACTTTTCTTTTGTGAATAATAAAAAAGTGGAAGTAAACAGTGCCAATGCTGCCGGAAACAGCGATTGGGATATTGCATTTCTCGGTCTTGAAGGCCGTACCAACAGCGGTGAGAGCGGAGCAGGAAAAGGTTCCGTCTATATGACAAACACTAACGACTTCGACGGTATTGAGAGTGCAGAACCATTTTTGAAGGAGTTGAACCTTTGGGAGACAGATATTCGTCGGGAGGTTGCACCATCTGTAGTCTTTTCTTCCAACCCGCTTCTTGCAGAAGGAGCATGGTATACCAGAGATGCCGAAAGCGGAGCATTGAAGGTTTCGGACAGAGTATTTATCATCCGTATCGCTAAAGAGAACCGCTATGTTAAGCTACAGCTTTTGGATGTTAAGAGCACAGAGGGAGCGATAGAGAGTGTTCGCTTCAGATACGACTTCGTTAGCGATAAGGGTGAAAACGGTAAACTGAAAGTTGTTCCTCGTGAAAACGAAAAGATAGTAATGGGCGAAGGAAGACTTTCAGAGAAAATTACCGAAGAAGAAGCCGCTAAAATCAAATATCTTGTCGTTAAGAACATGTCGATAAGACAGGTGGACTTCTCTTTCATAAGAGATAAAATGAAGGCTTTGGTAGAGGTAGATATGGCCGATGCTACGTTTGATCTCGACTATGATGATACTTGCTTCAAGAACAATAAGAGCGTAAAGAAGTTTATTGCCCCTCGCAACTTGGAAGAGATCGGTAGAGGATGGTTCGGCTATTGCCAACTTGAGACTATCATATTCCCGGGTAACTCTCTTAAAAGAATCGGTAGCGGAGCTTTCTGTTTCTCTCCAAAGTTGAAGAATCTCAAGCTTCCTGCTTCTGTTGAAAGTATTGAGAACGACACTTTCTGGGCGGACTACGAATTGGAAAACATTGTAATTCCTGCAGGAGTAGAGCTTATTCCGGAAAGAATGTTCCTTTACTGCAAGAATTTGAAGAGTGTTACTTTCCTTGGCAAGGTGAGAAGCATCGGTGCTCAAGCTTTTGATAACTGTACAAGTCTTAGATCCATCAGATTTGTAACACCTACACCTCCTGCTTACGAAGGGTTCCCATTCTCAAAGATTCCGTTTAAAAAGGATGGCAAGCCATATTTCCGCTTCTATGTGCCTAAGGGAACTGCTCAGACTTATCTTAAGTCATTCAATGGCTTCAAAAAGGATGAGTATATAGTTTACTTCCAAGAAGATGACAAGTAAAAAGATTTCAAGGATAAGCTTTACATTTTTGCTGTTTGGAGTACTATCTCTGCTTCCATCGTGTAAAGACGATAAGCCGGAGATAGAAGACGAAGGAGTCAAAAGATCGGAGTTTATCTCAAACGATCGTATTGTCTCTTTTCTCAAGCAGCAGCTCGATAAAGAAAATATTGCACTTGCTCCGGTAGAGATGTACAGAGAGTACATCTCTCCGGATGAAGTGAGAGTTGAACAGGATCTAATCTGGCAACTTTGGAAGGAAGCCAATAAAGAGCGACTCGAAAAGTCGGGATTTGCTCTCCGTCCTGCCGGAGAAGATATGATCTGGAATATACCTCAGCAAGAGAGGATGCGGATAAGATGCTTCCCCAAAGGAGATATGCCTGCCGGAGGATACCCTATGGTCATCAATCTTCATGGTGGTGGTTCTTATCCCAATACGCCTACAGAGTGGGGCTCTACTATTAATGAGAGCGAATGGAAAGCGGCTATTTCTTTGAGTCGTATCTATGAAGACTCTCCCTCTTTTTACTTTGTGCCCCGTATGTCGGACGATCGTAAAGGACGCTGGTACTACCAACCGCAATGTGCGGCATTCCTTAGAGCTTATCAGCTTGGCGTGTTAAGTGGTATTGCTAATCCCGATAGAGTCTATCTTACGGGTATCTCTGAGGGAGGATACGGAACACTCCGACTTGCTCTGTTCATGCCGGACTATTTTGCCGCTGCAGGTGTTCTTGCTGCTGCAGAAAACCCTTCCACTGAAGCAGTAAATCTCAGAAATCTGGCATTTCGTATGGAAGTTGGAGCCAACGATTTCGGTTATAGCAGAAACCTTTACGCTTACAGGTGGAAAGATAAGCATGAAGAGCTTCAACGCCAAAATGCTTCCGATTATGAGGGAATGGTCATAATCCAACCGAATAGAGACCATTTAGGAACACGCTATTTGGATATGGCACCCTGGTTTATCCGCCAGAAACGTCGGACCAACCCTCGGCATGTTACTTACGAATACTATAACATATTTCCGAATGGCAAGGTTGGGACGGGAGGTTATTCCAATGCTGTGTATAATCTTGACTTCCGTGCTCTGAAACGCTCTTCGGATAATGATAGGATGTTATTCGATCTTGTTCGTCAAGGAAATCGGGTGGAGCTCACAACGAAAGAGATTGCCGGAAAAGTAAGTGGTAAAGTTTCCATTTATTTGGAAGGTATAGACTTCTCTTCTCCCGTTCAGGTTTATCTTAACGGGGCGTTGGTGAAAGAGGGCAAACTCAAACCATCACGAGGAGTAATGGCAGAAACAATGGCGCTCTTCGGAGATCCTAAAAGAATATATCCAAGTAAGGTGGAGGTGCAGCTCTAATCTGCTGTCTATTTTGCTTGAAATAAAAACGGGCTATATCGGGAATGTTCCCGATATAGCCCGTTTTCGTTGTATCTTATTTCTTGAAAACGATTCGATTTTTCTTCCTTGAAAAAGAGGGGATTGTGTACCTTTGCGAAAAGAAAAAAGCTATGGAAACGCCCGATATACGTTTTTTTTGCACACAATGCGGCACTGCTTCTGAAAAGGAAATGGATGAAACGGTCTGCGACATCCCTCATGTGGTAAAGCGATACAAGAAGGGAGAATACATTGCCTATCAGGGAGATAAAGTGGAAGATCTCTATATGCTTACGAAAGGACGGGTAAAGACGGAGATTGTATCCGATCCCGGCCTTACGCTGCATATAGATGAGATTCGCGCTCCATACCCTTTGGCGGCAGTCTTTCTCTTTGCCAAAGAGAACTGTTTCCCGGTCGATGTTATTGCATTGGAAGAGTCCGAGATTATGCTTTTCTCAAAAGAAACCATAGAGAAACAGATGGCCAAGTGTCCTCATTTCCTTAGAGGATTTATGGCGTTTACCGCAGATCGGATGCAGTTTCTGTCCGAAAGGCTCAAGATATTCTCGATCAAAAGCATAAAGTCCAAGTTTGCCTTTTACATCTCCAAGCGATCAAAGAACGGCTCTTTTGAGCTTGGACGCAGCATATCCTCGTTGGCAGAGTACTTCGGGGTGGAACGCCCTTCTCTTTCGAGAGCCATTTCGGATATGGTGAAAGAGGATATCATAGAGTTCAATCGAGGAAAAGGGCGAATTTTGAGGTACGATCGGATAAGAATGATGCTGTAAAGATCCGATTTGTTCTATGTTTATCAAAAATTTATCTACATTTGTGGAAACGGTGAATACATAAACCCAATAATAATCAGCTATGAAAAAAACATTATTCTTTCTGTGTGCAATCCTTTTTCCCTCCATTCTGTTTGCTCAAAACAGAGAGACCCAAGGTCGGTGGGGTATAGAATTGGGAATGCAGAACAATGTCTATTACGAACACGATCTATCTAACTCTCTTGCTTTCAGGACAAGTTTCGGCTACGATGTCGCTTATCTTTTCATGACGGACAAGGTTGGGTTCAATGGATTAAACCCGGCTATCAGGCTCTCTCCTCGCTGGTATTACGGAGCAGACAAGGCAGGGTATCTTGCTTTGGACCTTTACGGAATAACTCATCTGGGAGGCTTTGCCCTTCCGGAAAAGGACAAAAAACTCTTCTTGCACGCCTATGGGGCAATGCCTGCGTGGGGATACAATCTCCGTATCTCAGATAATTTTTATTTCAAAACCAAGATAGGAGTTTATATAGGTGCTGCCCATACGGGATATTCCGAGATGCTGAAAAGAGATTACCTTACTCTCAGCTACGGAGCTATGTTGGATGTGGGTATCGGTTACAGGTTCTGATATAGACTTTAATCGCATATAGAGAAAGCCCATCCGGATAAGGAGTGTCTCCTGTCCGGGTGGGCTTTCTGCATGAAAAGGGGAAGAGAGTTTCGGTTGCGTGTCGCTCTCTTTCCCTTTCTCTTTTCTTCAATCTGTTTCAACCGCCATAAAGATTTCTCTAAACGGGTTTAAAAATAGGAGCAAACCGGTTTGGAGGTAAAAGTCAAGGCTCTATCTGTACGCTTCAAGCTTTGGTTTCTGCACCGCAAGCTTCGATTGCTATAAATAGAGCCTTGATTGGGAATATTTTCAAGCTTCAGACAAACTCCTTTAGCTGTTTATCTCTTTTTATGAACGGCTTTAGAGGAGTTTGTTATCCGCTCGGTCGTATACTACATACCGGTACTTGGAAGCTCCGTACTGCTGGTCGCTTTCGACAAGTCGTCGTTGACAATTGTCTTCGAAGTCTTCTTCACTTGTCCCTTCATGCTTCCGAACTTGAATGTAAGCCCGAGAGTAACACGGCGGATAGGTACTTGGATCCTATTCAAATTGGTCAAAGATCCCACTTTGGATACCACTTCCAGATTCAGATTGTTCGTAAACGGAGAGACGGCAGAGAGTGTAAGAGTCAGCTTATCGTTCATGAATCTCTTAGAAAGAGAGAATGAGTGGATGAGATAGTCATTTATCTCGGTTTGCAGCATCTTCTGTCTGCCCATGTAATAGAGGTTTGCATTGAAGATGAAGTTCTTTGGCATGATGAACGTCCCGTTGATATTCCCCGATAAACCGAGGCTTGAAAACTCCGGTAAGTTCAGTGAGTGAGATACGCCATTGACCTCTACGCTTTCGGTTGCACCTCGCTTCGTCTGTGATATATTGGCAAATGCAGAAAGCCTCAACCAGTTCTTCGGATTATAAGTAGTATATATATTGGCTCGTATATTATGGCTTGGATCCTTAAGGTTGCCAAATGTAGAGATCAGGACGTCCGACTCTTTTGCGCGGTAGATTACGCTTTCGATGTTGTTGTATTGCAGAGAATAGTCCAGCCCTGCATTGATCATATACTTTGCTCCGAAGTGAGTAATCGAAAAGTTAAAGTTGCGTACACGAGAGGTCTCAAGGTTCGGGTTCCCCTTATGATACAGGATATCGGATATATTGGTCTCGAACGGGCTTAGCTGTCTCAGTGAAGGTCTTACAACCATCTCCTTATATCCTATACGCGTTTGTAGGGTCGGAGAGGGAACATAACCCAATGATACTTGCGGGATAACGTCCGTAAAGCTCCTGTCTATACGAGATGTCAGAAGGTTTTTATACTGAGCCTCAACCCTGTTTTGCTCGGCACGTACTCCGGCAGTTAGGGAGAAAGGACCATCCGAGTAGTTGTAAGAAGCATATCCTGCCAAGATGATGTTTTTGTGTAATAAGCCGTTTTTGGCATATTCCGTAGCATAGTGGCTTCCCGGAATCCACCCTTTTCTACTATCGTATATCTCATACAGTGGCGATGTTTCATTGTTACGATAGATATATTTTGTACCTACTTCCGCTTTGTGCTTGCCTATCGGGAGAGTATAGTCTATCTGTCCCGTGTGCTCATTCATTGCTTCTTTGCTCTTCATACGTTCGGCCTGACTTGTGCTCGGTACTTCACGCAGATTGTAGAGGAAGTTCGGAGTGATGGCGTATCTGTAAGAGAGGGTTAAAAGCTCGCCTGCTCTTGAGGTCGAGAGTTGGTAATCCAAAGAGGTATTTATCGCGTCTATTTTAATCTTATCCTGATTGTACTTCTTTGTGGATGTCCCGGAAGAAGGCTTAATGATATCGGAGCCCGTATCTCCTTCCGTATGGATGTTTGATAGAGAGGTTGTCCATGTTATCAGATTCTTGTTGTTGATCTCGTAAGAGAGCAGAAGACTGCCTTGTAACCCATTCACGGTTCTTTTCTGTCTGCTGTCTTCCCGTAGCAGTAGCGTGTTATCTTGTATCTGATCCAAGATGGCAGTCATGTCCATATTACTGTTATAGGATGAAATGTTTGCCGTTGCTCCGAATTTTTTAATCTTGGATGAGAGATAGAGTGAACCTCCATAAGTGGTAGGATACCCTCCATTAAGGCTGACGGTAGTCATAGTCCCATCGCCGGATATCTGTGCCGTAACAATGTTCAGAACAGCACCTACTCCCTCGGCATCATACTTTACGCCCG
>JAUMWS010000060.1 GCA_030529525.1 Porphyromonas sp. | reverse complement strand
TTTTCGCAAGGATAAAAATTTCTTCACGTACGCAAATTTATTTTTGTACGTACGAAATTTTCACCCCTTCCGAAGGGACTTTATTTTTCGCTATAAATAGCTGATTATCATGCTTCTAAAAAGACTTTTGGAGATGCCGTCGGAAGACGCTCCGGAAGCAACAAAAAGATCACCCTACACATCCCCCCGATAATGCCAATGAACCCCCTGAATCTGTACAGAGAATACTCTGTTTCGTCCCGGTATTTTGCCCCGAGAGGCAGAGAGCGACTGATATGATATTTCTTGGAGAACAGATAGCCCAAAAACATTTGAGCTATAGAGATCGGCTCGTGGGCATCGTCGGAGATGCCGGTTCGGGAAAATCCTCCCTGATCAAAGGGATGTTTCCCGGCTTGGAGCTGTCCAACGATGACGATCTCATCAATCCAAGAAAGATCCTTCAGGTAAGGGATATGTTCGACATCGCAGAACGAGAGTGTTCCACTTACCATTTGGATATGCGGTTTCAGCTCGGATTTACACAGATGTACGAGATCGTAGACTTCGTGAAGAGCATGCTCGAAAAGGGCAGAAGGCTCGTCATAGAACACTTCAACCTCTTACAACCGGCTCTCGGACGCAATGCCGATATCATCGTGGGAATAGGGGAGGAGATCATCGTCACGCATCCGACCATCTTCGGACCACAGGCAGACCGTATCTATGATATGGTACACAGCTCCTTGAAGTATCGTAAGATGGCTCACTCCGCCGAGGAGCTGACTCTGCTATCCCTCATGGATGAGTGGGGGATAGGAATGGACAAGCTGACGGTCAGCGACATAAGAAACGGCTTCGTCCTTTGTTCCGAATCTCCACTGCCAATCAACTTCGACCGCTTGGGCGAACTGATCCAAGAGAAAATAGACCAAAATCTGCCCATCTCCTATAAGGACGAAAACCACATCATGGTGGCAGACAGAGAAGTCCCTTGTACCGGTCCCCGCCTCCACGTTCCGAGAACATCCGAAATAAAAAACTTTTATCTCGTACGCCACCGGGTGCACGATCCGAAACAGAACGTCTACTGCATGGTCGGGCTCCTCGATGTGGATAGCGATAAAGATCTTGAAAACCGGAATACCAACTACTTCTTAACACGTAAAGAATAAAGCTCTTTTCATGAAAACAATTCATACCTCGCAAGTGACAGAACTTGTCGAACGCCTTTGTATAGATGCCAATTATAAGCTCGCTCCGGATATCGAATCCGCAATGAAGAGATACAAGACGCAGGAAAAATCTCCTCTCGGTCGCGAAATATTGGGAACTATCCTCGAAAATGCCCGAATCGCTCGCTCGGAAGAAGTACCGATGTGTCAGGACACAGGCATGACGGTAGTCTACCTGACCATCGGTCAGGATGTGCACATAGAAGGAGGCAGCCTCAAAGACGCCGTAAACGAAGGGGTGAGAAGAGGATATAAAAACGGGTATCTGAGAAAATCCGTGGTGAAAGATCCGTTCGACAGAATCAACACCGGAGACAATACCCCTGCCGTAATTCACTACAATATCGTGGAGGGAGACAAGCTGCATATCCTTGTCGCTCCAAAAGGATTTGGCAGCGAAAACAAAAGCCAACTCGTAATGCTTACTCCCTCTCAGGGCGTGCAGGGAGTGAAAGACTTTGTCATAAAAGTGGTAAAAGACGCAGGACCCAATCCCTGTCCGCCCATTGTCGTGGGAGTGGGCGTGGGAGGAACGATGGAGCGTTGCGCCTATCTTTCCAAGTCCGCCCTCATGAGACCCGTGGGCTCTCGCAATGAAAACAAATTTGTGGCAGATCTGGAAAGCGAACTCCTCGAAGCCATAAATAAGTTGGGAATCGGTCCGGCCGGATTTGGAGGCACCACTACGGCTTTGGCTGTGAACATTCTTACAGAAGCCACCCACATCGCCGGTCTTCCCGTTGCCGTAAACATCGGTTGCCATGCCACCAGACACGCAGAAGGGTGTCTGTAGATAGAACCGGAAATTTCTTGTATAATTTTCAGAAGGGAGCAACCATCCTAAGACGGTTGCTCTTTTATTTTGCTTTTGTCCGGTGCTGCAATAGAATTTATCTCTTTGATATCTTATTCGATTCTGTTTATGAATGGTCCTTACCTCAACCGGTTAAAAAGAAATATTAAGTATATACAGAACTTTCTTTGATCCGGTTAATAAATGCAAGTCAGGTCTTGAGTGGTAAGAATCAAACTTTGGTACATGGAAATCATGACTTGATATTCGGAAAGCAAGTCGTGAATAAGAGATTTATAAGGCTCTACACCAGCTTTTTAGAGTGAATAAGAAAACAAGTGAAAGTGTACAAAAAAAGTGATGGGAGACTCTCGTCTGCCATCACTCGCACTAATCTAATCTTTAAAGTTCTTACCCAAATTATTCCTTTATCAGTTTACCGGGTGTTCTTCACCCTTAGACTTTTTTGCAAAGTAACGTCTGGTATAGACGTTTTCTGCATGTATAATTTGAAATGCTTTTGTATTTGATAGCTTGGAACGAAGAGACGTCACCAACTCCAGAGTAATCTCAGCTTGAATTTTCATATTCTCCACTGTTTTATCTAAGGCTTCTCCATATTCGGCTTCGGATATGATGACATCTTCTTTAGCAATTCGTCTGATGAGTTTATTCATCTCCATCCATTGCTTCTGCTTTTTTATGTCATACTTCTGAAGCTCTTGTTCCACAAAAATCCTCTCTGCAGGGGTAAGCTTAGCTTGTTCAGCAATATAAGCATTCCGCCCTTCGGTAAATTTTTGCATTCTTTGAGAGCGCTTTTCGACTTTGTCTTGGTTTTGGGCGCTTATCGTACCAACGCACGCTGTTATGGCAAAGATAAATAATAAAATCTTGTAAATAGCAATAGTAGCGTTATTTTTTTTTAGTAAATGCATAGCTTTTATTTTTTTGTACGTTATTCGGATATATATGCAACCATATAGGCTTCAGCGACTTGCTCCTCTAAGTAAGTCGTATAAGTCTCATCGTCCCATTCCAGTGTATATTCATCATCAAGCTTGGTCTCAACTACAGCTGTAACATTTTCTCCATCTATCGGACTATCTGTTCCCCCCGGAAGAAGAACCTTTACGAAAAGAGCCAGCCCGACAAACATTGCAGCCAGATAGATGTAGGGTTGCAATCTTGACCAAACAGAAAGTTTTATCTGTTCGTTACGAGATTTTTCCTGCTCTTCTCTCTCTTTGAAAGTAGACAATAACCCCTGTTCCAGATTCTCAAAATAGTTTTCAGGAGTCCGAAATCCCAAGGATTTTTTCTTTATTTCATCTATTTCATTCATAATAATGTCGTGTCTGTTTTGCAGATTATCCCTTCGTCTATTGGATGTTACTAAAGGATAAAGGTTTAACTCGATTCGGTTTCTATATACTGTTTGACCTTTTTTTGAGCATGATGAAAGTCGGCTTTCAGTGCTCCTACGGATGTTCCTGTAAGTTCGGAAATCTCATTATAGGAGAGGTCATCGAAGCAACGGTACTGGAAGACCAACTTTTGTTTCTCCGGAAGTGTCACTACTGCGGCATGAAGGAGGGCCTCTGCTTTATCTCCGTCAAAGTAAGGATCACTCATGATTAATTCAGCCAAATCGTACTCTGAGGTGGATAATGGTACTTTTCTCTCATACTTTTCGGATCTCAGGTGAGATAATGCTTCATTGGTGGCAATGGCATGCATCCACGTGTAGAGCTTGGAGTTCCCTTTGAAGTGATTCAGGTTCTTCCATATTTTGTATAGGCTCTCTTGCAGTACATCATCCGCATCTTCGTGAAAAAGGACAATGCGTCGAATCTGGGCATACAGTCTCGGAGCATACTCTTTCACAAGCAGAGAGAATGCTTGCTCTTTTGTCTCTTCTTTTTGGAGTAAAGACAAAAATTCCTCTTCAGGTATCTTAGGAGAGATTTTGTTAGATGCCATCTGCATTGATCTTTAGTTCCGGATAGGAAATGCGAGAGTGAAATATGGTTTTGAGTTTTTCAAAGAAAACTTCTTTAATAACCTCTACATCCTTGAACGTAAGCGGGCTGTTCTTTAGAAGACCTTCCTCTATGATTCCATCTATAATCTTGTTGATATGAGCCATCATACTGTCTTCCGTAAAGTCCTTAAGACTTCTTGAGGAGGCTTCTACAACATCCGCAAGCATCAGGATTGCCATCTCTTTGGTATACGGATTTGGTCCGGGATAAGTGAATAGACTTTCATCTATGATAGCATCAGGATTGGCATTCTTATACGAATAGTAGAAGTACTTTACCTTGCCCAGTCCGTGGTGTGTTCGTATGAAATCTATTACTTGTTTAGGAAGTCTTGCCTTTTCTGCAAGCTCTATTCCGTCCGTTACATGTCGTATAATAATCTTTGCGCTTTCATCAAATGGAAGCTTGTCATGCGGATTATTCTTCCCTTGATTCTCCGTAAAGTATCCGGGGTTCTTCATTTTTCCGATGTCGTGATAGAGTGCGCCCGTTCGGATGAGCTGAACATCTGCCCCTAATCGGGATGCTGCGGCTGTTGCCAAAATAGAGACCTGTAAGGAGTGTTGGAAGGTTCCCGGTGCCATTTCGGAAAGTTGACGAAGCATCGGAGTATTGACATCCGAAAGTTCTATAAGAGATATATTGGAGACATAGCCAAAGACACGCTCGAGTATATAGACCATTACGTACGTAAACATCAGGAAGACAAAGCTTATAAGGAAGTAGACGATGATCCTCCATGATATATTATGGAGATCTCCTTCCTGAAACATTGTCAAGCTGATATAGGTAACGATGCTGGTGAGAAGAACGTAAAAAGAACTTCTTATAAGATCCGAACGTTGAGACAGACGTACAAGAGTTAGTATAGAAAAAGCCCCGGATAGAAACTGTATGATTATAAACTCCAACGGATAGGGAGCTATAAGAGAGCATGTAAGAACATTTATGATATGTGCATAAAGGGCTGTTCGAGAGTCGAAGAATGTCCGTACAAGGATTGGAAGAGTGGCATAAGCCAAAATATAAATATTGAATATTTCGTTCGAAACGGCTATTTCTGTCAGAATAACGAACAACAATATTATGGACAGGAAGAAGAAAGAGTTCTTTATATCCGAAAGGATTTTCGGTCTAAAGGATACCAAGTACCCCCAGAAAGAGAGAAGGATGATAAGATTCAGGATGAAATGTCCCAACAAAATGATAGCCGAACTCGAGCTGGTGGCAGACTGACTTTCATAGATTCTCTTCAGAGAACTTAGCTGCATGTATATTTCAGGAGTGATAACGTCTCCTGTTCCCACGATTCGTTCTCCTGCTTGTATTCGTCCCTGTTCCGCTACTATATCTTCAAGTTTTGCCTGCTCTACCTTATCCGTCATCTCTGCATTAAAAACCAGATTGGAGCGGAGGTATTTATTTATTCCAATTGTACGCAGACCCTCGTTGGAAACGGATGGGGGAGCGTCCTTCAGAACCTTTTCGTATGCCTGTTTTAGTGTATAGACATCATCGAGAGTACGCTTTTTGGCAATATTATCTTCGGTAATGATGTTGAAGCTTTTCTCTTTTTGCTGGTAAAGATCATCGTACAAGCTTTGGCTCAATATCCCCTGCTTGTATATGATCTCCAACTCATGAACGAGATAATTGATGTATTCGCTGCCCAAATTTTTGTGATGCTCCCTATTATAATCTGATATAAGCTCATTTTTGACAGATTTGTACACTTGATCTTCCAACGTGTAATACAACATCACAGATCTTAGAACACTATCTTTTTCGTATTGGATCTGTGCCGATGTTTTCATCACAGGAAAGTCGAAAGGAGCGGTAAGCAATTCATACTTCCAAGGTCTTCCCTCCGTGAATTGGTACTTAAACTTTGTCCTTCGGGGATAAAACATGACAATAATGGTGGCTGTGAGTATGAACAGTACCAAAGATCGGTATTGAACTATTCTGTTTCGTGTCATGGAGATTTAGAAGTATTTATTACTACCATAAAACAAATTCACTCCTCGCCACTCTCAATTGAGAAATTAAGAGAGGGGAGGAGTGAAGTCTTATAAATTGCTCAAGAGTTAATATCTATAGCCGGACCTATTTCTTTCTTTGTTTTGCAGCTTTCAAAGTGTTCTGCATAAGAGAGCATATTGTCATTGGACCTACTCCTCCCGGAACAGGAGTAATGTAGCTGGCTTTAGGTGCAACCTCATCGAATTTGACATCTCCGGAGAGTCTAAAACCACTTTTCTTACTGCTGTCCGGAACTCTTGTCGTTCCGACATCTATAACAATAACTCCATCTTTTACCATGTCTCCCTTAATATATTCGGGAATACCTACAGCTGCAATAAGAATATCTGCTTGTCGCGTGATTTCTGCAATATTTGGAGTTCTACTATGACATACTGTTACGGTTGCATCTCCCTGTTCTCCTTTGTAGAGAAGCAGGTTTGCCATAGGCTTTCCTACAATATTACTACGTCCTACAACCACGCAATGCTTTCCTCTCGTTGAGATGTTGTAGTATTTTAGGAGGGAAACGATTCCAAGAGGAGTGGCTGAAATGAAGGTATCTAATCCGATACTCATCTTTCCTACATTTTCCGGATGAAATCCGTCGACATCTTTTCTCGGATCTACTGCTTCAATTACTTTTTGTTCATCTATATGTTTAGGAAGAGGCATCTGTACGATGAAGCCGTCGAGGTTGTCGTCTTGATTCAGCTTTTCAATAGCATTCAATAGCTCTTCTTCGGTTATATCTGCTTCGTATCTGATAAGAGATGATTTGAAACCTACCTCTTCACAAGTCTTCATCTTAGATGCTACATAGGTTTCGCTTCCTCCGTCATGTCCTACTAAGATTGCAGCCAAGTGTGGAGCTCTTTCGCCTTTTGCTACCAGCGTTTCCACCTCTTTTTTTATTTCTTCCTTGAAATGGGTAGAAGCTTCCTTCCCACTCAGTATTTGGTATTTGGTATTTAAATTGGTGCTCTCCATATTTTATTTTAAAGTCAATAGTTAGTGTTGATATTCTTAAAAGCTTTCTTGTTTGCCACTATCGCTTTGTACGAAGTCCTCCGGCAAGCTTGGCCAACTGTCCTGCCCTTGAATTAGTCATCATATGCATCACCTTACGAGTTTGCTCAAACTGTTTTAGGAGATTGTTAATCTCTTGTACAGAACGTCCCGAACCGGCTGCTATGCGTTTTCTTCTTGAACCGTTGATGATATTAGGATTGGATCTCTCTTCCGGGGTCATTGAATATATAATTGACTCAACACCCTTGAAAGCATCATCGTCAATATCTAAATCTTTAATAGCCTTACCCATACCCGGGATCATACCTATCAAATCTTTCAGGTTACCCATTTTCTTGATTTGACCAATCTGTTCAAGGAAGTCGTTAAAGTCGAATTGGTTTTTAGCTAATTTCTTGTGAAGTTTCTTTGCTTGTTCTTCATCGAACTGCTCTTGTGCTCTTTCAACCAGAGAGATAACGTCTCCCATACCGAGGATGCGGTCTGCCATACGGTTTGGGTGGAATACATCAATGGCTTCAGGCTTTTCTCCGGTACCGATGAACTTGATAGGCTTCGTTACGACGCTTCTGATTGAGATTGCTGCACCACCTCGGGTGTCTCCATCCAGCTTTGTAAGTACGACACCGTTAAAGTCCAATCTGTCGTTGAACTCCTTAGCGGTGTTAACAGCATCCTGTCCTGTCATCGCATCCACAACGAAAAGAATTTCGTTTGGACGGATTGCTTCTTTAATGGAGGCTATCTCGTTCATCATCATCTCATCCACAGCCAATCGTCCGGCAGTGTCTATGATGACAACATCACAGCCTTCTTCTCTTGCCTTTTGTATGGCATTCTGAGCGATGGAAACGGGATTTTTATTCTCTTTCTCACTATAGACCGGAATGCTAAGTTGCTCTCCGATGACATGTAGCTGTTCTATAGCTGCGGGTCTATATACGTCGCAAGCTGCAAGCAAAGGCTTCTTATTTTGCTTTGTTTTCAGATAATTACCCAGCTTACCGGTAAAGGTCGTTTTACCCGAACCTTGCAAACCGGACATCAATATCACGGAAGGATTACCGCTTAAGTTGATATCTTCGGCTGTTCCACCCATAAGTTCGGCAAGCTCATCGTGAACAATCTTCACCATAAGCTGTCCCGGCTTAATAGATGTCAGTACGTTTTGTCCGAGTGCCTTCTCTTTTACTTTATTGGTAAAGTCTTTCGCAACCTTAAAGTTAACGTCAGCTTCCAAAAGGGCTCTTCTTACATCCTTCAACGTTTCGGCTACGTTGAGTTCTGTTATTTTTCCTTCTCCTTTAAGTATCTTGAATGACCGTTCGAGTCTATCTGAAAGATTATTAAACATCTTACTGTATAGTTATTTACGTATTTGTATTATCCGCTTAAGTTTCACGCTTACAAAATTAGCGAAAACTTTCGTATCCTCCGCCACGCTTTTGCAGGTATACAATTGGTTTTACGATAGTAGCGCTCCAGCTTTTTACGGAACGAAAGATTCTCTTTTATCTCTTGAGGAGGGAGATCTGCGTATATGGGATATGGCACTAATGTGCTACCATACAGAGTATCCTGCCCACAGTGAGTACCGGAACCGTCGAATCCGATATTGTTTACAAGGGATCGTCCTGCTGTCAGAGAGAGTTTATTCCTTAGAAAAAGAGAAGCATTCCAGCGTATAGCCCACGAATTATTTTCTCCGAGAACTTGTCTTTTCAGCATTCGGGTATAAGGATAGGAGTTGTTGAAGTCAAATCGCTTTTTCTCTCTACGACTTTCTATCTCTTTCAGAAGTTTTTCTCCATCCCACTCTGCATACTTCTCCCACGCTCTCTTCCATGTTCCCCATCCCCAAGAACCCACAAAGCATAGAAAATCACCATTAGGATTTCCCCCTTTGGTCTGAAAATAGTTGCATCCATAAATGTGTGCCACTTCTTCCACTGAGGAGTATCTGTCAAGAGCATCATTCATCCATCTCAGAAAGTAGGGAGATAGCACAAGATCATCTTCCAAAACAATGACCGAAGGATAAGAGCGAAGAACTTCTGTAACTCCATTTATGATGCTTTTTGCCAACCCAATATTTTTTTGCTGTCGATGTATGGTTTTACTTTTAAAACCACTAAGTCCTTCGACTATCTCTTGTACCTCTTCTACTTTTTTTGTGTCTTTTTCGTCTTTTGCTCCATCGCAAAAGATAATAAGATCCGTGTGCGCTGCTTCTGCTTGAGCCAATAAAGAGTTTATGGTTTGGCGTGTATGTTCGGGTCTGTTATAGACAAAGAACAAAACAGGAGCGAGGTAACTTTTTTTTCCGGGTAAGGTTCTGTGAATGGCTTCTATATCTATATCCGGTCTCTCTTTCCATAGATTAACTTCATGTCTGCGTTTCCATAGCTCTTTTACATCCCCAAAAGTGAGTCCGTTCTCCCTTAGAAGAGCTTTTTTTAGCAGAGCCACCGGACCTTTTTTTAAGGCTTCAAAATTTGAATATTTCGGGTTTATCCACTCCGTAAGGTGGTAAACACTTTCCAATATCCGCCTCTTCTCCGTCGGGATATGTTCTTGTTGGGGCCGGTAGTGGTAACCTTTTGCTGAGGGGAGATAGCCAATTTTAAGACCTGCTTCTGTTACTCTATTGCAGTAGTCTTTATCTTCTCCATACATAAAGAATAAGGATGAGAAGCCACCTACTTTGGTAAGGATACGGATTGGCAGATACCAAAGAGCTGCGTTGATAAATGGAACTTCTACAAAATCTTTATCCTTTTCGGAGGAGAGTCTATCGCACGTATGGGCATAGTGAGCAAATCCCTTATCCAAACAGTTTTCATCTGCATAGTGCATAGGTGAGATAATGCCCCTGTTGGGCTCTCTCTCCGACGCATTGATAAGCTTTCTTACCTCGGATGGAGCAATGTATGCATCCTGATTGATAAGCAGGACTCCTTTATAATCATAAGCAATAGCGTATTCTATGCCTCGGTTATTTGCCATGCCGAATCCGATATTAACCTTAGAGAGTACAAGCTCCTTAATATTCGGAATATCTTTTAGCCAATTAGGCGTATTATCGGTACTGGCATTATCTATAACGAACAAGTCTATATCCGGTTGATCAATGAGGTCTCGGAACGATAAATCGTGCCACACATCTGCATTGTGTAGCACGATTATTGCCAAGACTTTATCTTTGTTACCGTTCGGATGGTTCGTTTTAGACGAGTGCATTTTTTCCTGCTCTTTTTCTGTCGTTTTCAGATAAGAGTATTTTTCTTAGACGCATGCTTTTAGGGGTGATTTCCACATATTCATCTGCCTTGATGTACTCAAGAGCATCTTCAAGGCTGAATACTATGGGCGGAGCAAGAGATACTTTTTCATCGCTTCCGGAAGCTCGCATATTGGTGAGCTTTTTCGTCTTGCAGACATTTACCACAAGGTCTCCCTCTTTGGAGTGTTCTCCTACCACCTGTCCTTCGTATATCTCCTCTTGAGGTGATATAAAGAAGCTACCTCTACTTTGGAGGTTGTTTAGAGCATAAGCAAACGCCGTCCCGCTTTCAAGAGCAATGATAGAGCCGTTGTTTCTTCTTTCTATCGCTCCTCTCCATGGCTCAAAACTTACAAAACGATGCGCCATAATCGCTTCTCCTCCGGAGGCTGTCAGGACGCTGTTGTTGAGTCCGATAATTCCTCTTGACGGTATAGAGAACTGTAAGAATATTCTGTCATTCTTATTCTCCATGGCGAGCATCTCACCCTTTCTCTTGGTTACAATATCTATAATCTTGCTGGCATGCTCTTCGGGGAGGTTTATTGTCAGCTCTTCTATCGGTTCGCACTTTTCCCCATCTATCTCTTTGATGATGACTTGAGGCTGTCCTACCTGAAGTTCGTAACCCTCTCTTCTCATCGTCTCTATGAGTACGGACAAGTGTAAAACACCCCTACCGTAGACCAACCATGAGTCTGCACTATCTGTTGGTTCCACCCTTAGAGCCAGATTTTTGTCCAGCTCTTTCATCAAGCGGTCATAGATATGGCGGGATGTAACATACTTACCCTCTTTCCCGAAGAATGGAGAGGTGTTTATGGTAAAGAGCATACTCATGGTAGGCTCGTCTATTGCGATTGTAGGTAGAGCTTCCGGTTCGAGAAAATCGGCTATTGTATCTCCAATCTCAAAACCGGCAATCCCGATTACGGCACATATATCTCCACTGGAAACCTCTTCTACTTTTCTTCGTCCAAGTCCCTCAAAAACATTGAGTTCCTTTATCTTGCTTTTTACCATACTACCATCCCGCTTACAGAGAGTAATGTCTTGACCCTCTCTAAGAGTACCACGGTGAACACGTCCTATCGCTATTCTTCCCACGTATTTCGAGTAGTCCAAAGAGGTGATAAGCATTTGAGGCGTACCATCCAGCTGTACGGGTTCCGGTATGTGTTCGATAATGGCTTCGAGAAGAGGCTCTATGCTTGTCGTCGGTTGCTTCCAATCGTGAGACATCCATCCCTCTTTTGCAGAGCCGAAAAGGGTTGTGAAGTCGAGTTGTTCCTCCGAAGCATTCAGAGAAAACATAAGATCGAATACCATGTCCTGCACTTCGTCCGGTCTGCAGTTGAGCTTATCCACTTTATTGACTACCACTATAGGAACCAGTCCCATATCTATGGCTTTTGAGAGAACAAATCTGGTTTGAGGCATGGGACCTTCAAAAGCATCTACCAAAAGCAGGCAGCCGTCTGCCATATTGAGTACACGCTCTACTTCTCCTCCAAAGTCGGCGTGCCCCGGCGTGTCTATGATATTTATCTTGTACCCTTTGTATGATATGGATACGTTTTTAGACAATATCGTGATGCCTCGTTCGCGTTCCAAATCGTTATTGTCCAGTAGCTGATCTAACTCTTTATTTTCTTCTCTAAACAGATTGCCCGCAAGAAGTAGACGGTCTACCAAGGATGTCTTCCCATGGTCTACGTGGGCGATGATTGCAATGTTTCTTATCTTTTGCATTGTTGCCTATTTAATATTAAAAGGCTCTTTTTGTGACCTTAATAACACGCAAAAATAGTACTAAATGGCGAGTTGTGAAAATAGATAAGAGCCTATAACTCTATTTTCTCTTTTTTATGCCCTAAATAGGGCTCTTTTGAGGGGGCATTTTTATATATTCCGAACCGAATGTGAAGTCGGGAAATAGGGTTCTTTTTTGCCTTTCTCTATTTGCTTTGTTATGCTTGTTTTGAGAGGGTGATTGAAATGTTAAATTAAGTTGATTTTGTTAACACTAATTTCGATGTATGTTAAGCAAAAACGATAAACGAGCATATTCTTTC
>JAUMWS010000059.1 GCA_030529525.1 Porphyromonas sp. | reverse complement strand
TTAAGCCGGCAAAATATGCTCGTTTATCTTTTTTGCTTACCATGTATCAAAATTCATGTTAACAAAACCGCCCTGATTTAACAATTCGGCTGTGCTCTGCAAACACCTCCTCCGATCAAAATAGAGAGAGCATCAGAGAGTGGGATGGAATATATAAAAATGATCTTCTCTTCGGACATAAAAAAACGACCGATCCCCTTTCCGAGATCGGTCGCATAATAGTTTTTTCTCCGTAAATAGGTACGAAGTTTTTATTTTGTTTTAGCAGGTCCTACCAATAGTCTGTCGCCTGCATTTTCTGCAATAGCTTTGTAGAAGTTCGGATCGTATCCCGGTTGGCTTGGAGATACAGGATAGTTGTCTTCTGTACGCTCAAACTTACCGTCTTTCTCCTTCTTCACATTACCATCTATGTACTTCACCACAAGATATTCGCCAAGCTTTCTCCAACGAGCTGTTGCTCCGTTTGCTTCAGTTGAAGAGTAGTTGGTCAAAAACGCAACTGCGTCTGTTTCCGAACCGTTCTTAGCAAGTTCCATGGCGTATTTCTCGATCATCGGCTGCATTGCAAAGTATTTGCTTTCGAGTTCTCCCTGAACCTTGCGAATATCCTTTATCATATAGCTGTACTTGTGATAAGCCATATTTGCCACCCAGTTGTGCATCCAGAAAGCAGATGTCCACGAAAAGTCGAGAAGATCACCATTGCCTACACGGAAACATTCGGGAACAGAAGTGATGGAGCAATACTGTGGCGTAAAGACACACATATCCGCATCGTCCACTCCAAACCATAGAACACCTCCCACATAATCCGGCAGATAGTTGCGGAGTTGAGCTACAAGAACAAAGCCTGTCTGCTGTGTTGCTATGGCTCTTTCGTTAAGATACTGCTTGCCTTCTACTTCAAAGTGCATAGGTCTCCAGCGATAAGGACAAGCGTAAGGACCGGCACCCACGTCCTTGGTCATATCCATAGGAGTATCTTCGTAGTGGTCGCGCATCATATTTTGAATATCTTGTACGGAAACCTTACGGTTTGGCTTTATGTACAAAGGCATAGGAGTGGCATCCATATCTTGTCCCATAACGAACGGAAGATACTTATCCATTCCATCTACAAAGCGATTGAAGAAGCTCCAAACACGCGCTTCACAACCACGAAGAGCACCAAAATCATAAGGCGCATACGCTTTTTGGAATCTGAATTCGCTATCTTTTCCTTTGAAGTATCCTTTTTCACGAGCAAAAGAGACTACATCCTTGGAGTAGACACAATTTTCTTTGTCTGCAAACGGAATGTTTTGGATACGGGCTTGGTTGGCATGACCGGAGATACAATCATCGGGAATACGAATAGCGACCCATACTGCTCCCTTACGTCCGGGACCTTTACCGATCATTTCCATCACCCATACTTCATTCTTATCTGCGATAGAGTAGCTCTCGCCACTGCTGCAATATCCGTGTTCTTCTACAAGTTTGCCCATAATGTCTATGGCTTCACGTGCAGAAGCAGCACGTTGGAGAGTGATGTAGATAAGGCTACCATAGTCCATGATGCCTTCCGGGTTCACAAGCTCCTTACGTCCACCGAAAGTACTTTCTGTGATGGCAACCTGCTTTTCGTTCATGTTACCCACAACATTATAGGTCTGTTCCACCTGCGGAATACTATGTCCGGATGGTTTTCCCGTGTCCCATTCTACGATGTTAAGGCGAGAGTTTGGTGCCCATTTACGAGCATTCCAGTGATAAAGTTCGCCATAAAGAACGTGGCTATCCGCAGAATAAGAGATGATGACAGAGCCATCTGCAGATGCTTTGCGTCCTACAATAAGACCGGTACATGCCTCTGCTATGTATGTACCGGAAGTACAAGCCAAGACCGCAATAAGGGTCATTAGTTTTGATCTAAATTTCATAAGTATCTGTATATGGTTACTAAAATTCTAAATAAAGATGCCGTAAAGTAGATTCTCTCGTATATTCCCGAAAATCTCAGCTTACAAACATACCAAAAAACTACAAAACAGGGAAGAAAAAAGGGTAAAACAGCTTGTTAAAACCGTTTTACCCTCTATTTCATAGAGACTTTTCTATTCTCTATCAGATCTTATTGTTAGATCCAAGAACGTTCTCGATCTTATGCTTGTAAAGTTCTTTCAAACTGTCACGAGCAGGACCAAGATATTTTCTTGGGTCAAATTCTGCAGGAGACTTGGCGAATACCTCTCTCACAGCAGCTGTCATGGCAAGACGACCATCGGAGTCGATATTGATCTTACATACTGCAGAGCTTGCTGCATGACGTAGCTGATCTTCAGGAATACCGATAGCATCTTTTAGCTGACCGCCATACTTGTTGATAGTAGCCACCTTGTCTTGTGGAACAGAAGAAGAACCATGAAGTACGATAGGGAATCCCGGTATCTGTTTCTCAATCTCTTCAAGAATATCGAAGCGGAGAGGAGGAGGAACAAGAAGACCTTCTTCGTTGCGTGTACACTGTTCCGGTGTAAACTTGTTGGCTCCGTGAGATGTTCCGATAGAGATAGCCAATGAGTCTACCCCTGTCTTTGTTACGAAGTCTACAACCTCTTCCGGACGAGTATAAGTGTGATGCTCTGCAACGACATCGTCTTCAACGCCTGCAAGAACACCAAGCTCTCCCTCTACGGTAACATCAAACTGGTGAGCGTACTCTACCACCTTCTTTGTTAGAGCCACGTTTTCATCATATGGAAGATGCGAGCCGTCTATCATAACAGAAGAGAAGCCCATCTCTATACAGTTTTTACATAGCTCAAATGAATCGCCATGATCCAAGTGAAGTGCTATTTGAGGATTCTTGCAACCAAGCTCTTTTGCATATTCTACCGCGCCCTGAGCAAGGTAGCGAAGGAGTGTTTGGTTGGCATACTTACGAGCACCGCTCGATACTTGCAAGATTACAGGAGAGTTTGTTTCTGATGCTGCTTGAACAATAGCCTGAAGCTGTTCCAAATTATTAAAGTTAAAAGCAGGTATTGCGTAACCGCCATCAACGGCTTTAGCAAACATTTCTCGAGTATTTACCAAGCCAAGATCTTTGTAATTTACCATGATATTTAAATGTTAATGGATACATACATGGATAGCTCTGCTATCCAAATACAAAAGTACACATTCTTAGCGAACTACACTAATCGTGTGAGCCAATATTTTAACGAATTTTCTACGGAGAAAGGACCAAAGAAATCTGAGATACTTCTCGTTGTTTTTTTTCCCCATTATTGGATCCGAGATACTTGTTTATCGTTTTCGTTTCTTCCCGAATCACCTGATTGGTGGTTACATCTATAAGTGAGATTTTGACCTCTCCGTATAAAACTTCGGCGTCCTTGCGATAGATGTACCCATTGATGACTATTGGCTGATAAATATTCAGACGTCCGGTCTTGTCTATCGGCAGATCAAGTCCGTCATAAGTTCGGCGAACAAACAATCCGTTTTCATCCAAAGAGTTTACATCGGACATATCTCCATAAAACTTAAACCCATCTCCATGCATCCGTATCTCTATCCGGACGTCATAGGTGCCGTCAAGCATGAATGACTCACTCTTGGTGGTTGAGTTGGATGAACATCCTCCAAGAACGAAGAGAAGAGATAGCGAAAAAAGGAGCAGCCGAATACTCCACCTGACATGAACTATTTCTCTTGACATTTTACAGTTATATTTTGCAGCAAAGCAGGGGAAGCTTTCAGCTTGTCCACCCCCTCAATCTGTAAGAAAGAGGTTGGAGAATCTATGGAAACTTCCTGCGTCAGAAGCGTAACACGCTCCGGAATACTCCATTTCAGCACTGCTGCTTTGCCAAATCTGTTATACACTTTAAATGAGAGTCGGTGAGTACCTTCGGGTATTCTCAAAAGAATTAAGTCATCAAACGGTTCGCTCAATTCTCTTTTAATATTCCCATAGATATACTCCCCATCTAAGTAAACCATTATACCGTCTTTGTAAGAGAGACTTACAGGCAATACGGTATTGGCATCTACAGTTATCGGAACTTCTATTGCTATTGCTCTCCTTGGGCGAAGAGGCTGGTTGATATCAAACATCTTTTCACCATCCAACTCTTCCCATTCTCCTTTTGCTGTTATTGGAGCCCCAAAGACACCATAAGCCATTTTTTGAGCGCCCTTACCCAGTGTGTACCTTGGAGTAGAAAGAGATATACTTTGCTCTCCCTCCAGTGAAATTTCTTTTGTCCCTTTTGAAGTTACGAGATGAATACTTTTTCCCCTGTCTGTAACAGGAAAAGAGAGTAATAATTTCCTTTCTCCATCTGCCAGATAAGGCGTATTCCATCTATAGCCAACAACACTTCTAAATCCGCAGTAATAGTCTAAAGATGAGTGGCTATTGAGATATTCCGAATTGGCATAAGAGAGTAGCTCTCCGGATTGTCTCAAAGCGTCTTTAGGGGTATAGTCATAACCCTTTTTATATTCCACTTTCACGACCATAGCCGGATGCTCCAAAGGGAACATAGGAGAGCGTAAAGAAAGCTTTAGAGAGCCATCTTTAAGACGAGAGTAACGCACTTTCTCCTCCTTTCCATTACCGGCAAGAAGTGTTATTTTCTGTATCTCTCCTGTATGCGGTGGCAAGATAATATCTTGTGTTTTGCCTTTCAATTCTTCAGATGTAGGGATAAACAAATAGATAGTACTCTCATCTTTTGCCGTCGCCAAATAGGTTTTGTCCTCTATCGAGAAAGGAGCAGCCTGAACACCATAAAGAGCCTCCTTATAGAGAGAGGTGCGCTTCCCGATCTCCTTTAAGACATCTACCTCAAACGGAACTAATGCTCCGCTCCCCATCGGACCTATGTTAAGTAGATATTTACCTCCTCTTGCAAGAACCTTTATAAGAGAAAGGAATTTCTCATTGACCTTATCCGAAACTTTCCCACGCTCCTGCCATGAACGATAACTCCATGTTTCATTAAACATAGATGCTGCTGTTTGCCATGGCTTCACTATTGTATAACCGGGATATTCATTATCTGCCATAACGGAAAAATCCGCCTGATCATTTCCCACTCTACCGCTAACCATACATTCGGGCTGCAGTTGATGCACAAGATTGTACAACTCCTTACTCTGCTTCAAAGTTAAAGACCCCATATCGAACCATAGTTCGTCCACTCTTCCATACTTGGTAAGAAGCTCCGTAACCTGCTTTTTATTGTATTCGTGATGCGCCGATGGTATAGGATCGGCATTATGTGAAGAAATGGGCATAGCCGCCGGAAAATTCCAGTCGATGAGAGAAAAATAAATCCCAAAACGCATTCCCTGCCTATGGCATTCGTCGGCAAGCTCTCTTATAAGATCTCTTTTAGCCGGTGTTGCATCCAGAACATCATAAGAAGTGTATTCAGAACCAAAAAGACAAAAACCGTCATGGTGCTTTGCAGTAATGACTATACTCCTCATTCCGGCTGCTTTTGCCAGTTCAACTATCTCCTTAGGATTAAAATCCTTAGCATCGAACTGTTCGGCAAAGGACTCGTACCAGTCGGAAAAGTGTACTCCAAAACTCAAAATCTGTTCGGAATATCCACGTTCTACTTTCTCTCCATCCCAAACTCCTGCCGGTATAGAGTAAAGACCGTAATGGATAAACATCGAAAATGCATCATCCTTCCAGTCTGTTTGGGCTTTCAGTCCGGAAAAAGAGAAAGCCAGCAACAATAGTAATGATATGATAGGTAATCTAAAACGCATAATTCTTTCACTTGTACTGAGGTTCGAGCTCATATATTCCTCCAGGTTTGCTCCTCAAATATCCATTAAGTTCCAGTTCAAAAAGCTCGGCAGATACCACATGTGTAGGCATT
Source organism: Porphyromonas sp. (assembly GCA_030529525.1). Taxonomy (GTDB): domain Bacteria; phylum Bacteroidota; class Bacteroidia; order Bacteroidales; family Porphyromonadaceae; genus Porphyromonas_A. The sequence goes on along the minus strand of JAUMWS010000059.1, from coordinate 6,643 downwards.
CCCAGCATCAGAGCCATATCTTCCATTGTACACATACCTCTCTCTTTAAGGATGGGATAGTATCTGCTACTCTTTAAATCCTCTGGTATACATGCAAATATACCAATAGATTGTTGAATAATCTCATTGTTGGTCTGCTTAAAACCACTCCACCCTATCTCTTCCAGCAGATCTTCCATCGAACAGTAGATTGAAGCTTTCTGTTGAGAGATAAGTTCGTTACAACCCGAAGATAGAATATCCCCCACTCTACCCGGTACGGCAAATACGGATCGAGAGTAGGAGAAAGCCAAATCTGCCGTTACCAAAGAGCCTCCTTTTGTTGCGCTTTCTACCACAATAGTGGCATGCGATAAGCCTGCTATGATTCTGTTACGAGCTAAAAATCTGGCAGGTAGAGCTTTTGTATAATAAGGATATTCTGTCAAAACAGTTCCTCCGGCTGCTATAATATTTTCGGCATCTCGTCTGTGAGCAGCGGGATAAAGCGTGTACAGTCCGTGCGCAAGTACTGCCACGGTTTTGAGACCATATTTCAGTGCTGCCCTATGTGCCAAGATATCTATCCCATAAGCCAATCCACTGACAATAACAGCCTCCGGAGTCTTCTCTGCAATGGATTTAACTATTTTATCCACCATGGTTTCCCCGTATCCTGTACAGCTTCTACTCCCCACAATACTGATCCACAGAGCATCCGATTTTGGAAGCTGACCATAATAGTAAAATAACAGAGGAGCATCTACACAACCTTTCAGAAGTTCCGGATAGTCTGTTTCTCCACTGAAACAGATATTTAATCTGCTATTCTGTTCAAAGATTGCGATTTCTTCTTGTGCTTTAACAAGAGCTGCTCCATCGTAGATAGCAGATGCCAATTTCGGTCCTACGCCATCCAGACGGAGCAGATCTTCTTTTCCTTTATTCCAAAGATTAGTTGCCGAGCCACATAGTTCCAGCAGAGAGTGAGCTATTACAGGACCCACTCCATCTACGCAACTCAAAGCAATTAAAGCCTTTTGTTCTTCTGTCAGTATCATCCGAACAGTGTATCGAAATACTCTCCCCGAGTAAGTCTTCCGTTCTTCACGATTGCCACGTGTACTTTCCCTTTGGAGTGTACTACGGATCCATCCAAAGATGTAATATCCTGATAAAATATCATCTGAGCACCGGAGCGTTCTTTCCTGAGCGTAACCTTAAAGCGGTCTCCACTCCGAAGAGATTTTTTGTACTCCACATCTATCTTTACGACAAAAGCGTCCAATCCTTCATCATGCATCCGACTGAAACTTTCCTGAAATGTCTCCAAATATTCATGTCTGGTATGCTCCATGTAGTGAAGGTAGCGGGCATTGTTCACCACGCCTTGCAGGTCGCACTCATAGTCTCTAACCTTGAACTCCAGTTCGTAAACGATATCGCTCATAACTTTTTAGATATTTTATTTGAATCGGGAGCCCGAACTTTGCTTCTCTCTCATCGCATACATTCTGTCTCCCGGGCGTACTTTTTCCGGTACTTTTATGCTGAATCGTTCGCCTTTCTCGGCTCTATCTACACTCTTAAGGTCTACCCTTATATCAGAAGCCTCCACAAATACGGCTCCTGTTGTCGGTCCAGTAATCACCAACTCTTCTCCAACGGAAACAAAACTACTTTCGATCTCAACCTCCGCTACGGAAAGATTACTGAAATACTTGGTTACCTTTGCCACATAAACCTTGACTCTTGTAGCGGAAGAGCCATAAGAGTGTGTCCACTCACCAAGCTTCTGTCCCAAGTAGTAACCATCCCAGAAACCTCTGTTAAAGACTTGCGCCAGACGATTATCCCATGCGTCTATTTTCTCCTGAGTAAACTCTTCGTTGCAGTATGCCTGCAAAGCTTCACGATAACACTCGGTAACGATACGGACATACTCAGGACCACGAGCACGCCCCTCTATCTTAAAGACTCTCACTCCAGCGTCTATCATTTTGTTCATGAAGTGAATAGTCTTGAGGTCTTTAGGCGACATGATATACTGGTTCTCTATATCCATCTCTATGCCATCCTCTCTATCTTTTACCGTGTACTGTCTGCGACAAATCTGGTTGCACGCCCCTCTATTGGCAGAAAGATTTTTCTCATGCAGGCTAAGGTAGCACTTTCCGCTCACAGCCATACAAAGCGCACCATGAGCAAACATCTCTATCCGAACAAGCTCGCCCTTAGGACCTCGGATATCCTGCCTTATGATCTCTTCGTAGATATGACGAACCTGATCCAAATTGAGCTCACGAGCCAACACCACAACATCTGCGAAGTTGGCATAAAACTTCAATGCCTCCACATTGGTGATATTGAGTTGAGTAGAGAGGTGCACTTCCACACCTTGTGAGAAAGCGTATTGCATAGCGGCAACATCCGAAGCGATGATGGCAGAAACGTCTGCCTCCTTGGCTGCATCTATGATAGAGTGTAGCAGATGCATGTCGGAGTCGTATATAATCGTGTTTACCGTCAGGTAAGTCTTTACTCCCTTCTCTTTACAGAGACGAACCACCCCTTTAAGATCTTCGTTCTGAAAACTTTTAGAAGAGTTGCTTCGCATATTCAGTCCCTGAATACCGAAGTAAACGGAGTTTGCTCCTCCCTGTATTGCAGCATGGAGAGCTTCAAATCCGCCCACAGGCGCCATTATCTCTAAATCCTCTAAGTGAGGCTTTTTATCTACATTCATATATCGCAAAGTTACTAATTTTAAAGTTTCTTTTCCGGTCTGATTCCAAAGAAAAAAGCCTTACAGACTGTATTGTCTATAAGGCTTTTGTGAGCTCTTCCTCTTGGACTTGAACCAAGGACCCTCTGATTAACAGTCAGATGCTCTAACCGACTGAGCTAAGGAAGAGTTTCAATGTTTTGCCGAAAAGCAGATGCAAATTTAGCACAATTTTTTGTTTCGGCAATAGTTATACTCTTCTTCCATAGGAAGAGCAAGATTTTTCTTATTGCAATAGCTGAAAGAACAGCAACTTTTCTCATCCGAATCTTTTTGTAGTCTCTTGCAGATTTTGAAGGCTATCAAATAAAAAATCAAAGAGCAGATACAAAAAGAATTTCTCTATAAAACAACCACTAATGAGAGGAGCTTTTATATAAAAACAGAATGCCGAGAATCCTCTCCAAACACCGATTTTAGTATAGAGAATTAAAACATCAATTCCACTCAAAACAGCCTAATAATCTAATAATAAAAGAGATACAAGAAATCTCAAATTTGAGAATATTTCTCTTCTTGGTCGTTTTCATGGGCTCTTTTCGAGTTAATAAACCACAAAAATAAGAGCATTAGATGTAAACAAAACCTAACACAAAAATATTCGAGAAAATCACAAAACAAGAGAGGAAATAGATAAGTAGTTGATAAACAATATACTAATAAAATATTCTTAACACGTTTATTGAATCAGGTAAACGGGTTAAATGAAATGGGTAAACGTGTTCATTGAAAAATTAAACACGTTTACCCGATAAAATATGCTCGTTTGTCGTTTTTGCTGAACAGGTATCAAAATTAGTGTTAATGGAATTGCCCCAATTTAACAATTCGATCATGCCCTGAAAACACCCCCTCCGATCAAAATAGAAGAGGCAAAAATTCTCCCATTCATATCGGGATGAAATATATAAAAACAGACCTCAAAAATTAGAGGTTACGGCTTCTCGAAGCTATGGTTTTAGAAATCTTTCTTTTCAACTCCCTATCTGCAAGAAGATTTTCCACCGTTTCAGGAATTCGGTAGTTCCAGACATGAACCGGATCGTCGGGACGATTTATCTGCTCTTGTTCGGGAGAGATATGGTCATATTTACCTGTCAAAGCCCACCAATCCTGTATGGGAAGAATTACGGCAAGAGCCGGCATTTTTACCAGCGTGTTCACCAAGCCCCCCATCTCCATAGGTTCTTGGAAAAGATAGTTCAGCCCCTGTGGCGGAACCATGGAGAGAAAGACCCGAGTCTGCTCCTGCGGAGTAAGAGACCCCCACCAAACCCTTAAGCTTGGCATATCGTGCGTTCCGGTAGAAAGAACACACCTGTAATCGACATCCGATACAGTCATGAATAGTTCTTCCGGTTTTCGGGAAATTCGAGGCAGGTTCAGAGATAGGATGTTATACTTTTTCAAGATATGAGGTACAGCATTTGTCATAAAGCCTAAGTCCTCTCCACAAAGTAGCATTCTGGTACTTTTTGAAAGCCTATCCAGCCTTTCCATGGCCGTTTTGTACCAAAGGGCATCGTTCCTTTCATGAAAGTAGTGATGGTGAAGTGCAGATATGGTCATCTTTTCATCTTGAGAAAAAAGAGAATAACGCACCGTAGACTCAGGCAAAACCCTCGGCTGCAATCCGCCATTGGCATCTTTGATGAACAAACATTCGCCTCTTATCTTTTCTGCCAATATCACGGCTTTTTCGGTTAGAGATAAAGAGAGAAGACGGCATTTAGGCTCCGGCATTACAAGAGTATTGTTCTCCCTTATCAGCACACCAGCATCAAGAAGCTCATCCACCTCTTTTTGAGAAGCAATGGATAATGTGTACTCCTCCGTTACAAGCGGGAGAGTAAGGGTGTCGATGTCTATATTCGGGACGTATTGGCTGATAGTCTGACCATCTAATGGGATAGAGGGGTCGAAATATCCGCAACAGGCATTATCGGTATACTCCGGCACAGACCAGATACGGAAGAATCCCAATATGTGGTCTATCCGAATAGCATCATAGATAAGAGCCATGACCTTCATTCTGTTCGTCCACCACTTATACCCTTCAGTGGCTATAGCCTTCCAATTATAAGTCGGGAATCCCCAACATTGACCCTCTGTTGCAAAAAAGTCGGGCGGAGCTCCTGCTTTCAGATTCATATTCAGCAGGTGCGGCCTCACCCACGAGTCTACACTGTTGGGAGCAATCCCAATGGGAAGGTCTCCCTTCAAAGCAACCTTTTTCTCTCGAGCATAGGCTTTGGCATCCAATAGCTGGCTGTAAAGAAGATACTGAAGATAGATGTAGTAATGCAACTCCAAAGGCAGACTGCTACACTTCCTCTTCTTCCCTATTTTCTCTTTAAGATAAGTCTCATAAGGCATCCATTCGGAGACGGGTCTATCCGGATGTTCAGAAGAGTATAGCTTGAACAGCGCATATTCTATAAGATCCGAAGAATGGGTTTCATAGAAAAAAATATAGTCCTTGGTCATCCACTCTTTTGAAGAGATAAGCTGTTCAAAGTAGAGTCTATAAGCCTCCATCTTCAACGTTAAGACAGAAGAGTATGCCACCTTATCCTTTCTATCCAATCTCTTCAATTTTTGAAGAATATCCTTGGAAGCAATACTCTTCAATGACAAATAAACCGGATTTAGGGCAAATGTGCTGATAGAATTATAAGGGTAATTTCTTTCGTCTGATGCAGAAAAATTGGTGTCATAAATGGGAAGAAGCTGTATCACTTGTTGGTTGGTCTGCTTGACCCAATCGACAACCATTTTAAGATCGGCAAACTCTCCTATTCCGAAAGAATCATTCGTACGCAGGGAGAAAAGAGGAACAACGGTTCCGGAGATACGTGGAAGAGAGATGGAATTAAAGATCGGGAGGGAAAGATTTACCACTATTCCTTCTTCCCCATCCATTCGCAAGACTCGATTACCCTCCAAGACCTCCCATTCAACAGCTCCGGAAAGAGTTTTCACAATCAGTTTATATTCGAAAGATTGCTTTTCTGCATTCTCTATTTCCGCAATGAGTCTGTTTCCTAACCGACGAAAAGGTAAAGCCTCTTCAGGATTCCAAGAGCCCAATTCTTCTATGCTTCCGGAAATATATAAGCTATCATTTAATGGATTGAAAAAGGATGGAAGAAAAAAGTATATCTTATTATTCTCTACTTTGAAAGGGGAAGAAGTCTCATCCGAACGGAGTATAACATCGAAAAGTTGATTATCCAACAATCCCAAGGAAACCGAATAACGCCAATCATCTTTTACCGTAAGCACCCGAACACAACTCTCACAGGACAAACGTAATTCGTGAACACCCGATGTTTCGCTATCGGTCAAGAGATCATTCCGATAAATACCATAACTGTATTTAAGTACTATTTCAGTTGCAGATTTATCCGCCTTTATTTTAAGATTTACTGCCCAACGATCGTGGTCAAGTGGAGATAAAATAAACATCGGAGATGGAGAGCTTAAGTTTTCTACCACTCCTCCTTCAAGCTCGATAATACGCAAACGAACATCTTCTCCGTCTGCTACTATTTTTGAAAGTTCAAATCTGATATGATTAGGATACATAAGATCTATTTTTACAAGTGTAAAGATACCTTTTTATTCATGAATCCGGAATTAGACCACAAGGAAACAAGTAAGTATAAAAGCCTATACAAAGGTCTATAAACAAGAAAAGAGCCTCTCCGCACTTGGCAGAAAGGCTCTCTTTATATCAGCACATCGGACAAAACAAGATGTACGCAGAACTTCAGCAACCTCTATCTTATATCCTGCATAAATACTATGCAAAATCTTTCGTAATACCTTGCTCCAGAAAGGAGGTGTTCCAGCCGCACCTTCCGGTACGGCTACCTT
>JAUMWS010000058.1 GCA_030529525.1 Porphyromonas sp. | reverse complement strand
AATCTATATAATGTCTTTTATTGGCATCTATATAGACTATGTCCGTCTCTTCAAGAGGTAGTGTCGGAAGGATTTCCAAGGCATCTCCAAAATATATGCGGATCTGTTCTTTGTACTCGCTTTGGTTAAAATAGCGTTCAAGGAACTCCTCCATTTCATCGTTCAACTCAATGGTATGGATGATCCCGTTTTGGGGCAATCCCTCAGCCAGACAGAGAGTGGCGTAGCCCGTATAGGTGCCGATCTCTACGATATGACGAGGCGACTTTATCTTGGAAAGCAGAGCAAGTAACCGTCCTTGATGATGCCCGGACATCATTCTTGGTCTTACTAAATGGATATGAGCATCCCTGTAAAGCTTTTTGAGAAGAGGTGGTTCCGGAGATATATGCTCCGATATATACTCTTCCAAAGCCAATAGTTCGGACTCTGTTTTATCGCTCTGACCGCTTATCATCACTGCTTTTCGGGATTGTTTTTATGATAGAAGTCCAAAGCCTCCTGAACTTTATTGAGCTCCAATCTGGTTGTTCCCACTTCTTCTGCAAGAGTTCCGCTGACGTATGCCACCATATCATCTTTCTCTATCTGTCCTGTTCGGAGAAGCTCTTTCAATGCTCCGATATAGTAGTCTATCTTTCCGCCAAATTTCTCTTGCACCACAGCTTTCACCCCATAAGAAAGAGCGAGTTCCCTCGCAGTACGTTCCTTATAGCATATTGCAAAAACAGTGGCACGTCCTCTGTACGCAGCTATGTTTCGGCACGTGCGCCCGGTAAAACTATCCGTTACGATAGCTTTTACTCCCAGCTTTCCAATGCTCTTTACTGCTTGTTTGGAAAGGAAAGAGGTAACATCAAGGTCTTGCGGCTCGATGGGTACCCTTATATCCTGCTCTTCGAGTTTGCTTTTCTCTGCTTCTCGGATAATGCTGGTCATGGTTCTTACAGCCTCTATGGGGTATTTCCCATTGGCTGTCTCTCCCGATAGCATCACGGCATCTGTTCTGTAGAAAATGGCATTTGCGACGTCCGAAACCTCAGCTCTGGTCGGACGAGGCGAGTATATCATCGTGTGCAACATTTGTGTAGCCACTATCACAGGCTTTTTCTTCGCAATGGCTTTCCGTATGAGCATACTCTGTATTGCCGGAATCTTTTCCTGAGGTACCTCTATGCCGAGGTCTCCTCGTGCAATCATGATTCCGAAGGAGTGGTCTAATATCTCATCAATATTGTCTACACCCTCTTGGTTTTCAATCTTGGCAATGATTTTTATCTGGCTGTTGTGTCTGTCCAGTATCTCTTGAATATCCAAAAGATCCTGCTTGTTCCGTACGAAAGAGTGAGCTATGAAGTCCACATCTTTCTCTATACAGTAGTTGATGGTCTCTATATCTCTTGGCGTAAGAGAAGGCAGGTTGATTCTTATTCCCGGAACATTTACGCTCTTTCTGCTTCCCAAAATCCCATCGTTCAGTACGGAGCAGACAATCTTATCGTCGCTTTTTTCCACGACCAACAGCTCCAAAAGTCCGTCATCTATCAGAATATGAGAATCCGGAGATATGTCTTTGTAAAGATCTCGATAGCTTACACAGATACACTCTTGGGTTGTAGGAGTGTCCGGATCGCTTTTGAGTAAGACAGTGGCACCACGTTTGAACTCTATGGGAGCGCTACAGATTGTGGTACGAATCTCAGGTCCTTTTGTATCCATCAGTATAGCAACATCGTCCGCTACTGCACGGGTGTTGTTTATGACCAGGTCAAATCCGTTTTTGTCCATGTGTGCGGAGTTGAGTCTGACAACATTAACTCCCTCTTCTACCAGTGCCTTAAGAAAAGGAATATCGCAATTCCTGTCCGATATTGTTGCTACGATTTTGGTTGCTTTCTTCATACTTGTTTCTCTAAATCTTTTAAGAATCTAATCTTTGGTACATCTATTGGGATTATCCATTACGTCTCGATAACAGGTGAGCTATTGCAAGCCTGTAACCATCCAGCCCAAATCCGGACAAGATGCCTGCTGCTTCTGCCGCTGTAACCGACTTTTGTCTGAATTCTTCACGTCTATAGAGATTGGATATATGTACCTCCACCACCGGAACATTTATTGCAGCCATGGCATCTCTCAGTGAATAAGAGTAGTGTGTTAATGCTCCGGGATTGAGGACAATCCCACAAGATAATCCCCTTATGTCGTGCAGATAATCTATGATTTCACCTTCGTGATTGCTCTGGAAATATCTGATATCCACGTTATGGTATATTTCCCTCAGTTTTTCAAGGTATTCCTCAAAATCCGTACTTCCGTATATTTCAGGCTCTCGTTCGCCTAACAGATTCAAGTTTGGCCCGTTGATAATGTGAATTATCTTCATATCTGCTATCTTCTTTTCTTTTCATACAAAGGTAAAATAATTGCTTCACTTTATAAAATAGGAGTTCCGAAAAGATCTCATTCGGAAGCATATCCGAAAATGCTTTTAATAACAAAATAGAAGAGAACTATATAAAACAAAAGGGGCTTGATTTTTTATATATTCCATCTCCTCTGTACGTCTCTCTTGGAGTGCTATTTTTTTGTCTCAGCTGCTTGTCTTTAGAGGCTGTCTGAATTGTTAATTTGACCTCAATCTGTTTGCATTTATTAGCGATTGTGGATGGACAAAATGGTAAACAGGGATACTCTTTCGGCTTAACGGGTTTAATTTTTCAGTAAACAGGTTTAGTGATTTCATTTAACACGTTTATCGAAATCACTAAACGTGTTTAGATATATTTTTATAGAGTTGATAATGAGGATTTTATCTTTTTGGCCTTTTTGAAGTGTATTTTGTGTGGTAATTTGTATTAGGCTTTATTTGCATTTGGTCTTGCTGATTTTTGTGTTTATTAACTCAAAAACAAGCCCTGAAACCGACCAAGAGGAGAAAAGTTCTGAGATTCTTGATTTTTATTATCTGATTGTTTGTTAGGCGTTTAAGGCGTTTAAAGGAGATGGCGCCTTAGTCGATGAACGCAAAATCTGCTTTTTGTGGAGGGATTTGGACGCTAAAATTCTCTTTCCGAAAGGAGCTTTTATATAAAGAAATTGTAATAAAGGTGTCTCTCTTCGATATTTTATCTGTGTGGAAATGTGATACTTTTTATTGACGGCTTCGATCGCTATTTTTCGGTAGCGGGCAGATCCGTTTCGGAAGATAGGGAGGATGCAAAAAATCCTTTCTAATCTCTTTGTTCTTTGCTCCCTTTTTCTTTGGTTGGGTCTTGGTAAACGAAATAAAATGATTTGATAATCTGAAGTTTGGACATCTCTTCAAGAGTGTGATACTCCAAATTTTTTGCCTTCAAAACCGAGATGTTTATTTCTCTTTTCAGAGATATTTTTCTGTTTGCTGCCATAGGAAGCATATTCTTAATATTAACATCGGTTAAGTGTTTGGCATTCGGAGGCTTTTAAGTTCGGGGGAGAGGAAGCAGAATATCACTTATTATATGTATATTTGCAAGCGTATTACAAGAACTAAGAAGAATATATGAATCGCTGGTTGAAATATCTATTGATAGCCATGTGGGGCTTGTTCCTTTTGATAGGAAGCGGAACCCTGCTTATGTTCTTTCTTATAGCCAAAGGTAAGATAGGCTATATGCCTCCCATTGAGGATCTTCAAAATCCGATAGATAAGTACGCATCTCAAGTTATCTCCGAAGATGGGCAGCTTTTGGGATCTTATGCTCTGAAAAATAATAATCGTATATACATCACTTATCAGGATCTCTCTCCCGATCTTGTCAATGCTCTCATATCCACGGAAGATGTTCGGTTTACGAAGCATTCCGGTATAGATATGCGGGGATTCTTCCGTGCGGTGGTAAAGACCGGACTGATGAGACAAAAAAATGCCGGTGGCGGTAGTACCATAACACAACAGCTTGCAAAGCAGCTCTACTCTCCTTCTGCAGACAGCAAGGTGGAAAGACTTTTGCAAAAGCCGATAGAGTGGGTTATAGCTGTTGAACTCGAACGCTACTATACGAAAGAGGAGATCATCAATCTTTATCTGAATAAGTTTGATTTTCTCTACCAAGCCGTAGGTATAGAGAGTGCCTGTAAAACGTACTTTGACGTCAAGCCTCGTGATCTTAAAACAGAGCAGGCGGCACTACTTGTGGGGATGTGTAAAAACCCTTCTTTGTACAACCCTGTACGTTTCCCGGAAAGAGCTATGCAGCGCCGCAATGTGGTGTTGGATCAGATGAAAAAGGCAGGACATCTTACAGCCGTTGAGTGCGACTCTTTGAAAAATGTTCCTGTGGAGCTTCGCTTCCGTGTTCGTAACCACAGAGAGGGATTGGCTACTTACTTCAGAGAGCATCTGAAACAGGTGCTTATGGCAGACAAGCCGGAAAGAAGCAAGTATCAAACATGGCAGAAAGACCAGTACGAAAGGGACTCTGTAGCATGGGCTACCGATCCGCTCTATGGCTGGTGCAAGAAAAATAAGAAGAGCAACGGTGAAAACTATAACCTCTACACCGATGGGCTGAAGATATACACCGGAATAAACTCCCTGATGCAACGCTATGCAGAGGAGGCTGTACGTGAACATCTTGGTAAAGATCTTCAGAAACGTTTTGATAAAGAGAAGAAGGGACGGAGCTATGCCCCTTATTCCAGAAATCTGTCAACAGAGGATCGGGCTAAAATATTGCGCAAGTCTTTGGAGCAAAGCGACAGATACAGAAAACTTAAAGCCGAAGGAAAGAGCGAAAAGGAGATAAATGCAATCTTTGATACTCCTACCGAAATGAATGTCTTTAGCTGGTCGGGGTACAAGGATACGGTGATGACACCAAGAGATAGCATCCTCTACTACAAGGGATTTCTTCGTAGCGGATTTATGGCGATGGATAACCTGACCGGTCAGGTGAAGGCTTATGTTGGGGGAATAGACTATACGGCATTTCAGTACGACATGGTTACGCTAGGACGCAGGCAGGTAGGCTCTGTAATGAAGCCGTTTCTGTACTCTATGGCGATGGGAGAAGGCTTTACTCCTTGTGACGAAATGCTTCATGTCCCGCAAAGTATAATAACGGAAGCCGGTACGGTATGGACGCCGAAAAATGCAAGGAGCACACGCGTGGGTGAGATGGTTAGCATCAATTGGGGACTTCAAATGTCCGACAACTGGGTTACGGCATGGCTTATGAGTCATCTCTCTCCGTACGCATTCGTAGACCTTTTGAGATCGTTCGGTATCACGGGGCATTTGGATCCGGTACCGAGTATCTGCCTCGGAACTCCGGATATATCTGTTTCGGAAATGGTGAGCGGATATTCCGCTTTTGCCAATGGCGGACTTCGTGTAGCACCTCTGCTTGCAACCCGGATAGAAGATCAGTATGGTAATGTGTTGGCTACGTTCCAGCCTAAAATGTACGAAGTACTGTCGGCAGAAGCTGCATATAAAACATTATACATGCTTCGGAATGTTATGGATGGCGGTACCGGTAGCCGTGTAAGGTATCGCTACAATGTCAAGGCTCCTATGGGAGGAAAGACCGGAACCTCTCAGAGACATGCCGATGGATGGTTCATGTGTTTCACTCCCTCGTTATCTGCGGGCTGTTGGGTAGGAGGAGAAGATCCCGATATCCATTTTGATACTATTTCAGACGGTCAAGGGGCTTCGATGGCTTTGCCTATTGTTGCACTCTTCATGCAGAAGATATACAACGATAAAATGTTGAAGTTAAATCCTAACGAAGACTTCAATGTTCCTGAAATGTATCGCTCCCCATGTAAAAATCTGTTCAATCTTGAGACAGAAGCTCTTTCAGAGGGTGTGATAGATTCAGATTTCTCTATGTAGATGTTAGAATAAATAATTTTGTAATCACTTATACACACAAACAATTAAGCCAAAAATGTCAAAAAAAAGAGTTTACACCTTCGGCAATGGAGAAGCTGAAGGTAAGGCAGACATGAAGCTGCTATTGGGAGGTAAGGGAGCTAACCTTGCTGAAATGAACCTGATCGGCGTGCCGGTTCCTCCCGGATTTACTATTACGACAGAAGTATGTAACGAGTACTATGAAGTAGGACAAGACAAAGTAGTAGAACTTTTGAAGCCGGAAGTAGAAGCGGCTGTTGCTAAGATTGAGGGTCTTATGAACGCTCAGTTTGGCAGCATCGAGAATCCTCTTCTTCTATCTGTTAGATCCGGAGCGCCTGCATCTATGCCGGGTATGATGGATACAATCTTGAACCTTGGTCTTAATGACGAAGTGGTAGAAGGCCTTATCCGTAAGACAGGTAATGCTCGTTTTGCTTGGGACTCATACCGTCGTTTCGTTCAAATGTACGGCGATGTTGTATTGGGTATGAAGCCTACCAGCAAGGAAGAGATAGATCCGTTTGAGGCACTTATAGACGAACTAAAAGAAGAAAGAGGTGTAGAACAAGATACAGACCTTACTGTAGAAGACCTTAAAGTCCTTGTGGCTCGCTTCAAGAAAGCGGTTAAGGAACAGACAGGAAAAGATTTCCCAACAGACTCATACGAGCAACTTTGGGGTGCTGTAATGGCTGTCTTCCGCTCTTGGATGAACGAACGTGCAATCCTTTACCGTAAGATGGAAGGTATTCCTGCGGAATGGGGTACTGCCGTTAACGTACAAGCAATGGTATTTGGTAACATGGGAGAGACATCTGCAACAGGTGTATGCTTCTCTCGTGACTCTGCAACTGGAGAAAATCTTTTTAACGGAGAGTACCTAATCAATGCTCAAGGTGAAGACGTGGTAGCAGGTATCCGTACTCCTCGTGAGATTACAAAGATCGGTTCTCAACGTTGGGCGGAAAGAGCGAACGTGTCTGAAGAAGACAGAGTACGTGAAATGCCTTCTTTGGAAGAGGCTATGCCTGAAATCTACAAGGAGCTTCACAGACTTCAACTAAAGCTCGAAGAACACTATCGTGATATGCAGGATATGGAGTTTACCGTTCAAGAAGGTAAACTTTGGTTCCTTCAAACAAGAAGCGGTAAGCGTACAGGTCAGGCGATGGTGAAGATTGCCATGGATCTTTTAAGAGAAGGAAAGATTGACGAAAAGACTGCTCTTAAGCGCATTGAACCTAATAAACTTGACGAACTTCTTCACCCTGTATTCGACAAGAAGGCTCTATCAAAAGCAACAGTAATCACCAGAGGTCTTCCTGCATCTCCTGGTGCTGCTACGGGACAGATTGTATTCTTTGCGGAAGATGCAGACAGAATGCACAACGAAGGTGGACAACGCGTAATTCTTGTTCGTCTTGAAACATCTCCGGAAGATCTTGCAGGTATGCAGGTAGCTGAAGGTATTCTTACTGCAAGAGGTGGTATGACTTCTCATGCTGCTGTTGTTGCTCGTGGTATGGGTAAGTGTTGTGTCTCCGGTGCAGGAGCACTCCAGATAGACTACAAGGCTCGTACTCTTACTGTAGATGGTAGAGTTTACCGTGAAGGAGACTTTATTTCTCTTAACGGTACTACCGGAGAAGTGTACGAAGGTATGGTGGATACTAAGGCAGCTGAAATGGATGCAGACTTCTCTGCTCTTATGGAACTTGCCAACAAGTATTCTCGTTTGAAAGTTCGTGCTAACGCTGATACCGGACACGATGCAGCTGTTGCTTATTCGTTCGGAGCGGAAGGTATTGGTCTTTGCCGTACAGAACACATGTTCTTTGAAGGCGAAAAGATTGTTGCCATGCGCCGCATGATTCTTTCGGATACAACAGAAGGTAGAGAAGAAGCTCTTGCTAAAATTCTTCCTTTCCAAAAAGAAGACTTCAAGAGTATCTTCCGTGAAATGCATGGCTATCCTGTAACTGTTCGTCTTCTCGATCCTCCTTTGCACGAGTTTGTTCCTCATGATGCAAAGGGTCAGGAAGAGATGGCAAAGGATATGGGACTTGATGTTGAAGTTATCCGTCATCGTGTATCCAGCTTGATGGAACACAATCCAATGCTTGGACACCGTGGTTGTAGATTAGGAAATACATATCCTGAAATTACAGAAATGCAGACACGCGCTATTATCTCTGCAGCTCTTGAGCTTAAGAGAGAAGGTGTAATGTCTGAACCGGAAATCATGGTTCCTCTAACAGGTATTGTTTATGAGTTCAAGGAGCAGGAAAATGTGATCAGAAAGACTGCAGAGGCTGTGTTTGAAGAGTACGGAGATCGTATAGACTACAAGGTCGGAACTATGATCGAAATTCCTCGTGCTGCTCTTACTGCAGATAAGATTGCTGCTTCCGCAGAATTCTTCTCATTCGGAACTAATGACCTTACTCAGATGACCTTCGGTTATTCTCGTGATGATATTGCATCTTTCCTTCCGATCTACTTGGAAAAGAAGATCTTGAAGGTAGACCCATTCCAAGTATTGGATCAAAACGGTGTAGGTCAACTTGTAAAGATGGCTACAGAAAAGGGTCGTGCAAAACGTCCGGATCTCAAGTGTGGTATTTGTGGTGAGCACGGTGGAGAGCCTTCTTCTGTTAAGTTCTGCCACAAAGTTGGTCTAAACTATGTTTCATGTTCTCCATTCCGTGTGCCTATCGCTCGTGTGGCGGCAGCGCAAGCGGCTATTGAAGAAGCATAATATATTTGGATATTTAATACTTAGTATAAGGTCGCAATGCTCTTTGAGTGTTGCGACCTTATTTTATAGTCCTTCAAGACAACATTTTTTCTAAATTTGTACATAGTCACAGTTATAACAATAGATTTACTTAGAAATCTAAACAGCAGCCATGACAGTAATCATCTTCGGTTCAAAATATCTATCAAAACCCCTTGAGACTCTATCCGATATTTTTAGAATTATCAGCGAGAGTAGTGTTGAGACTTGGGTTCACTCCGATTTTCTCACATTCTTGGAGAGTAAGAAAATACCGGTAAATGGTATTAAGCCTTTTACGGAGATGGGGGCTTTATCTCCTTCTGTGCTGAAAGGAGGGGAGACCATAGCTATAAGTATTGGAGGCGATGGTACTTACCTTCGTACAGCGTGGCAAGTAATGGAGTATAAACTCCCTGTTTTAGGTGTCAATCTTGGCAGGCTTGGTTTTCTTGCTTCGATATCCGGAGATCTCTTTCAAGAGACTTGGCAACATGTTCTTAAGAAGGAGTATGATATTGTGGAGCGTTCCATGATAGATATCTATACAGAAAAAGAAGGGCACACTACGGAACATGGTACGGTTTTGAATGAAGTTGTTGTCTCGAAAAAGGATTCCGGATCTATGATTTCCATAGAGGCACAAATTGATGGACAGAGAGTGGCTACCTATTTGGCGGATGGACTTATTGTCTCTACCCCTACCGGCTCTACTGCTTATTCCCTAAGTGTTAATGGTCCTATCATAGCTCCGAATACATCTACGCTTTGTCTTACTCCCGTTGCGCCCCATATGTTGAACATGCGACCTCTTGTGGTAGCAGACAACTATCAGATACGACTGAAAGTTTCTGCCCGAAATCTCTCGTTTCTTCTCGTTGCAGATGGTAAGACTACTTCTTTAAGTTGTAACACTATACTTTGTTTGAAAAAATCGAAAGAGAGCATTAAATCCATTCAAATATGGGGACACAACTTCTATCAAACCCTCAGAGACAAGCTGATGTGGGGGATAGATCCAAGAGAAGTATGAACTTGGCACATATATTGATAGATAATACCATAACGATAATAACGAATTACACGACAAGCAAAGAATAGATATGACAGACAATATAGATGATATGATGGAAGAGATGGAGTCATCTTTTCCTACGATGCATATGGTTTTCCCGGATGAAGAGATGGATAAACTCACTTCTCTTCCCGAGAATATACCTCTTATGCTACCCATCTTGCCGCTTCAAAATACGGTGCTGTATCCGAATGTTACAGTACCTGTAATGAACGATACCACTTCCAATTCGGAGTTCCTAAAGTACTTAGAGAACGCAAAGGATAAGCATGTGATTGTGGTTACTCAAAAGAACAGAGCTAAAAAAGACCCTAAATTGGAAGATCTCATGCCTATTGCCGTGATAGCAGAGGTGATGAGAGTTTTGGATATATCCGAAGAGGGGGCCACTTTGCTCGTAATGGGAAAAAAGAAGGTTGAGATTAAATCTATAGTACAAGAACAGCCGATTCTTATGGCGAGTTATGATCTTATAGAAGAGATCGTGCCTTCCGCTTCGGATATGGAGTATAAGGCTCTGATTCCACTCGTACAAGAAACAACCATGAAAGTGTTGCTCTTGGGTGGGGAGATGCCTAAGCCTATGATTAAATCCTTTTCCGAACTCAAGGATGCTACCAATATTCTTGGCTTTGCATGTACACATTTACCTATAGACCTTGAAGAAAAATATGCGCTTTTAAGTCATAATGACTTAAAAACAAGGGCATTTACTCTCTTGACAACCGTCAATACAATGCTTCAACTCTTGGAGATGAAGGCGACGATTGCCATGAAGACACGCTCCGAACTGGATAAGCAACAGAAAGAGTATTATCTTCAACAACAGATGAGGGTAATACGAGAAGAACTGAACGACGGCGGAGATGATGACGATGTGGCTGAACTCAAAAAGAGAGCTTCTAAAGTAAAATGGCCCAAAGGCGTTTATGCTACCGTAAAGAAGGAGATAAAGAAGTTGGAAAGACTCAATATTCAGAGTCCTGACTACAGCATACAGCTACAGTATCTTCAGACCGTTCTTGATATCCCTTGGGATAAAACGACTCAAGATAACTTTGATACACACAATGCTGCCAAGGTTTTGGATAAAGACCATTTCGGCTTGGAAAAAGTGAAAGAGCGTATTCTTGAACACCTGGCAGTACTTAAGTTGAAAGGAGATCTACGTTCTCCTATTATCTGTCTTTACGGGCCTCCGGGTGTCGGAAAAACCTCATTGGGACAGTCTATCGCAAAGGCCCTTAACCGGAAATATGTTCGTATTTCCCTTGGCGGACTTCATGATGAAGCCGAGATACGTGGGCACAGACGTACTTATATAGGTGCTATGCCGGGTCGTATCATTAAAGGGCTTATCAAAGCAGAGGCAGCCAATCCGGTATTCGTTTTGGACGAAATAGATAAGCTGGCAAGCGACTACAAAGGAGACCCTTCTTCTGCTCTTTTGGAGGTGCTTGATCCTGAGCAGAACAATACATTCCATGACAATTACCTGGATATCGACTACGATCTGAGTAAAGTCCTTTTCATTGCTACTGCAAACAATATCGGGGCTATTCCGGGACCATTGAGAGATCGGATGGAGATGATAGAAGTGGGCGGATATATTTTGGAGGAAAAGTTGGAGATAGCCAAGAGGCATCTCATCCCTCGTGCACTTGAAACACATGGGCTGAAAGCAAAGCAAGTCAAAATCCCTAAGAACACACTTTCTACTCTTATCCAAAGTTATACGAGAGAGAGTGGGGTTCGTGAGTTGGAGAAACGCCTTGCGGCTTTGATGCGTAAAGTTGCCAAGGAAGTTGCCATCGAAATAGATAAAGCAGAAGCAGGTGAAGAAACGGGGGCTTCTTCGGTTTATACCATAACTCCTGAGAAGTTGCAAGGGATGTTGGGGGCTGCCAAGTATTCCACAGACTTGTACGAGGGGAACTCCTACGCCGGTGTTGTGACCGGATTGGCTTGGACTTCTGTCGGAGGTGAAATTCTTATGGTAGAAAGTGCCATGAGCCCATCGAAAAGTGGAAAGATGACCATTACCGGGAACTTGGGAGACGTCATGAAAGAATCTGCATTGCTCGCTCTTGAATACATAAAGAGCCACAGCGACCTTTACGATATTCCGAAAGAGCTGTTTGATTATTGGAATGTCCACGTCCATGTACCGGAAGGAGCTATACCTAAAGATGGTCCAAGTGCAGGTATTACGCTGGTAACTTCTCTTATCTCTACTTTTACTCAGAGAAAGGTGAAGCCGTCCATAGCAATGACCGGAGAGATCACGTTGAGAGGGAAGGTGCTTCCTGTCGGAGGGATAAAGGAGAAGATTTTGGCAGCCAAGCGTTCCGGTATTAAGACTATTATCCTCTGTTCGGAGAACAAAAAGGACATAGACGAAATTAAAGAAATCTACCTTAAAGGATTGTCTTTCATCTATGTGGATGATATTACGGATGTGATAACTCATGCTTTGTCGAAAGAGAAAGTCTCATCACCTATCAACTATATGGAGCACATCAAAAACTCTGAAAATAGATTGATTGCATCCGTACCTGTAAAATAGATTATCTTGAAGGCATAAAACCAAAAGAAAGGGGCTGCTCAAATCTGATTTGAGCAGCTCCTTTTTTATATATTCCATACAGATGACCACTCGCCGAAATCCTTCTCTCTATTTTGATCGGAAGGGGTGTTTTCAGAGTACGATTGATTTGTTAAATCAGGGCGATTTTATTAATACTAATTTTGATATCTGTTTGATAAAAACGATAAACGAGCATATTCTTTCGGCTTAACGGGTTTAATTTTTCAATGA
>JAUMWS010000057.1 GCA_030529525.1 Porphyromonas sp. | reverse complement strand
CAAAAAAATATTTCCGCACGTACAAAAATTTTTCTCCTTTCGAATGCCGTAAAATATGCATTGGAATATCTCGATTTTTTCGTCCCGTTACAGATTTTTTCCAAAAGCTATTATTGGGATTTTTTATGGATATATAAATTTTGTTGGGACACCTCCCTCCGTTTTTTTTTACATTTGCGGATATCTTTTGATAAAGACAGGATAAACCTTTAATCGAATAAACTCGTTATATTCTTATGAAAAGATTCAAGTTCTTTTTAGCATTGCCGATTTTTATTCTTGTGCATGTGGTTGCCTTCGGGCAGGCTTCGAGCATGGGAAACAGCGGGAAAATCACGGGAGTGATTACCGACAAAGAGAGCAAGGAAGCTATTCCTTATGTTTCCGTCCTCCTCTCTTCGCTCAATGGAGAGTGGAAAGATGCGATGGTTTCTAACGAACAAGGAGAGTTCAGTATGAGCCTGCCGGATAAGGGGAAGTACAAGATTTTGATAAAATGTACCGGATACGAGTCTCATGAAGAGGAGTTGGTCGGGGACGCCTCCCGCATCTACTCTTTTGAGTTGAAGCCGGACAGCCGAGAGTTGGAGGAGGTCGTGGTGGTTGCCAGACGTAAACTGATCAAACTCAACAGCTCGGGCCTTACCTACGATATGGCTAAAGATATCAGAAGTCAGGCGGAAGATCTCCTCACGGCTTTGCGTCGAGTCCCCATGGTTATAGTGGACGGAGAAGGCAACATAAGGGTCAAAGGCACATCCAATTTTACCATATATCTGAACGGAAAGCCTTTCCGTATGGCAAATCTGAACCCCAAACAGGTGCTTCGTACCATCTCTGCTTCTTCCATAGAGCGGATAGAAGTGATCACTCAGCCCGATGCCTCTTACGATACAGAGATTGGAAGCACGGTCGTGAACATCATAACCAAAAGAAAAGGCGTGGACGGATATGGCGTTTACCTCTCTGCCGGAGCAAAGACTCAGCCCAAGACGGAAGGAGCCATTGCCTATAATCTCGTAGCCAATAAGCTCAAACTCTCCGTCGGATACAACTATGAGATGGACAAACACATCAATCAGCCCATCGGTAGCGAGCGTCAAATATCCCTTTCCAACGGCATCAAAAACAGCTTGAGCACCAAAGCCGAAGCCACCGGACGATTCATCCATCACACCGGACGAGCCATGCTGGAGTACGATATAGACTCTACCAACCTTGTTTATGCCGATGCCCATATGCAACTCACCAATACGGACTACTACGGAGATTGGCACAAAATATTCAGAGAAGGAGGCGCAGAGAAAAAAAGTACCATCTCTCCCCGGGCATACAGCAACGACGGAGCCGTGGAGGCAAACGTCATCTACAGAAATCTGAATAAGCAGAGCAAAAAAGAGGCACTCTCCGTCGGATACAGATTTTCGTACAACCCCGATAACAGAAACATGGAAGTGGTGAGAGATGAGGATGTCAAGTCTTTTCATAAAAGCACGTCGGAAGGCGGTCTCTACGAACACACGCTCAAAGCCGATGCCCTTCTGTATGGAGATAATCGCACCACCGTAAAAGCAGGAGCCTTGGGAGTGGTGAGGTTATCCGATGCAAATCCCCGATACTATACCAAAAGTAAAGAGAACGAGGAGTGGAAAGCTTTGAACTCGGAAGGGACGAACGAAATCAGGTATAACCACAACCATATCGCCGGATATGCCAATGCGTCTTCCAGAATAGGTCCGGTTGCAGTGAATCTTGGCGCAAGAGTCGAACGTGTTCTGGATAAACTGATCTACCCGGGACGAGAAGAGGAAAACAAGCAAGCCACACATACGAATATCATACCTCGTCTCTCTCTTAGCAGCCAGCTTTCACAGAATATCCAAATCGGTGCTTCCTACAACTACAGCATCCAAAGACCTTCGATATGGACACTGAACCCCTACGTGAACAAGCACGACGACTACTCGGTTTCTTTCGGTAACCCCAATCTTACGGCGCAGAAAAGCCACCACGTAGAGGTGAGCGGTATGGCTTTTGGTGAGAACTATTTTTTGAATCTTTCCGTAGATTACAACGAAGTAAAAGACCCTGTGTTCAACGTGGCAGAGGTAGATCCGAAAAATCCAAGTACCGTCGTCAAGACCTATAAGAATGGAGAAAGGTTTCGGAACATCACATCTTCTCTTGCGCTCAACTACAGACCTACATCCAAACTCTCAACAAATCTTTTCCTTAACGGGGGACATCTTGCGTTTTACGGAGAAGAAGGGAAACTTTTACAGCAGGATCTCATCTATAATCTCTCTCTGAATGCAGATTGGACTCTTCATGAAAAGATCGCATTAGGCGGAACTTATATGTACACACAGGCATCTCCAAGTCTTGGAGTTAGGACAAAACACAACTACTCCTGCTCTTTTTACGTTACGACAAAGCTCTTGAAAGATAAACTTTCCGTGACGTTGAACGTAAGAAATCCGTTCAAAAAATACAACAGACTGCATACAACCGAGTGGGGAGAGGGCTTTGAGCAAGAACGTTTTAATGATATCACCGCACGCTCTTTCGGAGTGAAGATGGCGTACAACTTCGGTTCCGGAAAGAGGTCTACGGTTAAGCGAAACAAGAGTTTGATGAACACAGACTTGGATCGTGCTACCGGAGTGAGATAGAGCCTGCATCTTTTTGTTTCACTATACGGATATAAAAAGAGGTCGGAACGGTATCAGAAGATGGTATAAACCGTTTTACAATCTGAAATCAAGGCTCTGTTTGTCTGCTTCAAGCTTTGATGCTTGCGTTTCAAGCTTCTGTTGCTGCAAATGGAGCCTTGATTTGAAACTCTTTCAGGCTTCGGGCGAACTTTTTTCTCTGTTCAACTCGTTTTGTAAACAGCTTTGGTGAGGTTCGAGAATTGCCTTGAATGAAAATCTTTTGAGCTGTCCCGATATAAAATAAGGGCTGAATCTCTTTTTGTGAGACTCAGCCCTTGTTCCGTTAAAGGTTTAGAGAGTACAGCCGTGTCGGGATCTCCTTTTTCCGAAGATGTGGCTGTTTGCTCCTCTCTCCTCTTCTGTTTTTACTTGTATGAGAAAAATCCCTCTCCCGTCTTCCTGCCAAGGAGATTGGCGCGAACCATTTTGCGCAGAAGCGGATGTGGACGATATTTGTCCTCTCCGAACTCACGGTGCAGCACCTCCATGATCGCCAAACAGACATCCAAGCCGATAAGGTCTGCCAATGCCAAAGGCCCGATGGGATGACCCGCTCCGAGCTTCATCGCTTCGTCTATCTCCTCTTTCGTGGCTACCCCTTCCGCAAAGGCTCCGATGCCTTCGTTGATCATCGGAATGAGCAGACGGTTCACAAGAAACCCGGGTGCTTCATTCACTTCCACGGGTACTTTACCGATCTTTTCCGCTATCCCTTTTACGCAGGCGAAGACATCGTCGGAGGTCAGTTGCCCACGGATAACCTCTACCAGCTTCAGCACAGGTACGGGATTGAAAAAGTGCATGCCTATGACCTTCTCCGGACGCCCCGTGGAGGCGGCAATCTCCGTAATGGAAAGAGAAGAGGAGTTGGTCGAAAGGATCGTTTCCGGCTTGCAGGCACGGTCCAGCTCTCCAAAGACACGCTTCTTCAGCTCCATGTTCTCGGCTATGGCTTCCACCACAAGCGAAGCATCGGCTACGTCGTCATAGGTGAGAGTGGTAGAGATGCGGGAGAGAATGGTGCTTTTCTCCTCTTCGGTGAGAGTCTGCTTGGATACCAAACGGGTAAGAGACTTCTCTATACTTGCCACCGCACGTTCCAAAACCTCTGCCGAAAGGTCTTTCATCACCACTTGGTAACCTCCTTGAGCAAAGGCTTGTGCTATGCCGTTGCCCATGGTTCCGGTTCCTATTACAGCTATCTTCATGTTTTCTGAGTGTTGTTTGTGTTGTGTGTTATCTGCCTTTGAATATCGCCTTTTTCTTTTGAAGGAAAGCCCTCATTCCCTCTTTCTGATCTTCCGTATCAAAGCACTTGGCAAACAGATCTATCTCAAGCTCTATGCCTTCGTCTATGCTCAGATCCCAGCCTTCGTTGATGGCTTTCTTGGAAGAGGATACGGCTATGGGTGCTTTCTCTGCAATCGTTTTTGCCAAAGATACAGCCTCTTCCATGAGAGTGTCGTGAGGTACGACGCTATTGACCAAACGGAACTTTTCCGCCTCCTCTGCCCCGATGATTTTTCCTGTGAAAATGAGTTCTTTGGCTTTGCTGAAGCCTACCATTCTCACCAGACGCTGAGTGCCCGAAAAGCCGGGCGTGATACCAAGACCCACTTCCGGCTGTCCGAACTTGGCTTTATCGGAGGCAATCCGGATATCACACGCCAAAGCCAACTCGCATCCTCCGCCCAATGCAAATCCGTTGATGGCTGCAATGACCGGCTTGGAGGAGGCTTCTATGCGACGAAAAGCCATGGCTCCGAGCGTGGCAAACTCTTTTGCTTCTACCGAGTTCATTTCGCTCATCGCCTGTATATCGGCTCCTGCAACAAAAGATCTTTCCGTACCAGTGAGTATGATCACTCTTACATCTTTATTTTGCTCTGCCTCTTCAAAGCGAAAGATCAGTTCTTTTATCAGGGAGGTGTGAAGAGCATTGAGGGTCTTAGGCTCATCTATGCTCAGAATGGCTATGTTCTCCTTTATTTCTACGTGTATGCTACTCATGTATCGGTTACTTTACGGACTTGATGATAACAGCTGTTCCCATACCTCCTCCGATACAGAGAGAGGCAAGCCCGTACTCTTTTCCATATCTCTTAAGCTCATGAACGAGAGATACGAGTATTCTGTTACCACTTGCACCGATAGGATGCCCGAGCGCAATGGCTCCTCCATGCAGATTGGTGTGCTCGTCTATCCATTCACGAGAGACTCCATGCTCTTCGATAAGCCCCTTGATTACACCAAGAGACTGTGCCGCAAAAGCTTCGTTCAGCTCGATAATCTCCATGTCGGATAGCTTCATGCCGGCACGTTGCAGAGCGCAGCGGATTGCAGGAACAGGGCCAAGACCCATGACTTGAGGATCTACACCGCCCTCTCCAAATGCAATAATCTCTGCAAGAGGAGTGAGATTGTATTTTTTTATCGCTTCTTCATCTGCAAGCATCACGAAAGAGGCTCCATCGTTTATACCTGAAGCGTTTCCTGCCGTTACCGTACCGTCTTTCTTGAAAGCAGGACGCAACTTACCCAACTTCTCCAATGATGTCCCTCTGTTTGGGAATTCGTCTTTGTCGAAAAGTATAGTCTCTTTCTTAGTAACGATCTCTACCGGGACAATCTCCTCCTTGAACTTGTCGCTATCCACGGCTGCAATGGCTTTTTCTTGGGAAGAGAACGCAAATCTGTCTTGATCTTCTCTGCTGATGCCACACTGTTCTGCTATATTTTCCGCAGTGATACCCATATGGTAGTTGTTGTACGCATCCGTAAGACCGTCATTTACCATGTGGTCTATTGCCTGAAGATTACCCATCTTGAAGCCGGAACGAACATCGCCCGGAAGGATAAATCCGGCATTTGTCATAGATTCTGTCCCTCCCGCTATTACGATGGAAGCAAATCCTGCCATAATATCTGTAACACCGTTCATCACTGCTTTCATACCGCTACCGCAGACCATGTTTATGGAGTACGCCGTCTTTTCTTGTGGTATACCTCCAAGGATGGCACATTGACGAGCTACGCCTTGTTTCTGTCCTGCCGAAAGGACATTACCGGCAATGACAGTGTCTACCGCGGAAGGGTCTATTTTGGTCTCCTCAAGGATGTTTTGTATAACCATAGCTCCAAGCTGTGCCGGAGTAAATGTAGATAGGCTTCCCATGAACTTGCCTATTGGGGTGCGTTTTGCAGAAACAATAAATACTTTTTTCATCTGTTTGATATCTTAGTTTAGGGTTAATGCTAAGGTTAAAACTCCATAGTTTTAAGATCTTCTCTGAAAATAAGCGGAGCATCCGTAGCAGCCTCTACATCTTCCTTGGTAAAATCCGGGTGTATTTCTGCCACTTCCAATCCTTTTTCAGTTACAAAAATAACACACATTTCCGTAATAATCATATCTACAGCCTCTTTTGCAGTTAGAGGAAGAGTACACTCTTTCATGATTTTGGGAGCACCTTTTGCCGTATGCTCCATGGCAAGGATCACTTTTCGTGTTCCTGTAAGCAGGTCCATGGCTCCTCCCATTCCCGGAACCATCTTCCCGGGTATATTCCAGTTGGCAAGATTTCCTTTTACATCAACCTGAAGTGCTCCCAATACGCTGACATCGACGTGGCCGCCTCGGATAATGGCAAATGATGTTGCGCTATCAAAAGAGGCAGCTCCCACATCGGGCAGAATAGATCCTCCGCCTGCATTGATATAGTGAGGGTCTATCTCTTCTTCACCGGGAGTGCGCCCCATACCTATAAGACCATTTTCCGATTGCAAGTGTACTTTGGTATTCGGGTCGAGATAGTTGGGTACAAGGGTCGGCAGCCCTATTCCTAAGTTTACCACATCGCCGTCTTTGAGTTCACGAGCCACGCGGCGAGCAATGACTTCTCTTATCTGATTCTTGTCCATATAAGGTATAGGTTTATTGTTTGTTTAGTCTTCTATCTAACTCTTGTGCGACAAAGGAGGCTACATCATCAGCATAAGTATTCATTCCGAATCCGGCATCGTATCCTAACTCCTTTGCCAACTCGTGAGATATACGAGGACCTCCGGCGCAGAGTATGACCTTATCTCTGATTCCTTCGGCCTCCAACATCTCTACGAGCTCTATCATATTTTTGATGTGTACATCTTTTTGGGTTACGGTTTGTGAGACCAAAAGAGCATCTGCTCCGATCTCTATGGCTTTGGCAATAAAGTCTTCGTTGAGAACCTGACTGCCCATATTAAGAGCTTCGAACATTTCGTAGCGCTCCAGTCCGTAATGTCCTGCAAAACCCTTCATGTTCATGATTGCGTCGATGCCTACGGTGTGAGCATCCGTACCCGTACTGGCACCTACGACTACGATTTTGCGACCTATATGCTCCTTTATAAAGTCGTCTGTCATCTGCATGTCCCATTTCTCGGAATCCACTTTCGGGACATGAATTTGTGTATAATCTATGGTAACGGTGGAGCTTCCGTAACAGTTGAAGAATGTAAATCCTTCCGTCAGTTCTTTATGATATACGATTTGGGGATTGTCGAATCCCATCTTACGTAACAGTTGCTTTGCCGCCTCAATGGCTTCATCTCCGGCAGGGACAGGAAGGGTAAAACTAATTTGAGTCTTACCGTCATTCATGGTGTCGCCGTATGGTTTTATCTTGGTCAGATCCAGCGTTTGGTCAAAATCGTTGGCTTCTGTAGAGTATAATCCTCCGCTCATAATTGTTGTACGATTGTTAGATGTTACTGTTTGATAGGATTCATAATTTCGATGAACGGGTTGTAGTAGTGTTCCCCTTTCATCACGACACCTGAAAGGCCCTTACCTCCATTCATAGGACGCTTCACATCCGCAAAAATCCCTTTCTCTATTGCGGTAAATAGACCTACCTCTTGCAGTTCGTCCAGCAATTTGATGGTTTTTGCCAATACTTCTTTTGCCCGTGTCTGAATGATACCTCCCTCTTTATACTCCATTTCCTCTCCTATCGAGCGCATATTGTTGAAGATATACTTCGCATTCTCAATGGAGAGATAGCGGTCGCTCATAAATGGGGTGTGGATCGCTTCCGTTGGCATTCCCAATAGCTGAATGCCCTGATGCGTCCAGATACCGATCATATTGAAAAGAGCATCTTGCAGGTGCCCCCTGAAAATATTCCCGGTCATAAACTTTGTCGGAGGCATATACTTAAGAGGAGCCTTTGGAAAGATTTCTCTTGTCATCTGTGCCTGTGCAAGTTCATACAAGAATCCGTTTTCGAGTTCCGGATCCATTTCAAAAGCGTGTCCGAGTCCCATTTGCTCCTCCGGCAATCCGGCCAAAAGAGCGAGTTGCTCATTGATAATATCCGAAGCCAATACCGTATGCGCCTCTTCTACAGCATCTGCAGTGGTAAGATAATTATCCTCTCCGGTATTGATAATAACACCTGCAAAGCCATTTATGACACGAGACATGAACTGGTCTATCAGCGTACGTTGCATATTGATATCCCGGAAAAGAATGCCATACAGAGCGTCATTCAACATAACATCCAAGCCTTCCAAAGCTCCCATGGCAGCAATCTCCGGCATACATAGGCCGGAACAGTAGTTACAGAGACGGATATATCTACCTACTTCTTCTCCGACTTTGTCCAATGCCTGACGCATGATGCGGAAGTTTTCCTGAGTGGCAAATGTCCCTCCGAAGCCTTCTGTTGTAGCTCCGTAAGGAACATAGTCGAGCAAACTTTGCCCTGTGGTCCGTATCACGGCTATGATATCTGCCCCCTGTCTGGCTGCTGCTTCTGCCTGTACAACATCCTCGTAGATATTTCCGGTGGCTACTATCACGTATAGGTAAGGCCTTGGACCTTCACCAATGGTGGCAAGATATTGCTCTCTCTTCTTCCTTCTGTCGGATATTTTAGCAATGCTTTCGTTCACGCTTTGCTTCAATATCTTTGCTACTTCTTCTTTGGGAATGTAGGGAAATGAGGTGATATCCATCTCTCCGGCACCTACCTTTTCTGCAATTTGTTGGGCAGAAAGACCGGTGGCAGCCATAGCATTCGCCAAAAAGAAAAGCACTCCATGCTCCAATACTCCCTTACTCTTAAGATCGTCTACAAGTACGTTGGGAAGAGGAACGCCATTGGCATCTATATTATCTACTCCGATGAGACGGCAAAGCGTACGCTCCACCGCTACCGTAGAGTAGTCTTTTACGAAGTTCTGCACACCATCGGCTATCTTCCGAGCCACATTGCGTGCATACTCTACGTCTTTAAAGTCTATTCCTAATTTACTTTTCTGCATCATTCTTGGGCTGATACTTTTATATGTTATTCTTTAAATGTCTTTTGATGTATAGAAGGAACTCATCATCTACTCCTACTATTTCAGCTATACGGATAGCCTCATGTGGCACATCTCGTGCTGTGGTCTCTTCTAATGAGTAGTCTATATAGTCGTTTATATGCTCTACACTTATCTTTCCTGTGGCACACTTATCCTCCCTGAAACCTTTTACTCGAAGTTTTCTTACAGGCATGTCTATGCCATAGTGAGTGGTAATTACAGCTCGTACACTCTCTTGTATCAAGAATTCAAGCATTCCACATACTATCGCCTGCCCCTCTATCGGATTGGTCGTTCGTGCCAATTCGTCTATCAGAACCAGCATCGGTACTCCCTGCTGTGCATCCAAAATTATATTATTGAGCTTTAGCATCTCCGATGCATACGAAGAGAGGCCTCTGCTTTCGTCTTCTCCATCTCCGGATATCACGGCAATCTTCTCTACCGGAACTATTTTTGCAGACTTTGCAGGCACAAAGAAGCCGTATTGAGCAAGTGTCTGTGCTAAAGCAATGCTCTTCAAAAGGACACTTTTCCCAGCCATATTTGCTCCGGTGACCACCGTGGGGCTTTGAGGCAGAGTGATATCTACGGGCTGGAAATGCTTTCTCTTTGCTTCCAAGTAACTACTTACTTCCGGATGAAATAGTGCTTCAAATCTTGTCTCATCTTTCACGATATCGGGCTTGCAAAGATTCATCTTGATTGCCAGTTTCGCTTTAGCTAAGAGAAGATCCCAATGTCCCATCCTGTTCAAAGCTATAGAGAGGTTGGTTGCATGCTCCTGCAGTTTTGCAGTTAAAGATGCACGAATGTCATCTTCGAGGCGGACAGACTGGATACGTATGCTTTCTATTTCATCTTCCGGATAGCCTTTTTCTGCCATGTGCCGTATCTGAGCCCTTAGAGAAGCGAGAGTAGGCGAGTAGGCATCGTAGATATAGAAATGAGGAATACGCTTCCCCTCAGGATCCAATAGACCAACCACAGCTTCTACATCCGGTATGGAAAGGAAGGAGAGCGCCAACTGCCTGGCTATATCCCTGCATTGGACCGCCAGCAAAGCCAAGCTTTTTACTTCAAAGAGTTCAATATCGGTTAGCTGTACCTTTGCAGACAATCTTGCAAGCGTTCCTTTGATGTCTCGAAGTAGCATCAACTTCACTTCTGCAACAGTCAGAGGCTCTTTGAACTTGGCAGATAGAAGTCTCTCTTTCAAGGCATTCACTTCGGAGAGAGCATTTTCTATCTCACCGCTATCGGTAAGAAAAGGAGACTCTGAAAGGCATCTGCGTCCTACGGGAGAGAGTATCTCCAACTCCTCGAGCATGAAGCGAAATCCGCTGATCTCTTCTATGGTTTGCTTTAACGATATCATATTCTTTTAATGTCATAAACAGGTATCCGCAGCACTTCTCGCATCTCTTCCTTAAGAAGATCGGAGTTGAGACAGATACCATTTGGGGCAAGGGGATTTATCGTAACGGCTATAAGATTTGTTTGTTGTAGTGTCCTGATGGTATTTCCATCTCTTTCGTACGCATCAAGGACATTTGGAGAAAGAAAAAGCCTTGTAAAGTCTTGGACTATCAGTTCTACATTCTTCTTTTGTAGCCTGAGAGTTTCCAAAAACTTATCACTCACCAATCCGGAAACATATATCTTGTTTCCATGGTTAAACAGTTCTTTCGTGCTTTTTTCAGCTAAAAAGATAGATCGTATTCCAAGATCGTGGATATTTTCACTCTCATCCACAGCCCATATACCACTATCTACTGTAGAAAGAGACGAAGCGAGCTTACCATGGATTGCCGGAATATCTATCAGTCGCTTTACAAATCGGGTCTGACGAACGAGCTGTGAAATATTTGCCGATAGTGCTGCTCCAGTAGCGAGAACCATAGCATCCGTTACGGCAGGAGAGGCCAAACTCATGCGAGAAAGGGCTCCATCTACAAGAGTTGTCTGTATGTTTAATTCTTTTAGTCGCTTTATAAGCCTTTTTGTCCCGGCAGTATCCGATGGTCCGGATATCAGACACTTCCCGGATAATACCGATCGGGCGGTTATCAACCTTCCCAAAGCCGTTTGTTCGTCACTTACATCCAATATTTCGGATACGAGTCTGCGCCCTTGGTAGTGCTTTTCGGACGTTACGAAAGTCATTCCTTCGTATATGGTTATCTCCGGCTTTTGCGTGCGGGTTACACGGTCGGCATCTTCACCATCCACCCCTATAGAGGTAAGAGCAATGGGCGTATCCATCGTGCTTATTCTACGAAGAATATAGTTGAGAGTCTCTGTCTTTCCCGTATTCTTCTCCAAGCCGACGATGGATACGCTTTCCTGCTTCAATATGTTCTCTATAAAAGGCATGCTTTTATGGGATGATCTGCTTTTATTAGTGCTCGTTACGTTTGTGTCTTGCGAGATCTTTTGGCTCTATAGATAGTTGTTGCCCTGCCAGCAGTGCTGCAACACCCTCTTTTTGCTTCTTGCAATCCTCGCAATAGCACTCTTCCACATAGTCCTCCGGTTCTGTATAGGTGCTTATAACACCCTCATAGTTTCGTACTACCACACGGTTTGGACTTTGAGAAATCATGTACGAAGGCATCACCGGAATCTTGCCTCCCCCTCCCGGAGCATCTATCACGAAAGTAGGAACAGCATATCCGGAAGTGTGTCCACGCAGGTTCTCGATGATCTCGATACCTTTAGATACCGGTGTCCGGAAGTGTCCGATGCCCATACTTTGGTCACATATATAGATGTAGTAAGGACGAACACGTATCTTAACCAACTCGTGTACCAGTTTTTTCATAACATACGTACAGTCGTTGATGCCTCTTAGAAGTACACTTTGGTTTCCTAAAGGTACACCGGCGTTTGCCAATCTTGCACAAGCTTCGGCAGACTCCTTAGTGATTTCGTTCGGGTGGTTGAAGTGCGTATTCAGCCATATCGGATGATACTTCTTCACCATCTCGCAAAACTCAGGAGTGATACGCTGAGGCATTACCACGGGAGTTCTTGTACCAAAGCGAATGATTTCCACATGAGGAATCTCTCTAAGGCGTTGCAGTATATACTCTATCTTGGAGTCGCTCATTAGTAGGGCGTCCCCTCCGGAAAGGAGTACGTCTCTCACTTGTGGCGTTCGTGCGATATAGTCTATACACGCATCTATACGTTGTTGAGGAGATGCGGCATCTCTCTGTCCTGCAAAACGACGTCTTGTACAGTGTCTGCAGTACATGGCGCACATATCCGTGATGAGGAACAGCACACGATCCGGATAACGGTGAGTAAGTCCCGGAACCGGAGAGTCGCTATCTTCATGTAGAGGGTCTTGCAAGTCCGAAGGGCTTACATGTAGCTCATTTTCTGTCGGAATAGACTGCTTTCTTACCGGATCATGAGGGTCATTAGGGTCTATAAGGCTCAGGTAATAAGGAGTGATGGACATCCTTATTGTTTTGAGGCTTTCACGTATACCTTGCTCCTCTTTTGGGGTGAGGGATACGTATTTCTTCAGATCCTCAACAGTCTCTATTCTATTTTTTACCTGCCATTTCCAATTGTTCCAGTCTTCATCCGAAACTTCCGGAAAGAACAGTTTCCTGTTAC
>JAUMWS010000056.1 GCA_030529525.1 Porphyromonas sp. | reverse complement strand
AAAAATTAAACCCGTTAAGCCGACAAAATATGCTTGTTTATCGTTTTTGCTTAACAGCTATCGAAATTAGTGTTAACAAAACAGCCTTGATTTAACAGTTTGGTCGTGCTCTGAAAACAGCCTCTCCGATCAAAATAGAGAGAGGGTTTCCGAGCGAGTCCCTATCGGTATCGAATATATAAAAATAGCAGCAAGAGGAGCCCTTCTGCTTGGGTATGGATAAGAAAAAAGTGGACGGCTTCAAAAGCCGTCCACTTTTTCTATCCGATAAGCTTCTGTTCCTACTTAAAACAGCAGGTAAAAGAGCTTAGTCGTATTACACTATTAGTACTCTGCCGGAGTTTCTGCTTCTGCCTTCCAGCCCGGATTCTGATACAGGTTGCTCGCTGCAGGATCTCCTGTTGGAGAAGCCATTCTTAGCTCTTCCAAAGAGAAAGGAGAGAGGTAGTGGGCCTGATAGAATGTGTAGCCGTCAAATACATCGTTGTTTGCCTTGATTATTTGGTATGGGCGGATGTATTTGCTAAGTTCTTTAGCAGACATGTTAGATGCAGAAGACCCATCGGCAACGATAAGGAAGTTGCCGGTTGCACCATAAAATTTCTTGTTGGTATAAGTCTTATCCCAGAAGTTGATACCTTCTATATGGTAATTCTTCACTTGATCCATTGCTCTCCAGCGTTTAAGATCATGCTCTCTCTCCCCCTCTCCGGCATATTCGGAACGACGCTCTCTACGGATACTGTAAAGAGTTTGATCTACAGCAGCTCCTGCGGAGAATGCTCCCCAGTCGTAAGAGTCTCTGGATGTGTTTGCTTCGTAAGCCATATCGGTAGCTCCGGTTGTTACTTCTATCGGAGCAGTGATACCTGCACGTCTGCGCAACGCATCCCAGTAGGCTCTTGCGGTTCCATCTATCACCTTATTCTTTTCATAAGATGCCTCTATGTAGTTGAGGTATGCTTCTGCAGTTCGGAAGATGATAGTACCGGAAACGTCGTGCATTTCAGAGTTGAGATGCATTCTCTTGTCATAATTGTAGAATTTGCGTTGGCGATAGCCGGTAACGTCTCTGGTTTCGTTATTGGCAAGAATAGTGGCAACATTGAAGAGAACAATAGGATCTTCATTGGTATAAAGCACATCGCTCTCTCCGAACAAGAAGAGTTGCAGGCGCTCGTCACGATCTTTTTTTACGAGGTCAATGGTCTCGTCCGTCTCTGTATACCCCGAGTTTTGGGCGTAAATCGGCAGACCGTTCTTCATAAGAAAAGATTCTACCAAGCTACGTGTCCATCCCGAAGAAGAGCCTGTTGCAAGTTTATGAGAAGTGAGGTGTACAGAGTTCTTATCCTTGCTGTACTGTCTCCAAAGCAATATCTCCGGATACTTCGAAAGATCTTCATCTGCATACATTTCGTAGAACTTATTCCATCCATGATGCTGACCTTTCACAGGATTCATTACACTACTGTTTTCTGTAAGATTAGGTAGAGCATCAACAACAGCTTTAGAAGCTGACATTGCTTCAGATAGGAAGAAGTCGATTTCTGCTGCAATATTAAACGTTTTGCCCTTGTTCCACTCTTTGTCTTTACCCGGCCACGTAGGATCCCCCGGTACACGTCCGGATCCTTGGTGGTACTTTTCGAATGTTGCTTCGAAAAGAGCGACACGAGATTTGAACAAAAGAGCTACGTTCCTGGATATACGTTGGTTCATAGGAGTTCTCTCCTTCAGAAGAGAGATTGCTTTATCCAAATCCGAAAGGATAAAACGTGCCACTTCGTTACGAGGCATACGCTTGGATGCTTCTATAAGGGCTGCTCTATCATCGGGAAGAACCTTTGTTATGATAGGGAAGTCTCCGTACGCTTGTAGCTTCTGGTAGTATAGTGCTGCGCGGATAAAGTATGCTTCACCAAAATAGTGATCTATGTCTGCCTTTGATCCGGAAATTGTTTTAGCCTCAAGCTTTTGAGTGATATTCTCTATGAACCAGTTGACGTTTCGGATGGCATTGAATCCGATACCTCCTTCTGCCGGGACTTTCCAAACATCTTTTGTAAACCAACCTCTGTTCGGATTTACTCCCGCTTGGTTGTCCGTGCCATTATCTCTTGCTGCAACACCGGCATCCCAACCACCGGCTGTAGGGAAGATCGAAGGATAGTAGTTGAAAGTAAAACTGCCGAGCTGTTCTGCATTAGTGTAGAAGCTATCCGGTCCTACCTGATCCAGAGGATCCCTATCCAGCAAATCACATCCTATCAAAGAGAAGGACAACGCTCCTATAAGAGCTATTTTACTAAATATATTTTTCATTGTAATTGTCTCTTTTACCGATTAGAAATTAACATTTACACCAAAAGACCATGTGCGTTGAAGCGGATAAAGCTTACCCGGTCCCCAGTCTCCTCCGATAGCTTCAGGGTCGAAGATCTTAGTCATTTTAGTGAAAGTAACGAGGTTATCTACAGAAGTGTATACACGAACACGAGATAGACCAAGCTTGCTCACCCAAGATTGTGGAAGAGAGTACCCGATCTGCATATTCTTGATACGCATATAAGCGGCACTCTTAAGGTATCTGGTTTGTACTTGCATGTTCTTACCACCCTTTCCGAATAGAGGTCTTGGGTAGTGTGCATCCAGGTTGGCTCCTAATGGGTCGCCTTCAGGACGGAAGAAGTCCCAATGTTCTACAAACCCTACACTCTGCCATTTACCGTGGCTGGTAGCACCAACAGAGTAAGGAGAACTATCCCACCAGTCTCTCTTACCTACACCTTGCAAGAAGATAGAGAAGTCTATGCCTTTCCATTCTGCATCGGCATTGATACCGAACTTGTATCTCGGTGAACTGTTACCAATGATAGAGAGGTCGCCATGCTTGTCCAAAGTAAAGTCTCCATGGTTTACTGTACCGTCACCATTAAGATCTTTGTACATGACATCACCGGCAGCCCATTGCGTTCCCATAGGTTGCTTAGTGTTTGCAAGGTGGTTATTCATCTCTTCATCGGTCTTTGCTATGCCGATGGTAGTGTAACCCCAAATTTCTCCACTCTTACGACCTTCGTACCAGTTGCTAAGAGAGTTTGTTGGGTTGCTGAATCTGATTACCTGTTGTTGGTCATCGCTGAGAACAAGTTTAAGTCCGTAGTTCAAACTCTTAATTCTATCTCTCCAGCGAAGCTCCAAATCCCAACCGAAAGATCTCATGTCTGTGTTATTGATCTTGGGAGGATTGACTCCAAGGATAGAAGGAAGTTTCTCGGGATCGGATACCATGTCGAAAGTTGTTCTGTTAAACACATCGAAGCTACCTTGCAGTCTGTTGTTGAAGAGAGAGAAGTCCAGAGCGATATTCCAAGACTCTACACGTTCCCATGTTAGTGAGCTTGATACCATACCCGGAGCATTGGAAGTATTTATTCTTTCTCCGTTGATCAACCATGCAGAGTTGGCAATGCCTTGAGGCTGTGCAAGGAACCAAGGATATAGAGCTTGAATATTGGTATTACCCAAAGCACCCCAAGAACCTCTGACCTTTAGTAGAGGAACAACGTGCTTGATAGGCTCCCAGAACTTTTCGCTGGAAAGGTTCCATCCCAAGGCTACCGTCGGGAACGTTCCCCATCTCTTGTCTCCTACGAAACGAGAAGAGCCATCTCTACGGACAGAAACTTCCAATAGATATCTATCATCAAAGATGTAGTTTACACGACCGAAGAATCCCATTGTTGCCCAATGGCTGTAACCGCCATAGAAGCTTGGCTTATCATTCGTTGCGGTATTGACTGTTGGAACAAGAGGGGTGATAAGATCTTTCTTGTTACCTCCAAGATCTCTGGATTTTTTGATTTCGATGTCAAGACCTCCAAGTACCTTGATATCGTGTTTTCCAAACTTGTTGGCATACTCTGTAAAGTAACGACCGTTAAAGTAGCTGCTCTTCCATGCAGACTCTGACACTCTGGACTGTCCTTCGTCTCCTCCTGTACGAGACGTTGGACGAGGATTACCGTCTTTATCGTGCTTGTAAATAGGAAGAACATCCCAGTGGTTGTTGTTGTAAGTATTGTTGTAGTTGTTTTCCAATTTAATGATCCAGCCGTTTACAGGTTTGAAGAGCATCGTAATCTGCTGGTTGGAGAAGTCTTTTTGGTTGATGTCTTTGCCTCCATCTCTCATCTGAATGGTCTCTTGTCCTGAAACGAGATAGCCATTAGGGTCTGTTACAGCATTCACCGGCCAACGACGTGCGATATTGTGGAAGAATAGCCCGGTCATATAGCTTGGGCGAGAGTAGTCTTCACGAATCCAACGGTTATTGTATGTCAAAGTGAACCAAGGAGTAATTTCTGCTGAGAACTTACCTGAAACGTTGTAGCGGTTGAAGATGTCTTGACCGTAACGAATAAGACCTTCTTGATCCAAGAATGCACCACTGATGTAGTAGTTCAATTTAGATGTTCCTCCTGAGAAAGATACGTTGTGTTCTTGTGAAGGAGCATTTTTACGATAATTTTCCGCAAACCAATCGGTGTTTGCCCAGTTACCTTCATCATACATTGCCCATTCCGATTTTGCCGGATTCCACATGGTACCGAAGCGTACAGATTCATCGTTGGGGTTTTGCTTGTAGAGGCGAATCTTTTTCATCACTTCTTCGGGGAATATTACTCCTTCACCTGCATTGGCTGCTGCACGGTTGAAGTAGTTGGCAAACATTTCGGAGTCCATCATGTCCGGTACCTGTGTTGCTGAGCTGAAACGCATATTCCCGTTGTAAGCAAATCTGCTTTTGCCCTCTTTACCACTCTTTGTGGTGATAAGGATTACACCGAATGCCGCACGAGAACCGTAGATGGCGCTGGAAGCAGCATCCTTAAGCACGGATATGTTTTCGATATCGTTTGGTACCAAGGTGTTCATATCTCCTTCTGCACCATCTATAAGTATGAGAGGGCTGGAGTATGAACCACTTCCGATAGTACCTCCACCACGAATGTTGATGTTCATTCTACCGTCAAGGGCACCACCGGCATTGGTTACACTGAGGTTCAAACCAGGGACAACCCCTTGAAGAGCCTGAGATACGTTCTGAACAGGACGAGCTTGGAGTTGCTTCGAGTCTACGTTGGAAACTGCCCCCGTAAGATTAACTTTCTTTTGTGTACCATACCCCACTACAACCACTTCTTCCAACTCTGAGGTCTGAGGCTTAAGGGCAATTCTAAGAGAAGTTTGGTTTCCTATGGTGATACGTACTGTCTCGTATCCCATAAAAGATACTTCCAAAATGTCCGCCGAGGTTAGTCCGTTGATGGTAAATCTACCTCTGTCGTCTGTACGAGCTCCTTTTCCCTTTTGGGTGGTTACGCGAACACCCACAACAGGAATAGGATTTCCTTTTTCGTCTACCACTACTCCGGATACACTCTTTGTGCCTTGCTGTTGAGTGGTGGTGTTGTTAGTCCCTTTTGCCATGGCAGAAGGACTAAATGCAGTCATGAGACCAGCCAGAAGCACTCCTGCCATTGCCCGATAGGAGAGCCTGATGCTTAGATCTCGGCTTTTAGAAAAGTTGAATTTTTTCATAATTACATATCTAAATAGTGTATTTACGTCTGTTTTGTGGAGCTATAACTTATATTTAGTTTGAGTAGCGATACAAACGTACATATTTTTTTTGAAATAACATTATTTAATGGTCTGTTTTATGTTGTTTGGGCACCGATATTTAAAATAATAAGGCAAAGTCTCTTTCTGCTGTTAAATAAGCCCAAATCCTATAAAACTATCTTTTTTATGCTGATTTATTCTGGAGATAGTTTCTTGTCCATGTCTCCTCTGTTGCGCTTTTGTTCTTTCTTTTTCGATTAGAAAATAGTACAGGATAAGGCTTAGAAGCAGATTTTATACAAAATAGTATTGCCCGATTTGATATTTCTTTAAAAGAGTGAGGAGAGGTTGTTTCTTCTTTTAGTTCTTCATACATTTGTCCTGTCTCGTTTTGGGAGTTGGAGCTGCGGCTACGACATTTGGGACGAGGTATATGTTCTCGGAGAGCAGATACTGTTTTTGCTCTCTATGTATAACCAAAGAGAAAAGGCTTGGTCTGTGGAGAAGTTTTCTCAGCCCTCTTTTCTCTTTACAAATCAGAGATGCCAATGAAAAAGAAACTGTTAGCATTGTTATTGCTTGCCGGCGGAGTGTTGGGAGCGAAAGCTCAAAGCATCCGTCCGAGAGTGGAAGTAGGAGGAGTGATGTCTGTGGTAGAAGCCAAGGCAGGCTCTTTGGATCTGAGTTCTAAAGCGAAATTGGGATATAGGGTATCCGCTGTGGCGGAGATCGGATTCGGATCCGGTGTATATATCGCTCCCGGTATCACTTTCAAATCTCAGGGAGGAAACTATGACCTGAATAATTTGGGAAAGATGTTCGGGCTTACTCCTTCAGATGCGGATAAAGCCAAAACGAACAGAGGACATCTGAATTACAACTACCTTTCTGTTCCTGTCAATCTCGGTTTTCGTGCCGAACTTAGCCCAAGGCTCGGATTCTCTGTTGAGATAGGGCCTTATTTTGCTTATGCTCTTTCCGGTAAAGCTGTCATTGGTAGCTCGGATGTGAATCTGTTCTCTATGCCGGACTTCGCAAAAAAGTCGTTGGAATTTAAAAGATTCGATGCCGGTCTGAACGCTTCTGTGGCAGTAGACTATTCCGGAGTGATTTTCCGTTTGGGTACCGAATATGGTCTTACCGAAAACGTAAAGGTTCAACCCCTATTGGAAAACCTTTTGGGTCCCGGCTCTTCAGCCAGCATGAAGAACTTTAATGCCTATACTTCGGTAGGATTCAGATTCTAAACGAGAACAAGACCAATATCCATAAGAGGAGCGAAGGGGCGTCAGTCTGCCTTTTCGCTCCTTTTGTTTTGTGCGGCTCTACTCGCCATATTTTATTGTGCCTGTTGGAAAGTATTCTTAGTGTCATCAAGCAGAGGACTTGAAATCTTGTAATGAAAAACAAATAGATGTTTGTTTTGTGAAATTATTATTTTTATCTTTGACTTGTTCCCGTTTGATGGAAAGTTAAGATGGCTGTTGAGTTTCAAACAACATCAGAACAAAAGTTTTCAAAATCACTAAAACCTTATTCTATGAAAAGAAATTTTCTCATTTGGCTCTTGCCCGTGATTGTTCTTTTTACGGCATGTACAGACCTAAGCGAACTAAGAAGAAGATTGGATGAGCACGATGCTCGCCTGAAAAACCTTGAGACTTTGATCTCTACAACCAACTCGGACATCAAAGCAATGAAAGATCTTTTAGACGCTCAAAACAAAAAGATCGGTATCGTATCCTATACAGAGTTGGCAGACAAGAGCGGATACGAGCTCGTAATGAGCGATGGCTCTAAAATCGTAATAAAGCATGGAAGCGTGGTAGGAGTGAAGAGCGATGCGGATGGTCAGCTCTACTGGACGATAAACGGAGACTTCATGCGTGATGCGGATGGCAATAAGATAAAGGCTTCCGGCATAGCTCCCAAGTTGAGGGTAAATACAGAGCAATTGTGGGAAGTAAGCGTTGATGATGGAAAGACTTGGCAACTCGTACTCGATGCGGATGGCAAACCAGTGAAGGCTACCGGACAAGACATCTCAGAGGTCTTGAAGATCACGGAGACCGAAGATGCCATTATCATTATCTACAACGGACACCGGTTTACTATACCTAAAGGCGCACCGGCAGTTGAGAAGATTGTTCTGAATCCGACCGAAAAAGAGATTCAGGTAGGAGGAACTTTCATAATTCAAGCCACTATACTTCCGGCTGCGGCAGCAACTACTCCCATTTCTTGGAGCTCGTCAAGTGAAGAGTTGGCAAAGGTAGACCAAAGAGGTCTTGTAACTGCCATTGCACAAGGATCTGTCAAGATAACAGCAACTGCCGGGGGTAAGACAGCAGAGTGTACCGTAGTTATAAAAGCTCCGGAGGTTGTGGAGGGAGACGAGGAGATGAATCCTCTTATTCCGATGTCTTATATGTCTAAATTCTACCTGAATAAAGCGGGAACAAGTTTTGTCAAAGACTTGAACGATAACGAGAACATAGGATTTTTCTCTTGGTACAGACTCATGGGAGTAAAACATGAAACGAGCAACACGGAGGGTAAATCCATACTTGAAGATACGCCTTCTCTGAAGGCCGCTTACCGTGTCCCCACTAAAGATGAACTTCTCACGGTGTTCCCTGCATCCATGCAAGTTCTCTTCCTAAGTGCCGACTTCGGACCGGTAGAGAAGAATGAAGATATCATTTTGGATGGAGAGAAAAACACATACAAGTGCTATTACCAAGGATTCAAGACCGGAATAGCTTATGCTGTTCGCCTTGAAGGTAACGGAAGTAAGTATAAAGCGGCTTACAGATACGTATTAAAAGAAGTGAAGAAAGACTTCTACACATACACTGTTACTATCCGCCACTTGGGTAACAATGCCACAACGTTGGCAGATGTTGCTAAAGAGGAGTACTGGACAGCAAACAATAATAAGGATATCTCTCGTGTATTTACTACCACAGGCTTCTACATGAATTCTGATACAAGCGGAGAGGGAGCGGGTAATATCGTTTTGAACAAACGCACAAGTGTCTTTTGGAGCGAAACTACATCCGAAAAACATGAGCCTTACGCATACCGATTCATGTTCGATGTTGTGTTCAACTATTCACGTATTCATACGATGGATAAGAAGTCAGGACTTCCGGTTCGATTGATGAGAAAGTAAAAAGATCTCTTTTTACGAGATTTTGAGAAGAGCAAGGGGGCAGAGCAGTATCTGCCCCTTTGCTCTTCTTTTTTATTGCCTTGCCCAAAGAGTTGTCTTAAGGCTATTCAAAAGAGGATTTGGAGCTGTTAGTTTTGTCTGCTGAACAGATTTGAAAAGAGAAATCAGGCTTTGATTTGCAGCAATCACGCTTTGAGCCGAACAAATCCAATCTTGATTGCCACAAACCACTCCTTGATTTCCATCATCTTTCACGTTTGGAGAATCATTTGTCT
This sequence comes from Porphyromonas sp., assembly GCA_030529525.1. Lineage (GTDB taxonomy): Bacteria > Bacteroidota > Bacteroidia > Bacteroidales > Porphyromonadaceae > Porphyromonas_A. Next base: position 3,727 of record JAUMWS010000056.1, on the reverse strand, counting down.
GTGTATAAATATCTTTTGTAACGGGTTAAAAACCGGAAAAGTCGTCATCATAAATTTCCTCTGTTTCCTGTCCGTAAATAAAACAAGCTTGGTAAGCATGTCCAACTTCTACCTGTTTTGAACTGCCTTTCACAGAGAAGAACAAAAAAGAAAGGGCGAGATAGAAAACTCTATCTCGCCCAAAGTATTCATATTTGGCAAATTCTCTTACTTGAGACCCAATTTAGCTCTGATTTCTTTAGGAATAGCGTTCTTGTGTAGAACGATATTCATGGTCTTTCCGGCAACGAAAGCTTCCGAAGCATACCAGATACCTTTGTACTTCCCGGTCTCTCCCCAAGAGTTCTTAACCATGAAGAAGAGCTTGCCTGTCTGGTCTTTGGCAATACCGTAAATCACCATACCGTGGTCGTCTGTAGTAGTCTTGTTGTCGTATCCTTCCTGACGAAATTCCGGTGTTACTGTTATTTCAGGAGTGTTGATGTGTGTAACAAGGTCACGGATCATCTCATTTCTTTGAGAAGGAGTAGCTCCGACCCAGCGTGCTTGGTCCGAACCTGAGTTCTCTGCACTCTCTACGTCTACAAGAAGAGCGTATCCGTCGCGGGTAAATCCGGACTCGCTAACGTCAGAACCCCATGCGATGGCATAACCTGTATTGATAGCGTTCTTCATTGTTGCCATAAACTCATCCAAAGGAAGATTGTAGCTGCTGGCGTGACGCCAGTTGTCTGCAATCTCCATTACGAATGAAGAGTAGTATGGAACGTGAGAGTATGAAGTTAGAGATACGTAGTTATCTGCATCCAAACCAAGGCTTTCTGCAAAAGACTTAGGTGTGTACTTTTTGCCATTGTAAGAAAACTCTGTTGGAAGTTCGCCCAAATAAGCATCAATGATACCATCGAAAGCGCGCTTCCAAGCTGTAGTAAGCTTCTTGTTCGGGTTTTTCTCAATACCCTTAAGGAATCCCATTGCTCCGGCTTCGAGTTCGCTGTGAGCGTGAATCTTTGTACCGTAGTTGAGTCCCGGCATGATAGTGCTTGGTACAGCACCATAATGCTTCAGAACGTAAAGAACATCATAGAAAGAACCGCCTTGAGCGAAGTTGATATGCCCATCCGTACGTATATATTTTACCGCTTTGTCTTTATAGCTGTGGCTTACAACAAACATTTCGCTCAGATCTACAGGTTGCTTTCCCATGCGTAACATTTCAGCTTCCCAGAATCCGATTCCGGAGAAAGACCAGCATGTACCACTTCTTGATTGGTTCTTCACCGGTGTGATCTTAAGCTCCTTTACCGGAGTGAATACGTAAGTCTCTTTTTTCTTAACATCTGTCGTTTGCTCCTGTGCTTGTAGTGAACATACACCGCAAATGAGGGCAAGAGAAAGAAATAATCTTTTCATTTCTGTTTTTATTAGTATGGGTTATTGAATATTCGCAACCAAAGATAATCAAACTTTCTTTATTCGGTCTTTTTGCCTTTAGTTGTAGCAAGCATCCCACATGCCGCAAAAATATCTTCTCCGCGGGATCTTCGTGTAGTGCATCTGACTCCTTTGGAGTTGAGATAGTCTTCAAAACTTTGTACTCTGACGGATGATGGGGAATGTAGATCGACTCCGGGAATGGAGTGATATTTGATAAGATTTACTCTGCAATCCGGAAGCAGAGGTTTAAGTATCCGGTAGAGAGCTTCTGCGTGGCGGAGATCATCGTTCAGTCCATCAAAGACAATGTACTCGAATGATAGTCTTCGCTGACCGGAAAAGTCGAATTTGCCGAGCGTTTCTATTATCTCCTCTATGGGAAAAGCTTTCTCTACGGGCATAAGAGTAGCACGTTCTTCGGGATATGGAGAATGGATGCTTATCGCCACCTGACACTGCTGCTCTTGCAACAATTTCAGCAAGCCCTCTCTCGGACCTATTGTACTTACTGTAATTCGCTTAGGGCTCCATCCTAATCCCCACTTTGAGGTGAGAATCTCTAAAGCCTTCGAGACTTCCGGATAGTTGTCCAAAGGTTCGCCCATACCCATAAATACAATATTTGTAAGCTTTTCTACATGAGGGCAGGATAGGAACTGATTGATGATGTCTGCAGCGGGGAGATTAGACAAAAAGCCCATCTTGCCTGTATGGCAAAATGAGCAGTTCATTTTACAACCCACTTGGCTGGATACGCAAAGGGTTGCCCGGTCGGCTTCGGGAATGTAAACAGTTTCTATTTCACGATCTCCTTTTGTTGTCTGTACGGCAAAAAGATATTTTTCTGTACCGTCCACAGAGCGTTGTGTCGCTATCGGATTGTGGTGACCAACAGTGTACTCTTCTGCGAGTTGCTGCCGAAAAGAGATGGGCAAATTGCTCATCTCTTCTATGCTTGAAACTCTATGCAGGTAAAGCCACTCTGCAATCTGTTTGGCCCTAAACTTGGGCTGATTGTATGCTGAAACTAATGTTTCAAGCTCTTTTAGTGTATGTCCTATAAGTGTTTTCATGGTCAGGTTTTTGATTATTGCTCACAGAGCCGGAAATCTATCTGCTTTCTCTCAAAGTTCACTCTGTCTACTTCTATCTTTACGCTGTCTCCCAGCTTAAATACTTTTTTTGACTGTCTGCCTGTAAGACAGAAGTTCTTTTCATCATAGACATAAAAGTCGTCTTCAATAGAGTGTATCGGAACCAAGCCTTCGCAACCATTCGATTTGATCTCAACGAAGAAACCAAAATCCGTAACGCTTATTATCGTTCCGTCAAACTTTTCTCCGATTTTATCAGCCATATACTCTACTTGCTTAAACTTGATAGAGGCTCGTTCTGCTTGGGATGCGAGTTGCTCCTGATCTGAACAGTGTCGTGCCTGAGATTCTAAAAAACCGGGGCTGTCAAGCTCTTGTCCGTGCTCGTATGCCCAAAGGTATCTGTGTGCCAGCACGTCAGGATATCTTCTGATAGGGGAGGTGAAGTGAGTATAGAATGGGAATCCTAAACCGTAATGTCCGATGTTATCCGTTGTGTATATCGCTTTTGCCATGGTCTTTAGGACGATTGTTTCCAGCATATTCTGCTCCGGTTTCCCGTGAAAAGCCACCAGCATTTCGTTGAGCGCTTTGGAGACATGTTCTTTGTTGCCATCCACTCTGAGTGCGTACTTTAGCTTCATCATGAACTGGACAAGATCTTGCAATTTGGCTTCATTGGGTAGATCGTGAATCCGATAGATGAAAGCTCTTTTGGGATGTCCTTTCAAATACTTTTCTGTTACATGTTGAGCAACGGTCCTATTTGCAAGGAGCATAAACTCTTCTATAAGTTGATGGGCTTCATTACTCTCTCTGGTATAGACATCTGTGGGCTTCCCTTGTTCGTCAAGAATAAATTTAACTTCTTGTCTTTCAAAGTTGATAGCTCCGGATGCGAATCTTTTGCTCCTTATCTTTTGGGCTATTTCACTAAGATGAACTATTGCTGTGATCAATTCTTCGGAAAGATTTCCCTTGCCTTGAATCACTTCATAAGCCTGCTCATAGGTTAGTCTTGCATCACTGTGTATCGTACTTTTTGTTATTTCATACTTCAAAATCTTTCCTTCATTATCAAGTTCAAATAGTACGGAGTATGCCGGACGATCTACATTGGGCTTTAGAGAACAAAGGTCGTTACACAGCCGTTCGGGCAGCATCGGAATGGTACGGTCTACAAGATAGATACTTGT
>JAUMWS010000055.1 GCA_030529525.1 Porphyromonas sp. | reverse complement strand
AACATTCGCTTTGCTGCCGGAAAGTTTCTTGTCCAGCTCTTTTTTGTACCGGATTACGGCTGAAGATATAGACCGAGACATTTCATCTATGCCCGCCGGAGAGTTCATGTAATTTTCTTCCTGCCGATGAGAAATGAATCCCAACTCGATAAGAATACTGGGCATGGAGGTACGGCGCAAGACCAAAAAGATATTTTGCTTGACTCCCCTATTGACTCTTCTCCCCCCTGATACCAAGTTTTTCTGAACTCCCTGTGCCAATTTAATGGCACTTTCCATATGCTTGTTCTGCATAAACTCGAACATGATATAGCTTTCCGTAGAGTGAGGATCGAAACCTTCGTACTTGGTTTTATAGTCGTCCTCTTTCAGGATAACAGAGTTTTCTTTCATCGCAACACGAAGATTCTCTTCCGATCGGGCAAGACCCAGCGTATAAGTCTCCACTCCTCTTGCCACATTGGGTTTTGCAGAGTTGGCATGGATAGAGACAAATAGATCTGCATGGTTTCGATTGGCATAGTCTGCCCGCTCGTTAAGTCCAATAAAGACATCAGTGGAGCGAGTCATTAGCACAGTGATATTAGGGTCTTGTTGGCGGAGAAGCTCTCTCACCCTTAAACCTACTTTCAGAACAATATCCTTCTCTTTACTGATTGCCCCTAATGCTCCGGAGTCTTTTCCTCCATGTCCTGGGTCTATAACGACTACAAACTGTCCCTTGCTATTACGGGCAGAAGCCGAATAAAATGAGACGTTGAGCAGGACAGCACAAAAAAGTATAAATAGATTTCTTTTGGTCATAGGATTCTATTCGTTTACTTCCATTCGGTATGGAGCTATTCCGGTTTCTTCATAGTATGCCAAGAGGGCTTCCTGATCGTCCGAAATAAGCAAAATATGATCATCTATGTGAAGCTCGGTAGCTCCGCTCGGTATGAAGTAGTGCCCTCCACGCAATACCATAACAGCAAGAGTGTGCCGTGGAAGAGGTATATCTACAAGGGTATTGCCATAAGCTAACATCTCTTGAGTAACAACAATCTCACTCAATGCACTTTTTATCTCTTCCGGGAGTTCTACATCAAAGACACGCTTTTGTACGGGATCGTCTACCAAGTCCAACTTTTCAGCCATCCATGTAGCAGTAGATCCCTGTATGATAAGAGATAGTAGAGTTATAAAGAAAACGATATTAAAAATAATGGTAGCATTGGGAACCTCTGCCACTAAAGGATAGGTGGCAAAGATAATGGGAACAGCGCCCCGAAGCCCCATCCATGAGATGTAAAGCCTCGCTTTATTGGTCAGAGTGCTTCTTATGGGTAAAAGGGTTAGAAATGTAGCAATAGGTCGTCCCAAGAATATGAGGAAGAGAGCTATAAGAATGGCGGGAATGGCTACATGGAAAAGCTCGGATGGGACAACCAACAAGCCCAAGGTGAGGAACATGATAAGCTGCCATAACCAAGCAAATCCATCGAAAAATCCTTTAATAGATTTCTGATACTTTAGTTTGGCATTTCCGACAATCAATCCTCCGATATAAACAGCCAAATATCCGTTGCCCTTGAAAGCATACGCAGAAGAGAATATAAGCCCTGAAAATGCGAGCAGGAGAATAGGATAAAGAGAAGCATTGGGCAGATTGATTTTATTTACCATCCAAACGGCAATCTTTCCCATACCCCATCCGACAAAAGCTCCGATAATGAATTGCCTGAAAAAGTCGAAGACAGCATCAAAAGTGCTGATGCCTCCGGATGATGCCAGTTGAATGAGTATGACGGTCATCATGTACGCCATCGGGTCATTACTACCGCTTTCCAACTCCAATGTAGGACGAAGATTCTGCTTAAGTGTTATCTCTTTAGTCCTTAAAATGGAGAAGACAGAGGCAGAATCTGTAGAAGACATCACTGCAGCACAGAGGAGAGACTGCACATAAGTGAGATGGATAGGCATAAAATCCAACTGGAAGAGATAATAAATAAACGTTCCGGTTAGTAATGTTGTTAATAATACTCCAAATGTGGCCAATGATATCCCCTCTTTCAAGCGGGGCTTGACATCCTTAAAGTTGGTATCCATACCACCGGAAAAGAGTATAACCGTCAGGGCCATTACACCAACAAACTGAGCCATCTTGGTATCATTAAAACTTATACCAAGACCTTCTTCTCCTGCCAACATTCCGACTCCCAAGAAAAGAAGCAATACGGGAACGCCTAACTTAAAGCCGGCTCTGCTAAGAATAAGTCCTAATATAATAAGTGAAGATCCTACGAGAAGAAAATGTTCTGGTGTAAACATGAATATGGTTCTATATATTGTAGTATGAATAAATCATTTAGAGGTTGTTTTCATCTCCGGGTTTGTACTGAGAAGAGTAGATAAGATACTCAATTTTCCGGCACTTGGAGATATCCTCTGCGCTATCTCCTTTCATTTTATATTTGTCCAAAGGAGGAATTTTAATCTCTTGTCCTAAAGGAATGTTATTATAGTCTGATATCACAGAGTAGTTCTCCATGTAAATACAAACCCAAAAGATAACATTCCCATAATACTTATGAGCCAATCCGCTCAAAGTAATACCTCTCTCTATCATTTCTATAGCAATAGGAGAAGATTGGGAGCTTTCTTGTACTATAGGCTGTGGGGGTAAACTTTCACTATTTTCTATTTCCTGATGGGTTGTAATTGGAACCGTCGACTCAGGCTCTGACCCTTTTCTCAGAGTCAAATACCCCAAAACACCTCCACCTACAATAAAAAAGAGGAGAAGGATAATAGATATGAGAATGAAAGGATTCTTTTTTGATTTGACAAGAGGAGGTGTTGTAACCTCTTCATGTTGATCTTGTAGCTCATCTCCTTGGGAAGAAGGTGAGTGAGTAGTAATATTATCTTCTTCCTTTGAATTTTCTAATTCCGGTTTCGGGATAGAAAAAATTTGAGGTAGGACCTCAATCTCTGTCGAAGATATTTTCTTAATGTAAAGATCGGGAAAAAGGGAGAGAGATTTTAGCAACGTGGGTTCAAAAGCCTCGAATGGCTTTTGAAGTCGTACAACAAAAGAACTATCCGGAGTATACTCAAGGACACTTCCTTCCACGTTTTGGTGTAGGGAGAGAGTCCCAAAGCCTTCTTGGTAAGCACTTTTACCCTCCAAGAGTTGCAAAATGAAAGAGCGAGTAAGCTGCTCCAAATCGGAGGCAAACTCCTCATAGGAAAAAGAGGATGAAATTTCGGAGAGTAATCGTGCAGAGGAGTCCTGAGAGAATGATTTAGAGGTAGAGAAATCTCTTTTCTGGAGCAAAGAAATAAGTTCGGCAGATGGCTCGAAGAGTAGTGCTATACGAGGAGGAAAGAGATAAGGAGTTTCATCTAAAACTCCCACATACTCATCTTCACATTTCACATAGAGAGTGCCTACACCTTCCCAACAAAAAGGATTCCCATCGAGAATTGTAGTCTGAAACCAATGAGCCCATAAACGTACCGGGCGAGTCCCTTCCTCGTATGTGTTCATAGCTATTTTGTTATGTTTTATTCCGCACCTCTGCTATAAGATCAAAACCTATGGTGTCTATAATATTAGCCTGATAAAACTCTCCTATCTTCAAAGGAACGGATAAGTCTCTCTTTTTGGAGATTAAAACTTCAGGATCGACATCAGGGGAGTCAAAGGCCGTACGACCGATATAATACTCTTCATCCTCTCTATCTATGATAACCTTTAGCTCTTGCCCAACTTTTTCCAGAGCATTGTCAAAAGCTATACGCTCTTGGAGCTTCATTAACGTAGATAATCTCTCTTTCTTTACTTTGAGGGGAATATCATCCTTGTAATGCTTCCACGAGTAGGTATCATCTTCGTGGGAATAGGCAAATGCACCCATGCGCTCAAATCTCTGAGCGGAAACAAACTCCAGAAGTTCGCTAAAATCGTCCTCTGTTTCTCCCGGATGCCCTACCATCATCGTTGTTCGAATATGAATTCCAGGCACCTCCTGACGGACTCGAGTAAGAAGAGCTTCGGTTTCTTTCCTGGCTACCCCCCGTCTCATGATCTTCAACATGTTATCTGAAGCGTGCTGTAAGGCAATATCCAGATAGTTACAGATCTTATTCTCTTTGGCCATTACGGGCAAAATATCAAATGGGAATTGTGTGGGATAGGCATAATGAAGTCGAATCCATTCCAACTTATCTATAGAAGAAAGTTCCGTAAGAAGATCTGCAAGTGTATTTCTTTTATAAAGATCTCTCCCATAGTATGTGAGGTCTTGAGCTATGAGTTGAATCTCTTTCACTCCTTCTTCCGTCAAAGAGACAACCTCTTTAACAATATTATCTATACTTCTACTCTTGTGCTTCCCTGTAATAAGCGGAATTGCGCAATAGGAACAGCTGCGATCGCAACCTTCCGAAATCTTTACATAAGCATAGTGCTGAGGAGTGGTGATTTTGCGAAGATCGGAAGCATCTACATGAAATGCTTTATTAAGATTTCCAACAAGCTGTTTCCAATCGAATTTTCCGTAATACGCATCAACTTCCGGAATCTCTTGCTTTAGTTCTTCTCGATACCTCTCAGAAAGACAGCCCATAACGTACAGCTGTCCTATAGATCCTTGTTTTTTCGCTTCGACCATTCTAAGAATCGTTTCGATAGACTCTTCCTTGGCATCTCCTATAAATCCACAGGTATTGACAACAACCACTTCTCCGCAAACTCTCTCCGGCTCGTGATAAGCCTGATAGCCGGCCGTAATGAAATGGTGCATCAATAGCTCTGAATCTACAAGATTCTTGGAGCATCCAAGTGTAATAACATCAACCCGATTCTTCCTCATTAATCTCTTATGACTTTACTTATTATCTTACTCTCCAAATAGAGAATCTACAAACTCTTTTTTACGGAAAAGTTGCAGGTCCGAAACCTTCTCGCCCAACCCGATATATTTTACCGGAATCTTAAACTGATCCGAAATACCTATTACAACTCCTCCTTTGGCTGTTCCGTCCAACTTGGTCACAGCCATGGCATTTACTTCTGTTGCTGCTGTAAACTGCTTTGCCTGCTCAAATGCATTTTGTCCTGTAGAGCCATCAAGAACAAGAAGGACTTCGTGCGGAGCATCGGGCACAACCTTTTTCATAACATTCTTAATCTTGGTCAACTCATTCATAAGACCAACCTTATTATGAAGACGGCCTGCCGTATCTATAATGACAACATCCGCTCCATTGGCTTTTGCAGAGGACAGAGTATCGAAAGCCACAGATGCAGGGTCTGATCCCATTTGTTGTTTGACAACAGGTACCCCGACACGCTCACCCCAAATGACAAGCTGATCTACTGCCGCAGCTCTAAACGTGTCCGCAGCCCCGAGAACGACACTATATCCAGCAGACTTAAACTGATGAGCAAGCTTCCCTATCGTAGTTGTCTTTCCTACTCCATTCACACCGACAACCATTATTACGTATGGCTTTGTGTCTCCAGGAAGCGTGAAGGCATCTCCATCTGTGGAGTTATTCTCCTCCAACAATGCGGCTATCTCTCCCCTAAGTATTTTGGTAAGTTCACTGGTGCCAAAATATTTGTCTTGCGCAACGCGTTCTTCGATGCGCTTAATGATTTTTAGCGTGGTTTCGACACCAACATCGGATGTCACCAAAATCTCTTCCAACTCGTCCAAGACTTCATCATCCACCGTGCTTTTTCCGGCTATTGCACGACCAATCTTAGAAAACACATTGGATCGTGTATTCTCCAAGCCCTCATCCAGAGTCTTCTTCTTATCCTTTGAAAAAAAACCAAATAATCCCATAGCTCTATCTCTTTTTTGCCTTTAGTATCACTTTAACAGACTAACACATTCTGTTCAAGTAGTCTTTATATCCATACGAACGGTAAATCTCAAATGATCCATCAACATGCTTTATTGCAATACTCGGATGAGGAATACCATTGAACATTGTTGTTTTTACAGTAGTATAGTGGATCATGTCTTCAAACAAAATGATATCCCCTATTTTTACTTCTTGAGGAAATGTCCAATCTCCTATAAAATCTCCACTCAAACAGCTATTTCCTCCGATTCTGTATACCTCTCCTCTCTCCGGGAATGCTCCCATTTCGGCGCCCCGAACACGTGGCTGATAAGGCATTTCGAGACAGTCGGGCATATGAGCGGTAAATGATGCATCTATGATAAGTGTTTTAATTCCGCTATTCTCAACAATATCCAATACCTCTGTTAATAGATAGCCCGTCTGCCAAACGAAGGCGCTTCCAGGTTCTAATATAAGGGTAAGATTATGATACTTTTTCTTGAAGTTTTGCAGTAAAGAGATTAGATGCTCAACGTCATACTCAGCATGAGTCATCAAGTGCCCTCCTCCCATATTAAGCCATTTTAGAGATGGAAGATATCTGCCAAATTTCTCTTCTACATGCCTTAAAGTTTCTTCTAAATCATACGAATTGCTTTCGCAATGTGTGTGAAAATGAAAGCCATCTATTCCATTTGGTAGTTCCTGTGGTAGTTGGAAAGCCAGGACTCCCAACCGGGAACCCGGGGCGCATGGATTGTACAAATCTGTTCCAACCGTTGAATATTCCGGATTGATACGAATACCACAAGTATGTGAGCCGGAATCTTGCTGTACCAAAGGATAAAATCTCTCAAACTGAGCTAAACTATTAAATACAATATGGTCGCTATACTTTAGAATATCTCCAAACTCATCCTCTTTGTATGCCGGAGCAAAAGTATAAGTGGGAGTTCCCATATATTCGTAACCCATCCGAGCTTCAAATATAGAACTTGCCGTACTGGATTTGATATACTCCTTAAAGATTGGAAAAGACTTCCACAACGCAAAAGCCTTGAACGCCAATATTATTTCGGCACCACTTCTTTGAGCTACATCTCTGATAAGCGAAAGATTATTCCGTAATTTTTCCTCCTCCATAACGAAGCATGGAGCCTTTGGATGATCTGATCCCAACGATTGAATATTATTAAGTCCTTGCATAAAACGCTCTCATCCCAATCAGCCACCTACAGCGACTCTGATTATATCAGTCAAAATAGGCTTAACACCTGTTATAATAAATTCTGCAGCGATAACCATCAAGATCAAACCCATAATTCGAGAAAGCACCTTATTTCCCGTATCTCCAAGCCAAACAGTTATGCGCTCCGATGCTTTCAAAATCAATCCCGCAGCGATATAGAAAAGAATAATCGTAGCAACAAGTATTATTACTTTACCATTTGTATCTGCTTCTTCTCTAAGCAAAATTCCATTCGTCATCATACCGGGACCACATAAGATAGGAATAGCCAAAGGAATAATAGAGATGTTGTCCGCATCCTCCTGCTTCTCAGTATCATGATCTTCTACCAGTTTGGAGTTTCTTCTACTACCGGCATCATTCATCATTGCATATCCCAGATTGAAAAAGATAATTCCACCTATGATCCGGAAACCATCTATCGATATCCCAAAAACTTTAAAGATCAGAGGACCAAGAAATGCAAAAAATAATAGTGTCACAATAGAAGCCGTTATGGCTTTTACGATCACTCTTCCTTTTTCCTTATGTGTAAGTCCGTTTGTAAGGGAAAGATAAAATGGCATTACAGCCAAAGGATTCGATATTGTAACAAGAGACACTATACAGATGAGAAAAAAGCCCCATCCTCCGTCAAATACTTCCATAAGAGATTCTTTCTAATCTATTCTAAATGCTTTTTTGCCTATTAAGTGTCCGTCTGCAAAAATGTCTGCTCTATAGTTTCCTTCGAGTAGATACTCACTTATATCCCAAAATAGAGTTACCTGTACCGGCTCTCCATCGTATTCTATGGATCTCTTCATAGAATACTCAAGCATTCCATTTTCGTAGGAGAATGTCCCATCATGTAAAGCTAGGATCTCCCCATCCGGTTTTAAGATGCGAACATAGAGAGTCTTTTCTCCAACTTCCGCAGTTACATTCCGATCTATATTGGCAATTACACGGATTTGGGCAGCTTTCTTTATCTTCTTTACTTCCTTACCTCGCTTATCCAATAGAGATACGGAGATATATGAAACACTAAGTTTACTTGCCCTTTCTACCTGCTCATTCAGAGCAGTCTTTTCTGCCTGCAGCCTTTGAGCAGTAGAAGTAACTTTAGAAATCTGTTCACGAACACGAGTATTCTCCTCTTTGAGCTGTGTGTTTGCCTTATTCAAAGAGTCTATCTGCTGGACGTAGTGCCTCATTATCTTACGAAGCGTCTCGAGTTCTCTTTTAAGTTCTCCTATCCTCTTAGCATTGTTACTTTTTACTGTTTTTAGTTCCTCCATCAAGCGCTGTACCTTGGCCTGCTCCCCTTCAAGCTTCCGAAGAAGAGAATCATTGCTTACCGTAAACTTATAGCCTTCGTACTGCATAGATAGATCATTGAACTCCTCTTCCAAAAGTTGTCTGTCCAAGATCATTTGCTCTTTAAACTCTTTGAGTTCGCTATTTTGCCTTAAAAGGATAAAGCCTGTCACTCCAAGAGCCACAACAACGACTATGACAATGGTGTAAATTAAAGCCTTCTTTTGCATATACTATTACTATTTCTCTTCTACAAATCTCTTGTTATTCCACCAAAACGCCACCTTTTCTCTTTTCAGCAAGCTCTTTGCCGGCTCTCCACTTTCCAGAGCAATCTTATCCATTCCGGTGAGTGATACCAAAATACCAAATCTCTTCTTCTCTTCCATAAAAGTAAGAGAGGTTGTTATGCTTCCAACCTGTGAAATCAATTGTTTTATTTGAGTTGCAGCATCGGAAGAGTTGTTCCTTACAAATGTATCTAAGGAACATAAAGGCATATAGGCTGTTATATCTTCTTTTTCCCACAATACATTATAAAAAGACAGCACAGAATGCTCCGGGACTATCAAAGATTTCCGTATAACAGCTATCAATGGTTCTTTGCTTCCCTTTAAAGGCAAGATACACAACTCAACTTTTGAGTGTTTATCCAACAAAAGCTCCATCTTTGCATCACTTAGATAAAGAAGTTTGCTTTTTTCTTTAAACTCATTTTCGACCTCTAAATCTATCTCTTCCTTTAATCTTTTAGCTTCAAACCGGTCTATTAAATCCTTCTTATTATTCAAGGAGAGTACCGGAAAGATGGACTGTGGAGCATCAACAAAAACCTCCGCAGCAGTTTGTGCGAACAAAGTCTCCCCACCACAAAGCAGAGCAACTATACCACACAGCCCTATTATATACTTTTGCAGACTCTTCATTTGCTTATATTACTAAAGACAAAGGTACTATATCTTTTTCGGTTACAGACTTCTACTCGGGAGTTTACCACGACTAAGAAACAGCATCTCAGAAGGAATACTTCTTTTTAGCACCATTAACTCTAAATCCTTCCCCACTCTTATACCTTCTCTAAACAAGCGATGTTCTACACACTTGTATGCCAGATCGGGATGATTATTATCCTTGCTAAGATGGCAAAGCGCAATAAAAGTCATCTCTAAGTGGTAGTTTTGAGCGAGGCATTCTGCACTCTTTATATTACTTAAATGCCCTGTACCACACGTGATGCGCTCTTTCAAGAACTCCGGGTATTTTCCACCTCTTAGCATTTCTTCATCGTAATTACTTTCGAATACAAGAAAGTTGGACTCTCTCACCGCGGCCTCTATCTCTGGAGTAATATCACCAACATCTGTCATAAGAGTAAATATTCCGGCAGGCGTTTCCATCATGTAGCCAACATTTTCCGTACTATCGTGCGGAACAGGTATAGATTTTATCTTAATAAGACCTATTTCTAATACTTTGTTTTGCTCAACCGGCTTCAAATATCCGGTGATATCCTCCTGAATGTATCTACTCGTAATAAGAGCATGCATAACTTGCCGTGTAGCATAGATGGGCATCTGATACCTCGTGGCAATAGCTCCCACTCCCCGAACATGATCGGCATGATCATGTGTAACCAAAATTCCGGTAAGAGAGGCCGGATCTATTCCATACTCTTTAAGAGCATCTGCAATCACACGACCTCTAAGACCGGCATCTATCAATATTGATGTTCCGAAATACGAGAAGAAGTAGCAGTTTCCACTACTACCACTTCCTATGCTAAAAAATACAATATGATCTTCCGATTCTTTCACTATAAGATTTTTGTCCTTATCAAATCTGTATTATTTAATCCTGACTGATCTCTCCCTTCAATGGTTCTTGCATCAATCTTCTCACCTCCCCTGTCGGCAATCCTTTACCTAAAAGATACATCAGTTTACAAAGTGCTGCCTCAAAGGTCAGATCGGCACCACTAACGACACCAACTTCCGAAAGTTCGTTTCCTGTCCTGTATCTGTGCATCTCTACGGCTCCCATTATACATTGGGTAACATTGACAACCACGATGTCTTTCGTTTCTATTCCCTTACGTAAAGCCGTCAGAAACCACTCATATGTTGGAGCATTCCCACTACCAAAAGTCTCCATAATTACGCCCTTAAGATTTGGGATACTAAGGATCTGATCCACCACAACAGGAGTTATGCCGGGAAAAAGTTTCAAGACTGCAACATTGGTATCCATAGATGTCCGAACTTTCAGCGGAAGATCCGTTGGCAAGAGATTCGCACTTCTTACCATCTTGGAGTAGTGTATATTTATCCCAACATCTGCCAAAGGAGGCAGGTTAGGAGTGTCGAAAGCATTGAAAAGATCAGTCGAAACCTTTGTTGTTCTATTGCCTCTCATCAGTTTGTTCTCAAAAAAGATACAAACCTCTTGTATATAAGGCAGTCCGTTATCCCTCTTAGCCGCTGCAATCTCTATGGATGTTATAAGATTTTCTTTACCATCTGTTCTGAGCTTTCCTATTGGCAGCTGTGAGCCTGTAAGTATCACCGGCTTTGCAAGATCATCCAGCATAAAAGAGAGAGCAGAAGCTGTATAGGCCATTGTATCCGTTCCGTGCAGCACTACAAAGCCATCGTAAGATTTGTAATTATCCTCTATTACCTTGGCGATCTCTATCCAAGAGTGCTGGTCCATAGAGGAAGAATCCAAAGGAGGATCAAAAGAGACAGCTGAAATATTGTATCCGAAGCGCTTCAATTCGGGGACCTGCGTTTCCAAGTAGTGAAAATCGAAAGCCTCCAAAAGCCCGGTTTCACTATTCTCTATCATACCTATAGTTCCGCCTGTATAGATCAGCAATACGGACGGTTTATTGGGACCTGCTTGCATCTCCTTATCCTTGTTTCTTTAGATGTTCAACACAAAACGCCTATCCTCACTTCTGCAGGATAACCGGAAAACAAAGATACTACTTTATTTCTACTATTAGATGGTAAAAAAGAGCTATATCAAGTATTATATGAAAGGTGTTTTATCGGGATGCTCCGGGTCGTGTTCATGCTCTTCGGCTCCTTTCAATACCGGCAAACTGATATTAAACCATGCACAAAGCACCCGACAGACGATTACACTCAAAGCAGACAGTAGTTGAGTAAGACCTATATTCACTCCAAGAGTTACTAATAGAGCATAGATTAACCCACCAAAAACACAGGCAAGAGCATAAATATCTTTTCTAAACACAAGAGGTATTTCATTTATAAGGATATCACGAGTCATCCCTCCGAAAAAGCCGGTGATAGTTCCCATAATGATAGCGACCCAAAATGGAAATCCCAGCCCTAATGTCTTATCTACTCCCACCACAACAAAAAGCCCAAGACCTATAGCATCGAATAGGAAGACCGTATTCTGCATACGCACCAGATACTTCTTAAAGATTGCTGTGAACAACAAAGCCACAAAGGAGATAATAAGATAGGACTCCTGCATCATCCAAAAAGGTGTTACTCCTAAGAAAAGATCGCGTACAGTACCACCACCTACCGCCGTAACAAAACCAACGACATAAGCCCCAAACCAATCGAACTTCTTCGCAGAAGCCAAACGAATACCGGATATAGCAAAAGCAAATGTACCCAGGTAGTCACAAATCGTAATAAAGTCTATCATCAATCTACATCTGTAGTCAATTAGTATTGTTCATTCTCATTAGGGAAGTCTCCACTCTTTACGTCCTCTATATAGGCTTTCAAAGCTTCATGAATAACCTCATTCAGTTTGGCATAACGGCGAAGAAACCTTGGAGAAAAACCTTGTGAAATTCCTAACATATCGTGCATAACAAGCACCTGTCCATCCACACCGGCACCTGCCCCTATACCAATCACAGGAATAGTTACGCTTTCGGCTACTTGCTTTGCCAACTGTGCCGGGATCTTCTCCAATACAAGAGCAAAGCAACCCAACTCTTCCAAATGCTTCGCGTCTGCAAGAAGCTTTTCGGCTTCAGCTTCCTCCCTTGCTCGGACGGCATAGGTACCAAACTTGTTAATGCTTTGAGGAGTGAGTCCCAAATGTCCCATTATAGGAATACCTGCCGACAAGATTCGCTGAACCGATTCGGTTATTTCCGAACCGCCCTCCATCTTAATGGCATCGGCATGTGTCTCCTTCATCACACGTATAGCAGAGTAGAGAGCCTCCTTCGAGTTCCCTTGATAGGAGCCAAACGGAAGATCCACAACAACAAGAGCCCGCTTCACAGCTTTCATCACACTCTTACCATGATAAATCATCTGATCCAACGTTATAGGAAGAGTCGTAACATTCCCTGCCATAACATTAGAGGCAGAGTCTCCGACAAGAATTACATCCATACCGGACTCATCTATCAATCCTCCGAAAGAGTAATCATAAGCCGTAAGCATGCTTATCTTTTCCCCTCTCTGTTTCATTTCCAGCAATCTGTGAGTCGTTACTTTCTTTCTGTCGCTACTGAGGTAATTGCTCATATCTATAGAACCTGTTTTATCTTTTGTTCAAAATCCTTGCAATAAGATGTATGCAAAGGTAGAAAAGAAAATCCATAAAATGGCTTTGAGACTATGACCACTCTTTAGTCCTTTTAGAATAGAATTAAAATTTTAGTAGGTTGATTAACAGTAAAAAGAGACATCTACCTCAAAACACAGCTCTCCTATTCTACCGAAGACACAATTCACAAAACACAATTGATGGTTATTTTCTTTGCCACATTGTCGTTTTAGTTCTGTAATAAAGTACAATTGGTAGTTTCTCCCCTATCTCCGGATGTCTGATTTTCGCGTTTTATTCCCTAAGGTTCAATTGGTAGGAAGAATAGAAGAAGTTTCTATCTTAATCTTGTCGCCATTTTAATTCCACCAAGGTGCAATTAGTAGTCATACACAATATCGGGTACGCTATCGAGCAAGGTAATTTTAATTCCACCAAGGTGCAATTAGTAGGCCCATGAAATCCACCTCGATGCAGTTGTCGAGATATTTTAATTCCACCAAGGTGCAATTAGTAGCACCCTCTGATCTTTGATTTCATCAGCTCTCCAGATTTTAATTCCACCAAGGTGCAATTAGTAGACTGCCGTGGAACGCTCCTTTTTCGATCGTAGCAGAATTTTAATTCCACCAAGGTGCAATTAGTAGCCGGGTCTTCTATGTATGACTCTTTCTTGTTTTTGCCATTTTAATTCCACCAAGGTGCAATTAGTAGAGAACAACCGCCAACGCTCTCAAAG
>JAUMWS010000054.1 GCA_030529525.1 Porphyromonas sp. | reverse complement strand
ATATCCAATATCCGGTTGCTTAGAAGACAGTCGTCGATAGCTGCGCTCCCCGGAATGCCTATTGCCGAATGTACGACGAGGAAAAAGAATGCTACACGATCTTTTCCCAAATTGTCGGTAATGATGATAGGATAGTTGGATTCGTCTAAAAGATATTGGAAAGCCTTGGTAAACTGATTGCGACTATTGAATGCAAACACTCTGGAAGCGTTCAGTTTGAAGTCGCGGATGTCTTCTCCGTTGGCTGTTCCGCTATATACTTTGGATAGAAATTCGGAGTAGTTTACCGGTTTATCTGCCTTTGCACTTAAAATCTGTACTCCGGGGGGTAAGTGATTAGGGCGTCTGCTGTAAGAAGCTGTTTCTTCGTCCAATGAGAGAATGCTCCTGATACCAAGTTTTACGAAAGTGAGAGAGTCTGTCGTGGAGAGTGAGCGAACCTTTCCGGAGCGAAACAGTCTGCCCCATCTCATATTAAGACCCTCTTCGGAAACGTATCCGCCGGCATCTCGAAAGTTGGGAGTCTGACTCATAGGAAGATGCCGCATGGCTGCAACCGTACTGATTTTCCCTTCAAACTCCAGCAAAAAATATTTTTGGCTGAGGTTGTCTGTTGTTACAAACGTGGCAGTATTCTCACCTATCGGCATTATCATAGCGGGATCATTGGGGAAAAATTCCGGTCTGTCCGATACGTATATATTGACCTTTCCGGGCATGGCAGGAGTAACCTCCCATTTAATAACGTAATTGCCTACCTGGTTTTTGTCGCAATTTGTGGCTACGTTATAAGTGGACTTGGCACATCCTACAGCCAAAAAGGATAATAGGAGTAGAGCGATAAAGATGATATGATTTACTTTCATTGGTTGTAATGTCATGCTCTGTTATTGTGAGACCGTTGAACTGTGGAACTCTGTTTTGCTCAATCTCTTCCGATGAATGTTTTTCTTCTTTCATCACAAAGTCTCCTTAACGCAAATATAACCGAGAGATTTTAATTATAGATGCTGTTTAGCATAAATTTAGTGGGTTATATGATTTATTAAAGTATAAAATAGAGGAGCTTGATCAGTTTCCCCAGTTTGAGCGATCCAAATTTCGATAGTTGACAGCTTCTCCTATATGCTTTGCCATGATCGGTTCGGAGCCATCAAGGTCGGCAATTGTCCGTGCTACTTTAAGAATACGGTCGTATGCTCTTGCGGAAAGAGAAAACTTCTCCATAGCCCGCTTAAGTATCATGGAGCATTGCTCATCCAGTACGGCATGCTTTTGTAACAGGTCCGGAGTCATCTGTGCATTCGTGTAAATTCCGGGATGTCCTCGAAATCTCTCCTCTTGTATCTTTCTTGCTTTTAAGACTCGTTCCCTGACATCACTGCTCTTTTCTCCTTTCTGTCGTGTGGCAAGAGCGTCGAATGGTACAGGAGCTATCTCTATCTGTATGTCTATCCTGTCCAAAAGAGGACCGGATACTTTGTTCAAATACTTGCTTACTGCGCCAGGAGGACACTGGCAGCGCACTTCCGGATGGTTGTAATAACCACAAGGGCAAGGATTCATACTGGCAACAAGCATGAAAGAAGAGGGATAACGTGCCGATGCTTTCGTTCGAGATATGGATACTTCGCGGTCTTCCAATGGTTGTCGAAGTACTTCCAACACAGAGCGGGCATATTCCGGTAGTTCGTCCAAAAAGAGAACCCCATTATGTGCCAAGCTTACTTCTCCCGGAAGAGGGTTGGCTCCTCCTCCGACCATCGCAGTGGAGGATAATGTATGATGAGGCGCACGGAAAGGGCGATGCCGTAGCAGAGAGAGACCATAGGGTAGTGTCCCGGCTACGGAGTGTATTGCTGTCGTTTCGAGAGCTTCGTTAAGAGTGAAGGGGGGAAGGATGCTTGGCAGACGTTTTGCAATCATAGACTTCCCACTTCCCGGAGGTCCTATGAGAACAATATTGTGTCCGCCGGCTGCTGCAACCTCCATAGCTCTTTTGACGTTCTCTTGTCCTTTGACGTCGGAAAAGTCGGAGCCGAGAGAGTTATAGGTTGAAGCAAACTGATCTTCTATTTTTACAGAGGTAGGGATGAGTGTTTCCTTTTCATTTTTGAGTAGAGCTACCACTTCCGATAGCGTCTCTGCTCCGTATACTTTCAGTCCCGATACCACAGCAGCTTCGAGGGCATTTTGTTTTGGGACAATAATTCCTGCAAATCCTTTGCTGTGAGCATGGAGAGCCATTGGCAAGACTCCTCTGACAGGTTGTAGTGACCCATCGAGAGAAAGTTCTCCCATGATCATAAACTTTTCCGGAGCTTCTGCAGGTACCTGACCCGTGCAAGCAAGTATTGCAATGGCAATTGGGAGATCGAACAGAGTACCCTCTTTTCTAATATCAGCGGGAGAAAGATTGACCAGATAGCGAAAACCGATCTTATAGTCGAAGCCACTCTGTTTTATAGCACAGACTACTCGTCTATGACTCTCTTTTACCGCTGCATCCGGTAGCCCAACAAGCGTGAAGGAAGCTCCTCTTTCGGCTTCAACTTCTACATTTATCGTTGTTGCATGTATACCACAAACCGTGGCAGCAAAGGTTTTTACCAGTTTAGACTTAGGCTTATCCATGGGAGTGTTGCTATTTTTTGAGGATAATCTCTCTCAATTTCTGTTCTAACTCCTTTGCTTCTGTAAATTGGTGTCGAGCAAGATACGATGAATCGAACAGCATATAATAAGGCTCTTCGTATATGTATAATCTTTCTGCTATACGTGCAGCCAATGCAGTGCTGTCCGTAATGGGAATATATGCAGACTTGTACTTTCTTTTCTTTAAAAGATCTTTGGGAATGGTATCCGAGTTTGTAAAGAGGGCAACAACCGGTATTTGAAGACTGTCTGCAAGAGAGATCCATTTTTTTTCTTCTGCCATGCCGGCACTGTCTTGGGGCCAACTTTGTTGGGCTGTTATCACAAAATAGCGGTGCTTTCCCCAGAGGTCGGACAGGTTTGCTTTTTTACCTTTATTCCCGTTATCCATGAGAGGATATAACATATTATCTGCCCAGAAAATAAAGGAACGATCGTCTCTGTACAGTATATCGCTGCGTAGAGGGAAGAGTCTGTCTGCAATGTATGTATATCTGTATTTGGAAGGGTTCCCAAGTAGTGTATCGGCTAAAAGAGATTGGTTGAATAACTCTTTCAATAAGTCGTTATATATGAACGCAGCTACGTTGTTCGGATTTTCTTTTACAAGATTGAAAAACCTATTCAAGACGATACTGTCTGCACTTATAATTGGAAAAGAAAGAGTCTGAGCGTATAGAGCAAGATCTCTGTTGACACTCTTTTTCCCTGCTTTAATACTTTGTTTATCAATGTTTATTTTAATCTCCCCTTTACTATTCTCCGGAAGAAGAGGCATGATAAGATTTCCTCCTGAGGTGTAAAGTATATGTATGAGGACCGTGTCTGTCCCGATGGTGTCCGGTAACACGAAAGAAGATCCGTACTCATGGCTACGGAGGGTTGTGTTGGTAGAGGAGAATGTGTAGACTAAAAGAGAATCTTCCTCCTGATTTGCATATATCACTTCGACCTCTATCCCGGACTGTTTGTTTTGGGTACGCTTGGAACAAGCCCCGAGAAAGAGGCTAAGGATGAGAAGTAATAAGGCTGTTTGAGAAGCAGATCTATTCATGATTGAAGAATTATTGGAAGTCAAAAGAGTCATAAAGAAGTCCCCATTCCGTTTCTGTAAAAATGCGCTTCACTGGGTTGGTATACGATTGTTGCCACTGAAGGAACCCTTCTCCTCCGTTGTGCGATTTCCACTTTTTGTAGGATTCTATTGCATTAGGAATCTGACCTGAAGCTGCGAGAGCATGTCCTTTGTACATATAGTCTGCTCTCTTCATTTCCTCTTCGGGTAGTAGTCCCCACTTTTCAAGAGCATCTTCATAGCGCTCCATCTTGTACAGTTGCAGAGCTAATCTCCTAAGAATTGTGTAGTTCGGACTTTCGGTTAAGACATAAGCTTTGTAGCATATATCCAAAGCTTTTGCATCATCTCCTATCTTGGCATAAAGTTGAGAGAGTTTGGACAGAACAGGTATATTCGATCCGGCAATTTGTTCTGCTTGATCCAAGAATTGGTATGCCTCGTTATAAGTTTTAGGGTCTGAACTTTTCAAGTCTCCTAATTTTAGCAGTGTTCCTGCGTGCAAAGGATCTAAACGATGCGCTTCTAAAAGATACTCTTCTAAATCTTTGCTTGAAATTGCATCCGAACCAAACAGACTCTCATCAGAGATTTTTTCGACCAAAAGAGCAGCTAAGCGATAGTCGGAAGCAGATATTAAAGAACGTTTAAGCATCATCAGGGCGTAAGACTTATAGCCGGACTCCAACAAAAGAGACGAGAGCGAACGATTTTGTTCGGGAGGTAAGGAGATACCGAGAGCCGGATGAGTATCTACAATGAATGCTTTGTCCGAAAATACATGAGAGACGAAATTATAACTTCTTTCAAGATGAAAAAATCTGTAGGTCGTATAGATAAAGTCTCGAATGCCATCTGCAATAGTTCCTTCAAGAAGGTCTTCCGCTTCCAATGGCTTGATGGAAGATAAAGCCTCCGAAGGAATTTCGGACATTTTTGCTATTTGTGACCAATTTCCCATACAAGCATAGGCGTATAAGTCTCCGGAGCAAAGTTTTTCGTTTTGGGAGATGAAAGGAAGCAACTTAAGGAAATAGGTCATCTCCTCAGAGGATAATGCAAAATGGTTGAGATCAAAAGGCATCAGCCAGTTTACAGGTTCGTAGAAGAATGGAAATCTTCTTAGTTCTGTTGTTGTATGATAGTGTATATCCTTTGTCTTGGCAAAAGATGTTTGAAGTTCACTCATTGCCTGCATCAACTCTGAATCTTCTCCGGAAGCTTTGATTTGCTCCAAAAACTCCTCTGTATTCCCTGCCCCTCCGAAGATATTCATCTTACGAGCCATATCTTCGAGACGAGAGGTAACTTCGCTCTTGTAGCGTTCGTGATCTTCTTGAGTCGTAAATGTAGGATAGTAAGTAAGGAGAAATTTTGAGAGTCTATTCTGCCACTCTTCTGTCTGAAACTCCTCTTTATTTCCGATAACTACAGAAAGTTGCTCTTTGCCCAATAGGGAAAGTCTTTTGGAATGATAAGCGGAAAGAAGAAATAGTGCTGCGGAAGCCCATCCTGCTACTTTAGGATGCGGATGATGCGTCAGCTCTTTAATCAATCGGAACTTAACAGGACAGAAAAATGCATTAAGTCCTAAGAACAGACTACTCACCATAAGCCCTGCCGTAACTATACGTGCTTGATCTTTCCCTGTCTCTGATAGTATGGGGCAATTTGTCAAGACCTCATATAGCCTTGGTGTTAGAGGAGGAGAGCAAACTAAAAAACGAAATATTCTGTTACGGGCTTTCCAAATCTCTTCTTTACTCATAGAGTCGTTTAGAGAAAGGTCGTGCTGAATAGAGTCTATATTCTCAACATCACCTCCCCATTCGGAAGCCAATTTCATAATAGGATTTTCGTAGCTGTGATTGGAATACTTGGTTGCAAAGTAGTAAAAACGATCTACCTGTTCGGCAAGTTTCCTGCGCAGATCCTCAAGGATATTTACTCTTTCAGGGTCTGCTGCTCCTGTATGAAGATATTGTTTCATGGGAGACAGCACTTGGCGGACAGACCTGTACGTATTTGCCCAATCGTTATAGCTGTAAAGCTCTTCGATGCTCTCCATCTCCTTACAGACTGCTCCCAACCGATTTTGCTCAAGAAGAAGTCGGAGGTTGTCGTAATACTGTTTGATGAGAGTGTAGTCTATCTGTTCCATGAAACTTATTTGGTCTCTGATTGTAGTGTCTTATTTGTATTCTTTTAGAGCATCTCTTCTGCATGTAGCCAACCCCATATTCCACAACTCAAAAGGAGTATCCCAAGAGTTGCGTAGAGCCATCTTGCTCCCTTGTTTCCTAAGTTTTGTCGTGCATACTTAGTCCCATGACTATTAAAGAACCATCTGCTTCCCAATATGCTTACAGAGAGTGAGAGTATTCCGGGAAGGATAAACATGATTACAAGGGCAAGACGAACAAAAGAGAGGGGAGACATCTTGAAGTTATTCGGAAAAAGGGGAGGCATTTATTATTCGAGTACCATCCGGCAAAGCTTCTATATCTACTCGTATTGCGCTGTTCGGCATGAACGGTTCCAATACCTCCGGCCACTCTATAAAACAGTAGTTCCCACTTTCCAAATAGTCCTCTGCTCCGACATTAAAAGCATCCGTACTGGTTTCCAATCTATAACAGTCAAAGTGGTAAACGGTTTCAAAACCCACTCCACCTTTATACTCATTTACGATTGCAAAGGTTGGGCTTGCTGTAGTCTCCTCCACACCCAATAGCGAACAGATCGCTTTGATAAGTGTCGTCTTTCCCACTCCCATATTGGCATAAAAGGCAAAGACACGAGCATTGGGATAGTGATTTATAAGATCTTTTGCGACTTCTGAAAGCTCTTCTAATCTATATTGTTTGCTGAAGGTCATAGGTGTGTTACTGCGTGTATTAACAATTGCTTTATCCCACAAATATAGCCGAATTTTTGAGTGATTGCAAGAGCTATTCTACTCTGTAGCCCGAACTACTTTATCCAATAAAACATACCAGACATAGCCTGTTACCTCCTTAAATCCGAGTGATTGGTACAATGAGCAGTAGTGGGATACTTGCTTAAGGTGTTTTTTGATAATTTGCTCTCCAAACTTATAGTCAACAATAGTAATCCTACCTTGGGGATCAAGTATCACTCTGTCCGGACGTTGAGTTGTTAGAGGAAGTAGTATGGCTCTCTCATTTAGCACTTCGGCTTTTTCCGAAAACCAGTCGGAGGATACAGGATCTGCGACCCTTTTATCAATAAGTTGTCGTAGATGTTCTGCTTCATCGCTTGTTAGCTCTCCTTTTTCCTGAGCCATGTTCAGAAGTCCATCCAATTCGGAAAGATCTTTTAGCGCAGAGAGGACAAGGTGCATTCTTATACCTTTTGCTCTTTCGGTTTCCTGTTCCAGATAGATAGCATAGTCCGGAGTTTTTACGTTGAGATCTCCGAAACGAGGTGTGGCAAAAAGGCCATTGAGTTTTACCGCATTATTATCTTCTTCCTGTTTGTTATCATCTACGAAGAGAGTCTTTGGATTTCCATAAGAGAAGAAGAGCGTACCGCTATTCTTCTTGTCCTCCATATCCAAGAAAGGGCAAGATTCGGATTGTATCATCTCCTTTTCTTTAAGCTTTTGTATGGTGCTGAATACAACGCTTGAAATAGAGAAAGGATAAGGCTTCTCGTTGCCCTTGTCATCTTTTAATACTAGTTCTTTGGAAAATACATGCAACTCTTTTTCTGCACGAGTATAGGCAACATAAAGAAGATTCAGTTCATCCTCATATAGCTCCAGCATCCTTTTGTTGTATAGCTCTTGGAAATGAGTGTTCTTGCACTTCTTACTGAGAGAAACCACATATAGAGGAAGGGATGAAAATTCTGCAGGAAGGCATTTGGAAGGAACGAATATCTTATCGTTTTTGCCTGCCATATCCCAAGAGACAAACGGAAGAATTACGACCGGATACTCCAATCCCTTTGCACTATGGATAGTCCCTACTTTAATTGTAGAGTCTGCGATACTTTCCGGCATTGGTATTTTCGTTTTGAAACCCTGCTCTTCCCACCATTCGTAGAATAGTCGGTAAGTGGATGTTTGCTCTTTTGTGTACTGAAGTAGTATATCAAGAAAAGCATTCAGGTAGATCTCCTGATCCTCGGCTATCGGTTTAAGAATTTCTACAGCCATGGTTATGGTTTCAAATAGAGAGCGGCCATAAGTCGCTGCATTCATCATCTCTTTGTAGAGTTCCTCTTTCTTTGTCCGACAATGAGTAGGGAGGAGATGCAGACGATCCAGATGTAAGAAAAACTCCTGCTTGTAGCTGTCGGAGTTCGGGAACGCCAAATGTTTGATATACGAGACCAAAAGAAGCACTATCGGAGAGGCATCTGTCATGAGAGCTTCATTGGAGAAGAAGTCGAACCGATAGTTTGGTCGCTCTTTGTATTTCTCTTTGAGAGCTCCAAGTAGTAGGGCTACTTTTGTGGCTTCATGGTTCTTCCTTACAAGGATGGATATCTCTCCCGGTTTATAACCCCTGTCGAAAAGATCTATCAGGCAATTTTCCAATATTTCTGCCTCCTTATTTTCTGCCTCAATAGGGCTTGTCGGGGGCTCTTCCAATATCTCTTGTCCTTTGTCTTTGTTTTTATTTTTCTCCTTTGGAGGGAGAAACAGATGGGTAACATATCCTAAACCTCTTTCGGGAGATCCCTCTTCTTCCCACTTCGGAGCAATATTCTGTTCAACCTCTTCTTGAGTATATACTTTTTGGGAGATAGCATCCGAACAGTTTGCAAACAGTCCATCCTCTTCTTTCCCGAAGATGGACAGGTCTACCGCATTACTAAAAAAGTTATTATTGAACCGGACAATATTTGGAAGGCTTCTCCAATTCGTATTGAGCCTCTCGGACTTTAAAGACTCTTTCAAATCCGAATCATTCGGAACTCCCGTTGCAAGAAGAGAACTTTCTGAGCCACGAAAGCGATAGATACTCTGCTTTACATCTCCTACAAGCATATTCTCATATCCGGAAGCGAGGCTCTCTTCGAGAAGGGGTTTAAAGTTTAGCCACTGCATTCCGGAGGTATCTTGAAACTCATCTATCATGTAGTGATGGATTCTTGAACCTACCTTTTCGTAAACGAATGGAACCTTAGCTCCCGAGATTATTCTGTTAAGAAGTTGGGAAATGTCGGATATGATAAGGCAATTATTCTCTCTTCTGTACTTTTCTATATAGGCGTACAGCTTTACCAGTATAGGGAGAATATCCAGATTGCTTAGCAATGTAATTGAGGTAAGCACATTTCGTTCCGTCTCTCCAAAGAGTTCCACACTCTTCTTTAGTTGCGGATTTATATCGTCGTACAGAGCATTGATCTCCTCTTTTCTCTGTTTGGCTATTTTAGAGGCAGCAAGGTTTCTTTTCTCGGAGTCTACAAGGTTCATGAATGTAGATCTTGATTTTGGGTTCATTCCCTCAAACTCCTCTCTCCAATACTTCATCCCCATTTCCCCCAGTCTGTCTACAACCCTCACGAGTTCATTCTTTAGAGGAGCGATGAGCTCCTCTCTTCTTATCCCGGCACTTTCTAATATTTCTGAGACATAGGTTAAGGGCGCTGTGTACCGCTCTATATTCTCTTTCGCAAAGGCAGTCAGAATTTTTTTTGTCTCTTTTATTTTTTCGGGAGAGAAGCTATCCTCTTTGTCTGCAAATATCTCTGCATATTCCTCTGAAAATAGAAGGGGAGCAAGCTGGGAGAGCTTGGTCGGAATAGAAACAATTTGATCCTCTTGCAAAGACTCCTTGAGCATGCTTCCAATCCACCCCAATACGACGTTGTTTTCTTCATCATCAAGGGAGCCAAACAGATTTTCCATTGCTTTTTTCTGAACCACCTCGGTGTCTATCTCCACCTCATAGTTGTTCATGACATCTATTTCGATGACAAAAGACCGGACAATCTCTTGAAAGAAAGAGTCTATCGTCTGTACCCGGAAGTCTCCGTAGCCGTCAAGAATAGCTTCCAAGGCAGACTTTGCCCTGCTCTGTATCACCTCGGGGGCGAGCTTCAGCTCCTCTGTCAAAGAGTCCATCAGAGAAGAAGAGTCCGGTGTATGTGTGAGGGTATGGAGTTCTCGGAGAATCCTGTCTTTCATTTCTCCCGTGGCTTTGGTCGTAAAGGTCACGGCAAGAATCTGTTTGAAAGCTTTCGGATAGCTCTCTTTCAGAATGAGTTTGATATATTCCAAGGTTAGCCGGAAGGTCTTACCGCTTCCGGCAGATGCTGTATAGATGGTAAGACGTTTGCTGTTATTTTCTGTCTGCATCTTCTTTTTTCATAGCAGTGAGTAGCTCTTCCACCTGAGCTACCCGGTCTCCTTGAATGATGATAAGGTCGTCTTTAACCGAACCACCCACTCCACACTTCACCTTCAATATCTTTCCGAGCTCTTTCAGGTCTTCCTCTTTTCCCACAAAGCCCTCTACCACGGTTACGATTTTACCTTTCCTCTGCTTGGCATCCTTGTACACACGCAGACGTTGGCGGTGTAGTGGGAGTGTTTCAGGCTTTTCTACCTGTAGTGTCTCATACTTGAAGTCCGGATTGGTAGAGTAGCATATTCCCACTCTCTCTTCTCGTTCTTTTCGTGAACTCATATTGCTCTCCCTTTTTACTTTGAAGGATTAAGGATTTTGTTGTACTCTTTGGTATCGCTTAGTATCTCTATTGCTTTTGTAACGGTTGGATCGGTTTCCATGTTCACGGCATACTGTGCCTCCATTCCGAAGTAGTGTGCTGCCAAAAACTCTTTCAGATAGTTGAGTATAAGTTTTTTGTGAGGAACGATGTCTCTTTTTAGATTTGGTTCCAACTGCTTCTTCAGAGCTTCAAAAGCCTCTTTGCTGGATTCCGAATAGCCTTCAAACTCTATGAGTCGTTGTAAGGAAGAGACTACCTTTTGGCTCTGTTCGCCATATTTGAACTCTTTCTTTTCCAAGAAGTTTACAAATCCATCGAAGTCTTTATCCGTAATCACGATATCTTTGAGAGATTGGGATTTGGGCTTTTCCAAGAAAAGCTTGCCGGCATACTCAAACAGCGAGCCGTCTCTCAGCATATAGACAACTATTGCAGGCAGTATTTCGTCCTTGATCTCTATGTCCGGGCGTATGCCTCCTCCGTCTCTCACTTCTCTTCCGTTGGTTGTCTTAAAGAGGGTTGTCAGGCTATCGGGAACGGCTGCTACCGATCCGTCCGGTTGTTTGTGCGAGTAATACATCTGTTGTATGCATCTTCCGCTCGGGATATGATAGCGAGCAGTGGTTACTTTCAGCAGCCCTTTGTAGGGAAGTGGGCGAGTGGTTTGTACCAAGCCTTTACCGAAACTCTTACTCCCGATCAGTACTGCTCTGTCCAGATCCTGCATAGCTCCTGCCACTATCTCGGAAGAAGAGGCGCTATTCCCGTTGATGAGGACCGCAATAGGTATCTTCACATCCTTAACCTTTCCCGATGTATAATACTTTTGAGAAGTTCCGGGCTGACGGCCCTTTGTTTCCACAACCAATGTTTTATCAGGAACGAACATGCTTAATATGTCTATGGCTCCACCCATTACGCCTCCCGTATTTCCTCTAAGGTCGAGGATGAGGCTTTTCATCCTTTTGGTCTTTTGAAGTTGGGTATATGCGTCCAAAACATTTTGGGCACTTTTGTCCGTAAAAGAAGCAAGGCGAATGTAGCCGACACCATCTCCGTATATGCCACGATGCACCACCTGATCCACCACTACCTTTTCTCTTACAAGCGTTATCTCTCTCTCTTTCTCCTCACCAAGCCTCCGGATGGTTACTTTCACGGTCGTTCCCACAGGACCTTTGAGTAGATTGCTTATCCGGGTGCTGGTGGAAGGAATGACCGAAAGGGTATCTATCTTCACGAACATGTCTCCCACTTTTAAGCCGGCACGTTGAGCCGGAGTGCCGGGCATCGGATTGGAGACATAGACAGCCGAATCTCTCTGCTGGATGAATGCGCCTATCCCTCCATATTCTCCCGTTGCCATAAACTTGAAGTCCTCCGTTTCGGACTGTTCGAGGTAGTTGGTATAAGGATCCAGCCCGGACAGCATGCTATTTATACCGTCGGCAAAGATGCTTTTCATATCTATTGTATCCACATAGAGGGCAGAAAGGTTGTTGAGCAGTGCGGAAAAGATTTCCCTTGATCTGCTCATTTCTACCTGTGTTTTTCGGTCTCTCTCTTTCAGCTTCTGTGCATCTGTCTGAGCGCAGACGGATAAGGATGTTCCTAATAGAAGTATTAGGATTATGGCGATTCGTTTTGTCATGATTCGGGAATGCTCTCGTTAAAAGTTTTTTAATATGGTATTATAGGTAACGAAGTTAGCTATTTTTCATCGAATACTTGTTATATCCGGTTCCGATACGGACACTTTCTCTGAGCCGAATACTGCTCTGTATGCATGCTTTGGGCGACTCATGTTAGAATAAAAGTGTATCTTTGAGCCGGATAACAAATAAATCTGAAGAAAACAATGAGATCAAACATATCTATCAAGAGTGTGAAACCTCTCTTTTTTGTGCTCTTCTTTCTTTTTGCTTCCGGCTCGGTTTGGGCTACTAAGAATGATACTCCGATCCTTTCAAAAGATATATTTGAAGTTTTGGCTCGGATAGAGATGGGACGCGGAGTAGTAACCATCCATCAATCTCCTGCCATCAAGGCTCTCGTCGGGGTGAATACAAACTTGGATGGGAAGTCCTATTCGGAGGAGGCTATCGGGGTTGGTGCCATAACATCGGACCAGAAAGTGGTCGGGTATAGGGTACAGATCTACAATGGTAATGGTGCAAAAGGGAAAAGCACGGCGGCATACAGGGAGAAAGTGATTCGGGAGACCAATCCCGAGCTTGCCACTTATCTTCAGTTCCAAGCGCCTTCATGGAAGTTGCGTGTAGGTAATTTCCTCACACAGGCAGAGGCAAGAGAAGCCATGGTAAAGCTTAAAAAAGAGTTTCCTGCATTTGCAAGAGATATGTACGTAGTCCGTGATGCGGTCTATCGGTTTTAACTCGTCTGATAACTTATGAATTCTGAAAAAAAAGGAATAGAACATGGTGTGGACATAGATCTTCTTATGCCACACTACAAAGAAGTACTTGTACAACTCGGAGAAGACCCCGATAGAGAGGGACTTCAGAAGACTCCGCTAAGGGTCGCAAGAGCTATGGCTTTCCTGACGCAGGGAATGCGCCAGGACCCTGCTGCGGTACTGAGAAGCGCTATGTTCAAAGAGGACTATCGCCAGATGGTCATAGTGAAAGATATAGACTTCTATTCGCTCTGCGAGCATCATATGTTGCCGTTCTTCGGAAAGGTGCACATTGCATACATTCCTAACGGATACATCACGGGGCTAAGCAAACTACCACGAGTGGTGGATATCTTTGCTCGCAGATTGCAAGTGCAGGAACGCCTTACGACGCAGATTAAAGATTGCATACAGGAAACACTCAATCCGCTTGGGGTAATGGTGGTCATCGAAGCCCAACACATGTGTATGCAGATGAGAGGGGTACAGAAACAAAACTCCATAACCACGACGAGCGACTTCACGGGAGCTTTTGAGTCTCAGAAGACTCGTGAAGAGTTTATGGCTCTTATTCACAAAAGATAAAAAGAGATGAGGTTTCAGATAAATTTCTGACCGGAAAATAAAAATAGAGAACAGAAAAAAGCTCCCTCCAAAGGGAGCTTTTTTATAAATATGAAGTGCGAAAAATCACCACAAAAATCTTCATGAAGAGATGCCCGGAGTTGATAGATTTTTGTCTTATATCCTTTAAGATCTTTGTTTGCAGGGAGATAGAGAAAATCTCAGATTTGGAAAAAATTTTTTCTCTGTCCGTTTGATGAGCTGTTTTCGAGTTAACTTGTGTAAATTTTAGTCTGTGTGTCTGTAAATAAATCCTAACTCAATTTCCCGATCGAAAACAGTAAAAAAGAGGGTTGAATTCGTAACTCGTTATTTATCAGTATTGTAGGCGAAAAAGTTTAACCCGTTAATTGAATCGGGTAAACGGGTTAAATGAAATG
>JAUMWS010000053.1:4464-14194 GCA_030529525.1 Porphyromonas sp. | reverse complement strand
ATATAAAGAGAGCCTTTTTGCCAAGTGCGGAGAGGCTCTTTTCTTGTTTATAGACCTATTTGTTTGTGGACTCTTTCCTTTCTTTATAACTTTAGGAACAGATAGTAACCCTTGAATATTATAAGGCATGGAAGAGAGAGATTTCATCAAGAAAGAGATTGAAAAGATCGCTCGAATTGCGAGAGCGGTGAGGCAGATACTGTTTGGAGGAAAGGATCAGATAGCCGTTACGACAGGAAGTGAAGTGCAGATGTCGAAGAATATGCTTGCAAAGGAGATGGGTTTTGACGTAAACAGATTCTTGTTGATGGGAGATGCTGAGAGCGTGGAGTACCTGCAAAGCTTTGAGGGATTGGATTTCCATAATATGGAGAGTCTGGCAGATATTTTGGCAGAGATGGGATATAGAGATGATTCTCCCGATTCCAAGGACTATCTGGGCAAGGCTCTCTTTGTGTATGATCTGATTACGAAGCGGAGCCATACTTACTCTTTTGAGAGGGAGGATAAGATTGCCAAGATAAAGGCGGAGTTGTAGCTTTCACAGATTCTCCATTCCAATATATTTTTAGCCCTTTTACTGATTCGTTTTAACGGGTTGTAAAAGGACTTTATAGCTTAAAAGAATTGCGATTCAAGGTTTGATGTAAAGATATCGTGATTTGATTCTTGTCGGTCGTGATTTGATTGCTCAGGTTCAAAGCTTGATTTTAGCCATTTGATTTGTTCAGTATCTTTTCCGACTCCGTTAAAAAGAAGATTTGTTCAGGCTAAACAGATAAAGGGAGAAGCATCCATTCGGATACTTCTCCCTTTTTTATTGTTCAATAACAAACTCTTAACTTTTGCAGAGACTTGGGTATCAGTTTGTTTTATGCAGATACTTTAGCTCTGATAGTTGCTTATTGGCCTCTACTATCTTGTTTTTGAGATTGTTTTTATATGTCTTAAAGCGAGCACGCAAATCCGAATCTCCAACAGAAAGAATCTGCACAGCCAGCAGGGCGGCATTGAGAGAGCCGTCTATTCCGACCGTAGCAACGGGTATTCCCGGAGGCATTTGTACAATCGCCAAAAGAGCATCGAGCCCTTGAAGAGACGCACTGATAGGTACACCAATTACGGGAACGGGAGTCATAGAAGCGATAACACCGCAAAGGTGAGCTGCCATACCTGCTGCTGCAATGATGACTTGTACTCCTCTTTCTTCACATCCGGTGGCAAACTTTTCCACTTCTTCGGGTGTACGGTGTGCGCTTAGCGCTTGTATTTCAAATGGCACCTGCATCTCTTCCAAGAGATCGGCCGCTTTTCTCATCATGGGCAGATCGGAAGTGCTACCCATGATTATGCTCACTCTTGGGGTCATCATTTGCCGATAAGAGCCTTATAGTCTGCTGCAGAAAGAAGTGCATCTACATCCGCAGGGTTAGCAACCTTTACTTTTACTATCCAGCCTTCTCCGTAAGGATCCGAGTTTACAAGTTCCGGAGTATCTTCAAGAGCTTCGTTTGCTTCAAGGATCTCTCCTGCTACAGGCAAGAAAAGGTCGGAAACAGTCTTAACCGCTTCGATAGAACCAAATGTTTCTTCTGCTGCAAGTTCGTCTCCAACGGTATTAACATCCACGAAAACGATTTCGCCAAGCTCGCTTTGAGCAAAGTCTGTTATACCAATAAATGCTACATCGCCTTCTAAGCGGATCCATTCGTGATCTTTAGTGTACTTTAGATTTTCTGGAAAGTTCATAATTCTAATGATATTGGGTTTTTATTGTTAAGATAAATATTTGTTCTGCTTTGTTCAGCTCCTCAAAGATACAAAATTATATCTCTTTACGAAGTCTCGCTACAGGTATTCCTAATTGTTCCCGATACTTAGCTACGGTGCGGCGTGCCACATTGAGTCCGTTCTCTTTTAATCGGGCTACCATGGCTTCATCGGAGAGGGGAGAGCTCTTGTCTTCTTTGGCTATAAGCTCTGCCAAAATCTCTTTGACATGCCTTGTGGAAATCTCTTCTCCGTCGTCCGTCATAGTCCCTTCCGAGAAAAAGTGTTTCAGAGAGAATGTCCCGAAGGGCGTTTGTACATACTTCGTGCTGGTTACTCTGGAGATGGTGGAGACATCCAGACCTGTAGCATCTGCTACATCTTGCAGGATAAGAGGCTTGAGATAGGCAACATCCCCCATGATAAAGTACTCTTTCTGCATCTCCACTATCGCTTGCATGGTGAAGAGGAGCGTCCTTTGGCGTTGGCGAAGTGCCTCTACAAACCAGCGGGCATCATCTATCTTTTGCTTTACAAATCGGGCAACTTCCTTTTTCTGTTGAGGAATGCGTCTGATGTCTCCGCTGTATTCGCTCATTTGTTGAGTGAATGTTCTATTGACACGAACCGGTGCTATCCCATCATTGTTAAGCGATACGGTAAACTCGTCATCGTGTTCTTCTACGATAAAGTCCGGTACCACTGTGAAAAAGGTCTCTTCGAGTCGGGTATTGAAGTCCAAACCGGGTTTTGGGTTGAGATGCGTAATGATTCTGATAGCTTCTCTCAGTTCCTCATCTGTAAGATGCAGGCGGGAGATGATTTTATCGTAATGTCTGTTGGAAAATGGTACAAACATCTGCTCGAGTATCCTTTGCGCTGTTTCCACTGCGGCGGAAGGGTCTCTTCTTTCCAACTGTAACAGCAGACAATGGCGCAGATCTTCGGCTCCGATGCCGGGAGGATCAAGCGTTCGTATCACACTCAAGACGTACTCTATCGTGCTTAGTTCGGTATTTATTGCCATACGAATGGCAAGGTCATCCTGTATGGATAGAAGGTCTCTTCGGAGATAACCGTCGCTGTCTAAGCTTCCGACGATGTATTTGGCTATCTCGATCT
Organism: Porphyromonas sp.; assembly: GCA_030529525.1. Lineage (GTDB taxonomy): Bacteria > Bacteroidota > Bacteroidia > Bacteroidales > Porphyromonadaceae > Porphyromonas_A. The sequence goes on along the minus strand of JAUMWS010000053.1, from coordinate 11,302 downwards.
CTTCTCCTGTCAAGGACGTGAGAGAGAGCTGAGAGAGTAGATGATCCTGAAGAGAGCTTCCCTCCGCAAAAGGTATCTCCTCTCGTGGTGTCCGATGCTGCTCTACCTGCCGGAGCTTATACTCAGGGACATCGTCCATAGAAGCGTAGTCGCCAAGAATCATTTCGTCTTGGGGCAGATCTTCTCCGCTGTCTACGTCATTCTCTCTTTCAGTATCGTACTCTTCTTCCACACCTTCTTCGAGAGCCGGATTTACCTCCAGTTCGCTTTGTATCCGCTCTTCAACCTCGATGTTGGAGAGTCCGATCATCTGCATGAGCTGAATCTGTCGGGATGTCAGACGTGCCGTTTGCCTCTGTTTGAGTTTCTGATCGTTCATTTATGCGGACGGTTTAGAAAGGATAACCGATGGCAAGGTGAAATGAGAAAGCATCCTTCCATATTTTCTTCCCGAAGGTGTTGAAATATCCATTGATTCCGGTTTTGTATGGAGCATGAAGCGCAACACCGGTATCGAACCGAATGACCAGATAAGAGAGGTCATATCTGATACCTACACCCGTACCCAGAGCCAGATCGTTGAAGAAAGATTTACCGGTAAGAACTCCCCCCGGACGGCTTTCATCTTCACGCATCAGCCAGATATTACCTGCATCTACAAAAGCGGCAAGCTCGAGACTTCCGAAGAGCCTTCTCCGGTATTCGATATTTCCTTCCAACCGGATATCTCCGGTACGATCCATGAAGTTGTAGATGCTGTACTCGGTGGGGCGGTATGAGCCCGGACCTATCGTGCGAACATTAAAAGCCCTGATACTGTTTGCCCCTCCGGAGTAAAATTGCTCGGTATAGGGCGCTACCAACATATTCCCATAGCTGTATATGGCACCGGCAAAGATTCTGCTTGCAAGCTTCTCTTTGCTGTCCCAACTGTAAGCGTAGCGCAGCTCCAATGAGCCTTTGACGAACTGTGCAAACGGATTGTTGATAAAACGCTTCTGCTTCGTAAAAGGTTCTCCACGTAGAGCGTAGATGGTGCTAAGAATGTTCCCCGCTTCCGAGATGGATGCTTCTACGGAAAAAGAGTGAGGAGAGTCGCCGTCTATCTGCTCGTAACCGAATGTATACCCTATTACCGGAATGAATTGATCTTGGAAAGAGAGTGCGAGAACAGGGTTTGCCGAAATGATGGAATCGAATTTGGCGGTCGTCCTCATTAGGGAATTGTAAGTTACCCTTATGGGTATAATGGTGTGGCGTATGCCCCTTCGAGGCTCTATGTTGTAGGCAATACGACCGGAAAACTGTCCCAATCTGTAAAAGGTTGAACGATTCAAGAACCCTCCTGTAACGGAGAAAGAGGTTGTTGCCGGAATCTTTTGAAATCTTTTTGGAAGGAAAGGCAACATGATTCGAGGGAACGTAAGAGAGGAGTTTACAGATATGCCGTAGCTGTTGATATCCCATGAGCTTCCCGGCAGATTGCTTTTTCTGGTTTCCCATTCATAGTTCGTTCCTACCTGCATAGATAGAAGTTCTCCCCCTCTGAAGAGATTTTTTTTGTTTAGAGTCAGTGATAATCCCGGGCCCAACTGGTTATTGCTCTTACTTTTGAATACCGTTTCAAGTTCAGCGTAGTATGGAAGATCTGCCTGAGAAGATATGATGACGTTGAGTCTGTTGCTTATAGAATCTGACGGAATGTAGTTTACATCAGAGAAAGAGAACGTATTCAGTGTAGCAAGGGACTGCACTGTGCGATTCTGATAGGAGGCATTATACAAGCTGTCTTTAAGGAAACGAACCTTGCTTCTAAGGACACTTTCTCTAACCGGTATCTTCTTATTAAACCGGAAGAGTACTCCATCAAGCATCAGACTATCTGTTAGGGGAGATCGCTCACTATCGTAGACATTGTAGCTTATATCCCCGATATACCAAGGCTGATACGCTCTTGGGTCTGCCTTTTGAGAGAGATTGACCTTCAGATGTACCCCTTTTTCTCTTAGAGTTGTATCCGCTTGGTAGATGATGTTGTCCGGTCTGAAGTAGTAGTACCCCCGATTTTGGAGAAGTCCTGCCACTCTGTTTCTCTCCGCTTCAAGCACAGAGATACTGAACGGGCGCTTTTTCTTGATCAGAGAAGTTTGGGGCGAAAAGAGATCCAAACTGTCCGGGGTAACAATGTCAATATCGTATTCGACACTATCTATAATATGAGGAGCTCCTTGTGAAATGCTATACTGAATGAGTGCTTGCAGGGAGTCTTTGTTGTAGATAAGGCTATGGCTGACGGATGAGTGGAAATAGCCGTACTCTTGGAGAATCTGTTGGGCTATGGTAGTGCGTCCGGACGGATTGACATTAGATATAAAGATAGGTTTGGAGGAGAGTGTTTTTTCCAGCCAACGGGTAAAAGTATTACTTTCATTTCCTATTTTCTCATTGAAGTAGAAGCCATAAGTAAACGGCAATCTAAGCTTTGTATGTCCGAACAGACTCCCATTCGGAGCTTTCTTCAGAGCATCTTCTACTTCATCCAGAGCACGAGAAGAGTGTCTCGGATATGTTTTATCCTTTTCATCTACCTTTATCTTCTCCATTCCAAGGTAGAAGGTTTCTCCTTCCGGCACATATTTGCCTGCAGAACAAGCTGTAACCAAAAAGATTACAACCATTCCTAAAAGGATTTTAAGGTAGCGATGTTTATTATTTCTTCTCATCTTTCGATTCTTCTGTTGCTTTAGGAGTCGGAGTTACAGACTCTTCTTGAGTCTTTGGAAGTGTCGGCTTTACCTTGAAGTTGAATAGATCTCGCAGTCTGTAAAGTCTCTTTCTCAAGACATAACCGGCTCCGGTCTCGATCACTTCACCATCCAAAATATTCTCGTAGTCCTTTTTGTGGAAAAGACGAAGGTAGTGTGTACCTGCCTGATCCAATCTATAATCAAGTGAAATATTATCTATAAAACTCTGATTGGAGCTTTTATTCGGATTGGTGGTCTCTACTTGTCCCCCAATTTGGAATGTTATACGATCGTTGTAGAACTTTTTAGCAATGGAGTAAGAGTAGTTTGTGCCTCGCTTTCCCTCTGCATCCTGCTCTATTCCCAAGTTAATATCCGCATTGATAAGGTCTCCCACGAGAGCGTTAAACTCTTTTGTAACCAAAGACATTAGAGTACTATTTACATCGAATCCGGATGTTCCTGCCTGAGTAGACCCCAAATAAGTTCCCAAAGAGAGCAACATCAGTGCTTGTCGAGACTTCTCTTCGTCCGTCATGGCAGCTATATTATTTCGCAGAGTCAGGTCTTCCGGAGCATCCAGAGTGAACAGAAGAGAAAGATCATTGACTCTGTTTTTGGCTACAACGCTCACATCGAAATTGACTTTCCTTTTTGTCTCTCCCGGTAGAGCCACTACCGAAGATACTCGCTCGGTCGCTTTGAAGTTGATGAACGGATTCATCACATCGCCACTCCATGAGACATAGTTCCCTCGTTCTACTTTAAACTTTTTCGATAGAATCGGAGGTTGGTTTATGGCAATAAATCCATCATTGAAGTTGTACGTACCACTTAGAGACATCTGTCCGTAGGGCGGATATCTGAAGTTCAGATCTCCTCCACCCTGTACCTGTACGGCATTACTTCCATCCGCAGTGATCTCTGCACCCAAAGATACTGCGGGATCTACGTGAAGAGCAAGCGTAACATCCAATCCTCCCAAAGAGATGGTATCCATATTTGCTTTCTTCGTCGTAAAGAGGGTGTCTCCAAACTCGGTGAACTCGATAAGCCCATCGAAACGATTCCTTTTGGATAGTTTAGAATCCTTTAGAATGTATGTGAGATTTGTATTTCCGTTAATGGATAAAGCCCCTTTCACTTTCATTGTAGAAGCAGGTCCGGAAAGGCTTATATCCGTACTTATTCCAAGTCTACCGTATAGCAGAGTCTGTTGTGTCCGCTTGGAGTCTACGAGTAATACATCGTTTCCTCTAAGGTTCAGTTTTAGCTCATTGTCATCTGTCAGTCCGATCGATCCGTTCAGCGTTAATGCCGTATTGTTGAGAGCCTCAATCTTGAATCTGTCGAAGCGAATCTTGTCATTCTCTATCCGTATCGGCTTCGGATCTATTCCATACTTATTGTTGAGAGCAGCGGAGTAAACGCTTCCCTCTTTAATGGAGATATAACCCTGCATTACCGTTGGTTTTAGCTGCTTGATATCTCCTCTTTTCGAGGTGTTGGATAGTTCGGCATTCAGATTACCGGCAAGAGAGACCAGATCGTCCGGTAAGAATGGATTTGCTTTCGATAGTGGGAGCTTGTTCACGACGAGTCTCCAAACCGGATCCACCCCTTTATTTTTAGAGATGAAAGCCTCTCCCGTTATTGCATTTGCTCCATCCAAATGAACATCCAAAGCGGCGTAAGAGCCTTTTTCTACCGGTTCATAAAATCCGGTTAGAGCTATATCTCCCACTCGATTTTTTTGGAAATGGAAACGATCCAAAGAGGCTTGTGCTATGTATTTATTTCCTTCAGCCGTTTTTACCCAACGCAGATCTGCGTTCAGAATGCCGTCCATGTTAGGGACTACTCCCAAATTCTGAATCCGCTTAAGGTCGAACTTCTGAATGAGAGCACTCATCAGATACTCACCCTTGATGTCCTTGGTATCGAGCATAATCTTACTCTCCGGATCATCCGATGCTTTGAGGAAGAGGTGGGCATCTATATTCTTATTGGGCAGGAGAGGGACTTTCACATAGCTTTTGCCGTCGCTTAAAAACTTATTGTAGACCAACACAGGAGGATCAGGGGTAAGAGAGAACGTGATATCCTCTCTGTTCCACTGTGCCCGAACGCCTAATAGAAGCAGATCTTTGGATTCTTTGTCTTTCAGATTGGCAAACAGTTCGGCGTGCTTCATGTTTGTTGTCAGGTTGACAAAAGCTTCAAAAGGATCCTGATTTCTAAATTTCTGTTTGTGAACTGCCCCAACGGCATAAAACATCGTTGTATCCTGAAACACGGTCAAGTCCATTTCATCTATCCTGAATGTGTCTTTTTGGAAGCCATTCAGGTAGAACTCGCCCGAAAGTCCGCTTTGGGAGGAGGTTCGAATATCAAGATTAGCTCTTTTCCATCCGTAGCGATGTTCGTCAAGGTAGGATCGTATGGGGTTGTTTCTACCTAAGGATACAGAGAAGTTGGCATCCGGATAGTGCTCTATCCAGTGACTTATAGAGTAGTTGTTGGTAGTATCTGTTGTGAATAGAGAGACCTCGTTGCTCACTCGCTTCAGTCGGTTGACAAAATCGGTCAATCCATTCTTGGAGCTAAAGGACAGCACTAAATCCCCTGAGTTGATTTTTGCCATAAGATGTTCCGAGCTACTATGGGCCGTGAGATCCAAGTTGGTTGGTCTTATAATCTTCTTGTCTGTCTCTATTACGCAGTCTACGATTTTTCCCTCTACATCGTATCGTTGTTTGGTATCTGTTCTTACTGCGGCGAGGAGTTTGAAAGTGGAGCCCAAAACGGGTCCGGAGCCAAGCCCTATAAGAGACGGAACTATGGTATCTACCTCCAGTCTGAGCGAAGCATCTATATCTTCCTTAGCCAATCGGGCATCGAGTTGCCCCATCATCTTCATCCCTTCCGACTCCGAACTCAATGCAGCAAAAAGTTGTTGTTTCTCAAGCTGAGAAACCATCACGATATTCCCCAAACTCTTATGATTGTAGGTGAGAGTATCAAGGGATAGCTCCAGACTGGCGAATGTTTTCGGAGAGAATGGATCTGTACCTTGTCCGGCTACCTTAATATATGCCTGCAAATCTCCGATTGTATCTTTTGGTAAGAATTGCTGTACCGAAAGTCTGTTCGTACGGGTTTCAAGCTCAAAACGTTCGGACTTCAATCCGTAAATTCCTGTTGCTTCAAGCGATCCTCTCGGTGTTTGAAGCGAAGCCTTAAGATCTATATTGTTCCTATGGTATATGGCATCCGCAAGTAGGGATACTCCGCTTGGAATAGTCCATCTTTCATTGGTCAGCCCCATCTTTTCCAGATACTCCATGAGTTGTGGCTTGGTTTCCACTTCCACCTTAACATTGGCGTTTCTGGTGTTTTCATTCAGAAGATAGACGCCTGAGCCTTTTATTAGAACAGAAGCTACCTCTTCTGCATCTATCTTTCCATCGAGCCGGATTCTTTTGTCTATATCTCCTGCCGCATCTATACGAAGTTTTATCGGATTGGAAGGGATAGACAAACTTTTTGGAAGAATGAATGCAGCCTCTTCCGGATAGAGTTCTCCAAAAAGGAAAAGAGAGACATTTCCGACAGAGTCGGGCATCCATTTTCGCATAGGCACGGATACAGCTCCACCTATAAAGCTCTTGGGAAGTTCGATTGCAAGCTCTTGGACGTTTACTCTCTGCTCATCTATCTCCACTTCTGCTTTCAGATCTTTTATCTCCCAAAGGTTAGCGCATTTGAAGCGAGCTTCGGCGATGCTGCCCTTAATGTTCAGCGTGTCGTAGTATAGGAACTGTCCTCTTACATTTATTTGCCAAGGAAGAGCGAGAAACTCCACGTCTTGCACCGGTTGAAGGGCATCTATAGACCCGTTGATGAAGGCAGACTGCACATTATAGGACATTCTTCCGATATCTGCCGATACTCCTCTCACGACGGCTTTATCTACACAGGTGGAGAGAAAGATGGTATCGCTACCCATACTCATGCTATAGCGTACGTCCTGTATGTTTATGTCTTTCACCGTAATGAGCCAGTTGACCGGAGTGGTATCTTTCGGAGTG
>JAUMWS010000053.1:0-4454 GCA_030529525.1 Porphyromonas sp. | reverse complement strand
CTGCACCGTTGAGTTCTAAGTCGCCGGCGTGTATGCGTTGATCTTTCAGCCTTATTTTCAGACCGCTTCCCCGCAGTTGGTGCACGTATCCGTCCGCTCTCAATACACTATCCACGATAGGCATGTGTATACGCAGAGAGTCCAGTTCGAGCATAGAGATGGGGATGTCTCCACTCAGAAGAAGCGCGATAGGTATATCTACATCCACTCTTTTCAGAGAGGCAAGTGTGTCTTTGCTCTCAGGATCTACGGCAAAGACATCCGACAAGTGGATTTGTGCAGGGAATTTGATTCGGAAGCTCCCGATGCTCAGGTCTATGCCCAATAAGGGAGAGAGCTGTTCGGAAGCGACTCTTGCCGAAAACTGCTGTACGCCGGGAATATAGAAAAGAGCTGTAAGGAAAAATGGCAAGAGGAGAAAAAAGCCTACTATCCACAAGATCAGACGAATCCATAAACCTCTTTTCTTCTTTTTTGGAGGGGTTTGCAGATTTTCTTGCAAAGAAGTCTCTTTTTCTTGTGCTTCTTCGATTGTTTCGGATGGGGGTGTAGGTTGTTGTGCCTTTTCGGACATAAATATTTGGCGTAAGCTCTTATCTGAACAAAGATAAGAATAAAAATCGGAGCTTTGGTGTCGTTTTGTATAACTCCGAATATATCGCTTTTCTCATAAACATTTGTTTGTCTCGATTCTCTTTTTGAAAAGAGCCTTTTCGCCGCTTACTCCCACTTTGTGGGGCGGGAGCTTTTATATAAAAATGAAATCCCGAAAAATGGTTTCGGGAGAGCCGTCTTCGACTTTGTTTTTCGGATTTTTGGGAAGTCGTTTTCGGGTAGTGGGTTTATAATCAATTCGATATGGAGAAATTGCGAATTTGAAAATTTTTGACGACGAGTCGGTTTGATGCGCCGTTTTCGCGTTAATAAATTTGAAAAACAGCAGTGTTGGGAGTAAATATTCCTTAACTCAATTTTGCCCACAAATCTTTCTCAAAAAAGGCTTATTTGTGGAAACGGCTGATAATCAGCAGATAAAGTGTTTTGGCTAAACCCGTTTATTGAATTCGGTAAACGGGTTAAATGAAATGTGTAAACGGGTTCATTGAAAAATTAAACACGTTAAGCCGAAAGAATATGCTTGTTTATCGTTTTTGATGAACAGGTGTCGAAATTGATGTTAATAAAATTGCCCCGATTTAACAATTCGGCGACCCTCTCAAAAGAGGAGCTTCGAGTGAAATAGAGAGAGGAAACAGAAGCGTGGACGACAGGGATGGAATATATAAAAATCTCTTCCGGAAAGGGGGATTGGAAGGAGGATGTGGAGAATAGATCTCCATGCCGGCAAGGAGATGTGTGTTCGGGATAATTTGGGGGACGGAATCCGTCTTTGGCTGCAAGTGCAGAACGGAGAGGAGAAAGGAGGAAGTGAGATTACAACTGGAGGTATCTCTTCCACTTTTGGGCGGTCTCTTTCAAGGTGAGTATCCCTTCAGGCCCTAAGTTGCACAGCAGATCTATGGAGGAGAGATTGGGCAAAAAGCCGTGCTGACCACCGAAAGTCTGGTAGTAGTGCGGAAAAACGATTGGTGGATGCTTGGTGATCTGTCTGTCGCAGAGGATTTGAAGATGTTTACCATTGGATACATTTTCATCTTCCGGAACATGTATCGGGGCAGGTATGTGCCATTCGCCACAGATCCAGTTGAGCCAAGCCTCGTTGTAGTCCACCAATAGCGGAGTGGGATTGTAGAGCAATCTCAAAATCTCCTCCTCATAATACTCGTAATAAGGGGAGGAGCTGTAGGCGGATCTGAGGCTCTGCTCTGCCACACGTCTCCACTCTCCATGCTCGCTGATGCTGATAAGAGCAGTAGGCGGAGCCGGATTGGAGTATTTTTCGACAGGCACGGAGATACTCATTCTGCCGGTTGCACCATAGATGTCGAACCTGTTTCGGTAGCTCTGTTTGCTATACGGTTCGTCTATGAATACGGCGACACTCTCTCCCATCAGTAGAGAGGAGATGTAAAGAATGGAGGGTATGGTGGAAGATGGAAGGAATATCATGATTCTCTTTGGTGTTAGTCTGACAGAAAAGGAAGCTCCTGCATACACGGCTTATAGCTTTTTCTGTGTATGGGAGACAGCCCCTTCTCTTTGATCATTGCCTTATGAAAGGGAGTCGGGTATCCTACATGTTTATTAAACCCATACTCCGGATACAGCTCGTGGCTCTTCTGCATCAGGCGATCCCGATATACTTTTGCAAGAATGGAGGCAGAGGCAATGGATGCAAAGCGAGCATCTCCTTTGACCAGGCACGTATAGGGGATGGTGGTAAAAGGTACAAACCTGTTGCCGTCTATCAATAAGTGGTCGGGAGTGAGGGCTAAAGCATCTGCGGCTCTGCTCATGGCAAGGCAGGAAGCTTTGTAGATGTTGATGCGGTCTATGGTATCCGGGTCAATTTCGGAGATTGCATAGGCATCGGAGCAGGAGCAGATTTGGTCGAAGAGCTGTTCTCTCTGTTTGCCGGAAAGCTGTTTGGAGTCGTTCAGCTGAGAGAGTAGCTTGAACAGATGAGGATTCTCCGGAAGCCACACCACACTCGCAGCCACTACCGGACCTGCCAGTGCGCCTCTTCCTGCCTCATCGCATCCTGCCTCTATTCGCTCTTTTTCGAGCCATGGAAGCATATCAGACGTTTCGCCTGCTCTCATACTCTCTCTCGTATTTGTTGTCTACCGATGGCTTGTTTGGTTCTACATGGATGACGATATGGGTCTCCTCTCCATACCTTTTGCGGAGAGTAGCTTCCACAAGCTCGGTCAGGCAGTGAGAACGCTCTACCGTCATCTGACCATCTACCATTATATCCACTTCTATGGCTATCCTCTGTCCTACTTTTCTCGTGCGTAGATTGTGAGGGTTAAAGACTCCTTCGACACGCTCCACTATCTCCAAAATCTCCCTTTCAGTCTCCACAGGAAGAGCTTTTTCTGAAAGTTCTCTCAGAGCATTCATTCCGATTTCCATCCCAACCTTTATGATAAGCACCGCAACGAAGATGGCGGAGAGAGGTTCCATAAATCTTGCCCCTTCTCCAAGAAAATAGGCGGCGGAAAGACCAATAAATACCCCCACGGACGAAAGGGCATCGCTTCTATGATGCCACGCATTGGCTTTGACCGCCTCGCTGTTCACTTTTCGGGCTACTCGGATGGTGTATCTGAACAAAACCTCTTTAGCCAAAATGGAAATCAAGGCAGCCCAAATGGCTATTGCACCCGGTTGCGCTATCATAACCCCTTCTGCAAAGAAGCGGTAGAGTATCTCCACACTCTTTGCAAGGATAAAGGCCCCGACCACAAGGAGAGAAAGTGATATGATCGCCGAGGCTATGACCTCATATTTCCCATGTCCGTAAGCGTGGTCATCGTCAGACGGCTTGGCTGCTATTCGGGTACAGAAGAGCACCACAGCATCTGTAACAAGGTCCGTGGCAGAGTGTACTGCATCCGCTATCAAGGCTCCGGAACCGGTCAAAACCCCTATAACCCCTTTTATCACGGGTAGTATCACGTTGCCTATGGCACCTATAAGTGTTACCTTATATATTTCTCTTTTTCTTTCTACTGCGTTCATAGCCACTTTATTGCGGAGTACAAAGATAGGAATTTTCAAATCCTTGCCATCGTTTGTTCTGTTTCTTTATCCGAGAAGAATATTCACGAAGGATGTTTTATGGAAGAATAATACCTATCTTCGCCCTCGATGTTTGAATGGGATCGCTGTTCGAGCAGTGCGGATATTTCTTTTCTTTACCGATAAAGGGAAGAAATTTTTTACAAACGAATAATTAATAAGAGTATGAAAAGGAGTTTTTTAGGAGTGTTTTCTGCATTGGTATTGCTGTTTTGCTGTTATGGTAAAAGTAACGCACAGGTTGGGATTAAGGGAGAAGTAGGAGTCGGGCTCTTCTCTTTGAATGGCGGGCTGTACACTACATTCGGAGAACGTCACATGGCAGGGGTGTCTGCTACCGGAGGACTTATGTTTCCGATACTTGTCGGACAGTTTTCTCCACAATACCGATACTATTTTTCCGGGCATAAAGGGAATCCCAATGGTTGGAGTGGAAGCTTTTTTGTAAATGCCGGAGCAAACCTCTTGATGCTAAAAGGCCTACATGCAGAATCTCCGAATGTAATCGAGACAAGTGTAGGAAATTGGAAGGTTAGCAATTTTTATTTCTACTACCTTAATGCCGGAGGGGGATATGAGCTCAGATATAAGAAATTCTATATTCGTCCTACGATAAATGTGATGTTTCCTGATTCCGTTTCGGGCCTAGAACAGGTAGTTGCAAATGTCTTTTTTGCCTCTGTTCTGCAAACATCTATCGGATTTCGTTTTTAGATAAAAGAAAAGGCGTAAAAATATATTCTCTA
>JAUMWS010000052.1 GCA_030529525.1 Porphyromonas sp. | reverse complement strand
AAAATATTTTTTCTTAGGTACAAAAATTCAGACGTCCTCGAAGAGAGAAAAAGAAGGAGAGTTACTCTCTATTTTTCAGATAGTTATGCCTCTCTTCTCCGATACCGATCCGATAACGAAAACGGAGTCGTAAAAAGAGCGACTTCTCCCCCATGCGAACAGCTCCGGAAAGGGAGATGAAACAAAAAAATGCGGTCTCCAAAATGGCTTATTTCGGAGACCGCACTCTTTATGTTTGCTCTTTTTATTAAGGAAGATTAACCAAAGTCGTCGAAGTAAAGCTGTTCGCGAGGAACGCCCAAGCTGTCGAGCATGCCCTTGACGGCATTCGCCATAGGACCGGGACCGCACATGTAGTATTCGATATCTTCCGGCGCCTCATGGTTGGCAAGGTAGTTGTCAAGAATAACTTGGTGAATGAAGCCGGTGTATCCCGTCCAATTGTCCTCCGGAAGCGGATCGGACAATGCGATGTGGAATGAGAAGTTCGGGAACTCACGCTCTATCTCACGGAAATCTTCCTCGTAGAAGATCTCATTCTTCGAACGCGCTCCGTACCAGTAAGAGACTTTTCTTCCGGTCTTAAGCGTCTTGAAGAGATCCAACACCTGCGCTCGGAGCGGAGCCATTCCCGCACCACCACCGATGTAAAGCATCTCGGCATTCGTGTCTTGTATGTGGAAATCCCCGTAAGGTCCGGACATCATCACTTTGTCGCCCGGCTTGAGGCTGAAGATGTACGATGATGCAATACCCGGCTTGATGCCCGCAGCCCATGTTCCGGTATTGCGATCGAACGGAGGTGTTGCTATACGTACGTTCAGTGTGATGATATTTCCCTCTGCGGGATAGTTCGCCATAGAATACGCGCGGATGGTCTCTTCGTCGTTCGATGCTTCAAGAGGCCAAAGCTTGAACTTGTCCCACTCTCCCTTGAAACGGTCTCCGACAACCATGTCCGCAAACTTTATGTTGTATTTCGGTATCTTGATCTGAGCATAGGATCCGCTCTTGAAGTTGAGCACTTCGCCCTCCGGAAGTTTCACCACAAACTCTTTGATGAAAGAGGCAACGTTATTATTGGAAACAACGGTACACTCCCACTCTTTCACTCCGAAAACTTCTTCAGGTACCACAACCTGCATATTCTCTTTTACTTTCGTTTGGCAAGAGAGTCGCCAATGGTCTTTGATCTCCTTGCGAGAGAAGAAACCCACTTCCGTAGGCAGAATCTCTCCTCCGCCTTCTACAACCCGACAACGGCACTGTCCGCACGAACCTCCGCCACCACAAGCGGATGAAAGATAAATGCCTTCGCCTTGAAGTGTGTTGAGAAGTGTCCCCCCGATGGGTACATCAAACTCTTTTTCTTCATTAACGGTGAGCTTGACATCTCCCGAAGGCAGAAGTTTTGCTTTGGCCACCAAAAGAAGCGCTACAAGCAGAAGGGTAACTACAAGGAATACCACGACACTGGCTCCGATTGCAGCTCCATTTATTGCTAAAAATAACATTATGATGTTTGCTTTTATTTTTGTTAGACTTTTTGTAATGACCTCTTACGATAGCTTGATACCCGAGAAACTCATGAAAGCGATACCCATGAGAGCCGTGATGATGAACGTAATACCCAACCCACGCAAGGGCTTGGGAATGTCCGAGTAAGCAATCTTCTCACGAATGGCAGCCATGCCAATGATTGCCAACAACCATCCGATACCGGAACCGAAACCGTATGTGGTGGCAAGACCGATATTGGCAAACTCTCTCTGTTGCATGAAAAGTGATCCGCCAAGGATGGCACAGTTCACCGCGATAAGAGGCAGGAAGATACCCAACGATGCGTATAAAGATGGGCTGAAACGCTCTACGATCATCTCCACAAGCTGTGTGAACGAAGCGATGATCGCAATGAAGAGGATAAGACTCAAGAAGCTGAGATTGACGTCTGCAAATTCAGGGCCTAACCAAGCCAAAGCTCCTTCTTTCAGTACGTAGTTCTCCAACAGATAGTTGAGAGGAAGCGTACAAGTGAGGATAAACGTAACAGCTACTCCCAACCCCAAAGAGGTCTTTACATTCTTGGAGACAGCCAGATAAGAACACATACCAAGGAAGTATGCAAATACCATGTTGTCTACAAAGATGGACTGTACAAATAAACTTATATATTCCATTGTGTCTCTGTTTATGTCTTAATTATTACACTATTACGTTCGGTTATTTTTCTTGTAACTCCGGTATACGAGATCTGTGTACCCATATCACAAGTGCCACGATGATAAGTGCCATAGGAGGCAAAATCATCAAACCGTTGTTTACATATCCCATCTCGTAAAATGCGTCCGGGACGACCTGATAACCAAGCAGTGTTCCCGAGCCGAACAGTTCACGGAAGAAACCTACAATGACAAGGATAATACCATATCCCAATCCGTTTCCGATACCGTCGAGGAAGGATGCACCCGGCTTGTTGCCAAGAGCAAACGCTTCGAGACGACCCATCAAGATACAGTTGGTAATGATAAGACCGACAAAGACAGAAAGCTGCTTGTTCACATCATAAGCAAATGCCTTCAACACTTCACTTACTATGGTTACCAGCGTAGCCACAACAACGAGCTGAACGATGATACGAATACGGTTCGGTATAGTGTTACGAAGCAGCGATATTATCACGTTGGCAAAAGCAATAACCACCGTTACCGAAATTGCCATAACAAGAGAAGGCTCAAGCTTTGATGTTACCGCCAAAGCAGAGCAGACACCCAGCATCTGAACCACAACGGGGTTGTTCTTACTGAGCGGACCTATCAGGATTTCTTTATTCTTTTTACTTAGTAATGCCATGACACTGGTTTATTTATTGCTTTTAAGGAACTCTTGGTACATCTTTATACTGTCGTAGATCATGTTGTTGACACCGTTGGAAGTAAGCGTACTACCGCTTATGGCATCCACTCCGTTCGGCAACTTGCTTCCTCCTTTAACGACCTGTACAGGAGCGAAAGCACCTTCGGAAAAGATGGTCTTACCTTCAAATGCCGAAGTGAAGAACGGTTCCACGATCTGTGCACCAAGTCCGGGAGTCTCCCCTTGGTGGCTGAAGTCTACGCCATATATCGTTGTGGTGTCGTCGTTGATAGAGATAAAGCCCCAAACAGGCCCCCAAAGACCTGCACCGCTCATGGCTAAGATATACTTCTTTACACCATCGACCTCTGCGACGAACACAGGAAACTCTCCTTTTTCGCCTTCACGAATGACCTTTGCAAAGTCTGCAGAGAAAGCAGGATCCTTTACGCCTGTTCCGTCCGAGCCTTCTACTTTTTCACCATTCGTTCTTACGAGGAATGCTTCCTTGATATATTTGCCATACTCTGCCTGTGCATTCTGCGCCGTAGCAGGTACTTTGATAGACTTCAGTATCTGCTGCATCTTATCTATATTGGCGTTGGCAGTTTGTCTTCCTTTCAGACTTTGCGATGTGTACGCGAGTCCGACAGCGACAAGAATCACCATCACGGCTGCATATATAATAGTATAAGAATTGCTATTTCTATTCATATCCTTTTATCTGTTAAGTGAGGTGATTACTTATGCTGCTTTCCCGGAGTTGGCGGCAGCGGCTCTACGTGTTCTCTTTTTCACGTTGGCATCCACCACGTAGTAGTCTATCAGCGGAGCAAATGCGTTCATAAGCAAGATTGCCATCATCATTCCTTCCGGATAACCGGGCTGTAGAAGACGGATAACGATAGCAAAGAATCCGATGAGTAAACCGTAGATCCATTTACCCAACTCTGTTCTTGTCGCAGTTACCGGGTCTGTTGCCATAAACACTGCACCAAAGGCAAAACCACCAAGGAGCAGGTGATCCAAAGCAGATACCTGCATTCCGGCAGTGGCTCCACTAAGGTTGAACAAGAATGCCGTAGCAAATCCGCCCAAGAAGATAGAGCAGATAATCTTCCAGCTTGCAATACCTGTAGCGATGAGTATCACCGCTCCGATGAGGATAGCCAAAGTAGATGTTTCACCGATGGAACCCGGTATAAGGCCAAGGAAATAGTCCCAAGAAGAGAGCGTATTGCCTACCACATCCGTTACGGGTTGCAGACCTTGCTCTTTCGCCATACCTGCTATCTGTCCCAAAGGAGTAGCACCGGAGAATGTATCTACAGGTGTACCGCCACCAAGATCGAAGGTAGAACCGGTTCTGACGAACACTTCATTACCGGACATTGCTGCCGGATAAGCAAAGAAGAGGATCGCACGTGTAACGAGTGCTATATTAAAGATATTGTACCCGGTACCTCCGAATGCTTCTTTGGCGAATACCACTGCAATGATAGTGGCAACGGCAATCATCCAGAGCGGTGTCTCTACAGGAACGATGAGAGGAATAAGGAAACCTGTTACCAAGAACCCTTCTGCCACTTCGTGTCCACGTATCTGTGCAAAAATAAATTCCGTACCAAGTCCGGCGACGTAAGCCACTATGATTTTAGGCAGAATGGCAAGAAGACCGTACAGGAACATTGTCCAAAAGCCTGCCTGTTCTCCGATAGCCAGATAGTGCTGATAGCCTAAGTTGTACATCCCGAAGAGTAGAGCCGGCATAAGAGCCACGAGTACGACGGTCATGGTTCGCTTAGAGTCCATGGCGTCATGGATATGTACTCCTCTTCTGGACGTGGTAGAAGGCACGAAGAAGAATGTTTCCAAACCATCGAAGACAGAATGAAACATAGATAACTTGCCTCCCTTTTCAAAGTTCGGCTTTATCTTGTCGATATATTTTCTTAACGCGTTCAATGTATTGTCTGTATTAGGGAGGTGTTATCAATTCATTTCTTTATAGAGCATATCCAATGCACGGCGCACGAGATACTGCAATTCGAGTTTCGATGTATCTACAAACTCGCAAAGAGCGAAGTCTTCCGGAGCCACTTCATAGATACCTCTCTCTTCCATTTTGTCTATATCGAAAGAGACAATGGCACGAACAAGGTATTCCGGATAGATATCCATTGGGAACACTTTATCATACTCTCCGGACACGATAAGTGCTCTGCGACCTCCACGAATACGGGCATCGAAGCTGAACTCTTTCTTACCCATAAGGAATGCCGGATAGGATTTCGATACGCTGTATTTATTAAATCCGGGAGCAGCCCAACCGAACATTTCGTGGGTGTCATCTCCTTCGGGAATAACAGAAACAACCTTTGAGAAGGGACTCATAAAGGTATATTCGTCTGTCAGCATAGTACCCGTAAGAACATCTCCATCTATGATGCGCTTCTTGGTAGTGTCGTTTACGAGTTTATCTTTTACCAGCTCAGCCACATTGGCACCGCATATAACGTTGGCAATACCTCTTGTTGCCACACACTCTCCTGCGATACCTATCTTCTTGGAGAAGTCGGTCTTTCCTGTGCGTAAAAACTTTCCGATGATCGCAAGTTCGGATGCAGAAACTGTCCAGACAGTCTCTCCTTTATTTACCGGAACGGTACGGTTGATAAGCACGCCCACATTACCCGCAGGGTGTGGACCTGCAACCTCTATCACCTCACAGTTGGAAAACTTGAAGCCCGAACCGGCAGGAATACCCACGTAAACCTTTCCGGATGTAAGCTTTGCCAGTGCATCTATACCGGCTTGAATATCCTCCACTCTGTCTCCGAAAAGCGTCTGTGCTTTAGGAGTAAGCGGAGCTGTTACCTTTGCAGTAACGAAAATATCACGAGGGATAATGGTTGGATTCGGGAGGTAGTCATAAGGACGCTGACGCAAAAGGGCAAACATACCACTCGAAAGAAACAGCTGCAGCAACTCCTCTCTGCTCTTGCCTTTCACATCCACAGAGAACGGAGCATACTCCAGACTCTCTCCCGGAGCAATCTCCACGCTTAAGATCTTACGTTTGTCTCCTCTGTTTATGGCAACGACTTTACCGCTAACAGGCGATACGATCTTTACTTCCGGATAACTTTTGTGGAATAGAACGGGTGTTCCGGCGAGTACGCTGTCTCCCACTTTCACCTCCAGCTTGGGCAACAGACCCGGATAATGGTCCGGCACCACGCCGTAGGTTGTGGATAGCTGCGCGGGCACCTCAACCTCTTGGGGCTTGCCAACAATGTTGATGTCCAAGCCCTTTTTAATTTTAATCACTTTAGCCATTAATAAAGTATACTATATTTAAAAACTATTTCGCACGTACTATCATATACATAGCCGGTCGAGAAGGCTTTTTTCTCCTGATATACAAAAAGTGTCGACCGAACTCAATAGACCTGCAAAATAAAGAAAAAAATTGGTTATGACCAAATAGGCTCTCCCCTTTGTTCTCATATATTTACACATAAAAGAGCATCCCTTTCGGGCACAAAGCGGGCACTCCGAAAAACGACACCGAAAATCCCCTCTTTACCCCTCGATTTTCATATAAAAGAGACAGCGTACCACCCCGGTGTCAAGAGATAGATTTTTTATCTCTATACCCGAATGGTACGCTGTCTGCGTGATTATTATAGAAGTTTATACCTCAGCTCCCTCAAACAGAGGCTGTAACAGCTCCGGAATGGTAAGGTTTAAGCTCTTGATTTCTGCCAGTTTTTGCTCTCCTTTGCGAGTGAGGGTAAAGAAGATTTTCCGTTTATCTTCCCGCCCCAGTCGCCGTTCGATCCAGCCCCTATCCTCTACCGCCGACAGCAACTTTGAGGTATGCGCCGGAAGCAGACCTATACGGGACGAAACCTCAGAAGCGGAAACAGACTCTCCTGCTATGACACAAAGCGACATCGCTTGGTTCAGATCGCAGTGCGCAGACTCTATCAGCTGCTGCTCCAAGTCCCGAATAGAGATCATCAGCTCCCTCATAAGGCATATACACTTCACATTCTCCATAACAATCTATTCCTATGAGAGTAAAATTTCAAGAAACGTAAAGTTAGATGAATAGATTGATGTTGGCATCGTCTGCACGGTTCATGTAAGTAGCCACACCGCCTATGGAGACCTCCTCTATCAGTTCTCTGCGATCCACTCCCATGACATCCATAGACATCTGACAAGCTATAAACTCCACTCCGTTCTCAAGAGCCTGAGTACGCATACTCTCCAAAGAGTCCACGTGTCTCTTCTTCATTACGAAGCGCATCATCTTTGCTCCCAATCCTCCCATATTCATCTTGGAGAGTCCGAGCCCTTTACTGGTTTTCGGCATCATGTATCCGAACATTCGTCCCCAGAAGTCTTTTTCTACCTTTGAAGAGGTACGGCGTTTTATGGCATTCAGTCCCCAGAACGTGAAGAAGATTGTTACCTTCTGTCCCGTAGCGGCTGCACCATTTGCCAGAACGAATGTCGCCAACGCTTTGTCCAGACTGTCGCTGAATAAGATAAAGGTCTTACCCTTTGCAGGAGTGTTGCTGACGCAGGTTCCCTCCTCTTTGCAAGCAGTCTTTTCTACCGTTACCACAAATTTTCCTCCCGTAGTCTCCTTTGAGATAAGGGTGTGTCCGGTGGTGTTGCACCACGCTTGCGCATCGCGCGAAAAGCCCGGATCGGTAGATGCAATAGACAAACGCTCTCCGATGTTTATTTTATCTATGGACTGTTTAAGCTTCAAGATAGGACCGGGGCAAGCCAATCCGCAAGCATCTATCTGTATCACCGGAGCGATATCCGAGCCAGAGTTCTGAGATGAAGCAGTCGGAGTTTTCGCCTTAGAGCTATGGTCTGCCACCACAACAGAGTAAAGCCTGTATCCTCCTACCAGATTATAGACATCCTTAAATCCGTTTTGGATCAGGATATTGGAGCTGAGATAACCTCTGAAACCTACCGTACAGTAGATATAGACCGGTTTATCTCTTGGTATTTCATGATGTCTTGTACGAATTTCCTCCAATGGGATATGAACGGCACCCGGTATATGAGCCACATCGAACGCCTCTTTCGGACGAACGTCCACGATAGAGACTTTCTCCGGATCTGCTGCCTGCATATCTCGCCAGTAGATCGGCTTCATCTTGCCCGAAATGATATTTTCCGCTACATACCCTGCAAGTGCAACCGGATCCTTGGCAGATGAGAATGGAGGTGCGTATGCCTGTTCCGTATTCATCAGATCTTCTATAGTTCCGTTGTACTTGATGATTTGGGCGATAGAGTCTATCCTCTTATCCACACCTGCAACACCCACACACTGAGCGCCGTAGAGACGACCCGTTTCGGGATGGAACACAATCTTCAACGTCAATGGGAACGCATTGGGATAGTATCCGGCATGGCTGTTGGGCTGTACGGTAGCTGTCTTATAGGGCAATCCCTCTCTCTTCAGAGCCTTTGCAGGAAGTCCGGTAGAGGCTACTGTAAGGTCGAATACCTTGGCTATTGCCGTACCGATGGCACCTTCGTATGTACGTTGTTGGAGTCCGCTCATGTTTCCGGCTACTATACGAGCCTGTCTGTTTGCAGGTCCGGCAAGGTAGTTTGTCCAACTCTTTCCTGTAATCGGATGTGCAAACTCGATGGCGTCTCCCACGGCAAAGATGTCGGGATCGGAGGTTTGAAGATGCTCATTAACCTTGATACCTCTTGCTTCACCTATCTCCAAACCTGCATCCACAGCAAGTTTAGTATTTGGGCGCACCCCTATGGAGAGAATGATCAGATCCGCTTGAAGCTCTTCTCCGGAGTCGAGCAACACTTTCATGCTATGCTCTTCGCCATCTTTCTTGATGCCGGTAACGGCTTTTCCCAAATAGAGTCCGACACCTTTCTGCTTCATGTGCGCATGAACGATGGAAGCCAGTGAGAAGTCTATCGGAGCCATTACCTGAGGAGCCATCTCCACGACCGAAACCTCTATATGACGGGTATGAAGATTCTCTGCCATCTCCAATCCGATAAATCCGCCCCCGACAACTACCGCTTTTTTCACCTTATGGGTATCGAGATACTGCTTCATGGCGTCCGTATCTTCCACGTTACGGAGCGTAAATATACCGGGATTGTCTATGCCGGGAAGCGGTGGCACCACGGGAAGTGCACCGGGAGAAAGAAGCAGCTTGTCGTACTTCTCCATATAGGTAGAACCATCTGCACAACGCACTTCCACCTCTTTCGCTGAGCGGTCTATACGAAGCACCTCGCTCTCTACACGGACATCCAAGTGGAGCATTTCGGCAAAAGATTCCGGCGTATGTACGAATAGCCGATCTCTTTCCTCTATTACTCCGCCGATGTAGTAGGGTAGACCACAGTTGGCATAAGAGATATATTTTCCTTTTTCAAACAACACGATCTCTGCGTGTTCATCTAATCTTCTGAGTCGGGCTGCTGCTGTAGCTCCTCCTGCTACCCCGCCTACTATTACATACTTCATGATTTGAACGGTATTGTATTCCTTTTACGTATTATTTTTTGCAAAGGTATAAATATTTTCCATAGGAAATATATTTATATATGATAATATTTAGATCAAAAGCGTAAAAGACTAAAAATAGGATTATAAGCGACCCTTTTCACACTGCATTCGCATACAATGTTTGTAGTTCCGCTTCCTAAGAAGTGCTTAACCCGTCTATAAAACTGCTTGAATACGATCAAAACTTTCTCTAAAGCTTTATGGTTTTGGAAATAGAAGCGTGAAGCGTAGATTTCAAGGTTTGACTCATAGAAATCGAGGCTTGAATGCTGCAAATAAGGCCTTGATTTTGGACTCTAAACAGGTTAAACGGATTTTATAAACATGGACAAAGAGAGTTTTATCCCCGTCAAAATAAAAGCTTCCACCGGCAAATGAGCCGATGGAAGCTTCTTTTGAAAAACTATAAAGCTTTTTATTTCAAGTCCGGATTGACTACGACAGATGAGAGATCGAACCTGAGCGGAATGTTATCCAATATGCCGAACAGCCCCTCCTTGGAAGCAGCTCTCAACATATCTATGCGAGTCTGCTTAAAGTCCGGTATCCCCTTGAACAGAGGCGTGGCTGCAAGATGCCTCCGAACGTGCAAGATGCCCCGGCGTTCGTCCGTCTTGCGGATGCTCTCCTCTATCTGGCGTTTGAGAATATCTATGTACCATGAGAAGTGATGCGCCTCCGGCTCTTTACCATCCAGCACGGCACGCATCTCTTCAAAGCACCACGGACGGCCTATACTTGCTCGCCCTACCATTACGGCATCTACACCGGTCTCCCGAAAGCGTCGAAGCGCATCTTTACCGGATACTACGTCTCCGTTACCGATAATCGGGATAGAGATACGAGGGTTTGCCTTTACACGACCAATCGGTTTCCAGTCTGCCTCTCCTGTGTACATCTGGCTTCTGGTACGTCCATGAATCGTAAGTGCGGCGGCGCCTGCATCTTGTATCTTTTCTGCTAAATCTTCTATGATAATATTCTCCAAATCCCATCCCAGACGTGTCTTTACCGTCACCGGAAGAGATACCGCTTTTACCACCGACGAGGTGATTTCCAAAAGCAGAGGGATATTCCGAAGCATTCCGGAACCGCAACCCTTTCCGGCTATCTTCTTTACGGGACAGCCGAAGTTGATGTCTATAATGTCCGGATTGGCTTCTTCGCATATCTTTGCCGCCTCCACCATGGTCTCTACATCTCGTCCATAAATCTGTATGGCTACGGGACGTTCGCTATCTTGTACCTGCATCTTGCTCACCGAGCTCTTGATATCTCGTATCAATGCATCGGCTGAGACAAATTCGGTATATACCATGGCTGCTCCAAACTCCTTGCACATGTGGCGAAAAGAGGAGTCTGTAACATCCTCCATCGGGGCTAAAAGCAGCGGATATACCCCTAAATCTATGTTTCCTATCTTCATTCAGTTTGTTACGGAGAGCCTATCTCACTCTCTCTAATGCTTTATATATATTGTCGCAGACGTTCTCACGTCCAAGCTCGTCCAGCAGTCCGGACTGTTCCAACTCCTTGTACACTTCGGGCTGCACACCGGAAAGTACGAGATGAATACCTTGTTTCTTATGAAAATCAGCCATCATGCTGAGGTTGTGAAGCGCCGTACTGTCCACGAAAGGCACTCTTCGCATACGGACGATTCGGGCTGTGGGTTTGTGATGCACCTGACGCATCGTTTCGTCGAAGCTGTTTGCCATTCCGAAGAAGAACGGACCTGCAATCTCGTAAACGTCCACTCCGTCCGGAATATCCAAGACCTCCTTACGGTCTGTATCCGAATGAGAGAGCGTATCGAACTGCTTGTCGTGCCTGATGATACCGGTAGCCTTTTGCAGTCTTCGCATAAAGAGCAGTACCGCAAGAAGCATTCCTATCTCGATTGCAACCGTCAGGTCTATCAGAACAGTAAGGAAGAATGTTACCAAAAGTACGATGATATCGCTCTTCGGTCCCTTAAAAATAGCCACACAAGAGCGCCAACCGCTCATATTATAAGATACTATCACCAAAACTCCTGCAAGTGCAGCCAATGGGATATAAGCAGTAAGAGGACCAAGGAAAAGAAGAATGGCAAGCAGCATGACTGCATGTACAATACCGGCTATTGGGGTACGTCCGCCGTTGTTGATATTGGTCATCGTGCGTGCTATTGCGCCTGTCACGGGAATACCTCCGAAGAAAGGCACTACGATATTAGCGGCTCCTTGAGCTATCAATTCTACATTGGAGTTATGACGAGCACCGGTAACACCATCCGCCACAGAGGCTGAGAGCAAACTCTCAATAGCACCCAGCATGGCAATGGTAAAGGCTGACGGAAGAAGCTTTTTGAGTGTAGCCACGCTGAGATCCAGAGACTGGAACTCCGGCAAGCCCGATGTGAAAGTGAAATGATCGCCTATAGTGGCAGGCGCATTCGCCACTCCAAAGGTTGTAAGAGCATATCCGCCAAGAGTCAGAACGACCAAAGCCAAAAGCGAACCCGGTATCTGCTTATGTATTTTAGGAGCATAAACAATGGTCAGCACAGCCAACACGGTAAAGAGAAGCGACCACGGATTCCACGTATCGAGATGAGCAAAGTAAGTTTGCCACTTCCCGATGAAATCTCCGGGGATATTTTCTATTTGCAGACCAAGTATATCCTTGACCTGAGTAGTGAAGATTGTTACCGCGATACCTGCCGTAAAGCCAAGAATAATGGGATAAGGGATAAAGCGAATCACTGTCCCGAGACGCAGGAACCCAAGCAGCATCAGCATTACTCCTGCCATAACGGTAGCCACAGCGAGTCCGGCGATACCAAACTCCTGAATAATCCCGAAGACGATTACGATAAAAGCCCCCGTCGGTCCGCCTATCTGCACGGTAGAACCACCTAAGGCAGATACGATAAAACCTCCGAGAATGGCAGTGATAATACCTTCTGTCGGACTTACACCGCTTGCTATACCGAAAGCAATAGCAAGAGGAAGTGCCACGATAGCAACAATGATACCGGCTGTAAGGTCTTTGAAAAATTTCTCTTTCGTATATCCCTGAAGAGAATAGTAGAGTTCCGGAAGGCCTATCCGGGATATCTTCTCCTTAGACATAAGTCTCTGTTTTATTTGTTACTCTTTACCTGTGTGTCCAAATCCGCCGGCGCCTCTTTCCGACTGTGCCAGACTCTCCACCTCATCCCATTCCACTCTCGTGTAAGGGGCTACAACCATCTGACAAATCCGCTCTCCCGGCTGGAGCGTATACAGTTCCTGAGAGAGATTGATGAGGATAATTCCGATCTCACCTCTGTAATCGGCATCTATCGTGCCGGGTGTATTGACGAGCGAAATACCATGCTTGAGAGCAAGACCGCTTCTGGGACGCATCTGTGCCTCGTATCCGCGTGGAAGTTCGATGAACAGCCCCGTGGGGATAAGCTTTCTTTCGAGAGGTTGAAGCGTAACAGCCTCTTCGATATTGGCTCTTACGTCCATTCCCGCCGAGTCTAAAGTGCTGTATTCGGGTAGGCTGTTGGGAGTTTTGCGCACGATGCGCACACGTACTTTATCCATATATCAACTGTCGTTACTCTTGTTCTTTCAGCTCCACTTCTCTTCCATCTTGAGTCACGAGTAGCGCCGGAGCAGCGGCTTCTGTGGCATAACCAACGATGGCAATGCCTTCCATCTGCTCCATTACATCCTTTAACCCTAAAGGTACGGTAAAGAGCAACTCATAATCTTCCCCGCCATAAAGTGCAGCCGAAAAGACATTGATCCCGATCTCTTCCGCCATGGAAGCTGTCTCGTAATCTATGGGAAGGCGCTCTTCATAGAGCTTCATTCCCACGCCCGATGCTTGAGAGAGTGTGAGCAGATCTCTTGCGATACCTTTCGTGATGTCTATCATGGAGGTCGGCTTCACGCCTGCGAGAGAGAGCATATCCAGAATATCGAAACGAGGCTGAGGTGTAAGCTGACGCTCCAAAAGATAAGTACGACCACCCAAATCGTGTTTGTAGTCGCTACTACCGTCATAAGCTTCCTGCTCACGCTCCAATGCTTTCAGTCCCATATAGGCTGCTCCGAGATTTCCTGAGACACAAATGAGATCGTTGGGCGCTGCACCTTTACGGCGGACCACCTTTTCCGGGTCTGCATAACCAATAGCGGTGACAGCAATAGTAAATCCTGCAACAGACGGAGCGGTGTCTCCTCCAAGAAGTTTCACACCAAAACGCTCCGCTGCAATACGAATCCCCTTATAAAGCGTCTCCAAATCTTCCACCTCCCACTGTGCCGTAACACCGATGGCAACCGATATATGCGTCGGTGTGGCGTTCATGGCTGCCAGATTGGAAAGCGTCGTCGCCACCGCCTTATACCCCAAATGATGCACAGGCATATAGCGAAGGTCGAAATGCACCCCCTCCAGCATGAGATGTGTAGAGGTAACGCCTGTCCCTTTCAGCTCGAAGAGAGCAGCGTCGTCCCGAGTATCGGACTCGGGGAAGAGTGCTGTAAGCCTTTCGATGAGCGCATTAGCTCCTATTTCTGATATCTGCATGGTGTAGAATTTGAATTCTTTTTCTCTATTTTTCGGCTCCTCAAAACAGGGTTCCGATTTCCTTTTGCAAAATTAGCCAATTAGAGAGGATTGAGCAATTTCTTGCTCCGAGAGTTTTCCAAAGAGGGATTCTGAGAGTTCTTTCGGAGTTTCTCAAAGATAGCTTTATAACTTCCGCTTGAAACCTTTAGTACTTTCC
>JAUMWS010000051.1 GCA_030529525.1 Porphyromonas sp. | reverse complement strand
TCGTCTATTACTTCGGTTTCTATGAGTGTGGAGTCCATATCGAAGCAGATGAGGCGACGCATTCTTCGGAACATACTCTCCTGCTGGAAAGAGATATCTATACCAAGATTTGCGGAAATATCCATGAACTGTTTCTGAAGAGCTCCAAGGTCTTTAGGTGTTCCACGAACAGAGATTTCTATACTTGCCTTTGGTACTCTTTCCCTCTCTTCAAGAGGTATACGACCCGTAAGACGCTTGATATTATCAATATTCATATCCTGTTTAGCGATAGCATCTGTAATCTTACCGACCATATCTGCGGTAATTCTCTTGGCAAGAATGGTGATGATATATCGGTTTTTACCCTGCATGCTGACCCAGTGATTGTAGTCTTCGATCTCTACAGGCGTAAAATTGACGTGAATATTCATCTCATTTGCTTTGAACAAGAGGTCTTTAAGGATATTGCCTGAGCGATGTTCTTCTGTCAGGAACATAACACCAAGACTGAGATGGCTGTGAATATCTGCCTGACCAATGTCCAAGATGGTTGCTTCGTGGTTAGCCAAAATGGAAGTGATACCGGCTGTAACTCCGGGTCTATCCTTACCGCTAAAAATCGCTAATATAATTTGGGAATCTGAATTCATAGAAATTGATTATTTTATTTCAGTTACTCTATCAAATTTAGGCATTTTTATTTGTATGAATAGCAAAGAAGCTATGAATACTTTATTACGATTATGCTACGATAATCGGCTACTCCGGATAGAAATCATTTCCCATAAAACCACACTTAAAAAAGAGACAAGAAAAATTTAGAAAGTAAAAGGATGGGGAAGGAGTCGGAGAGGGTATAGTGAATACTTATCTGTGCTCCAAGACACATGGATGTTTATTTCTTAGAGGGAGCATAATAAAGGTTTAATATTCACTATTATAAGAGGGCTTTAATCTGTCTAATAGTATTTCTTAACCGGTTCAGATTTGGTGGTCAAGCTTTGATTTCCACACATCATGCCTTAAATCGTATAAATCGAAGCCTGATGTTTAGTTGTCAAGGCTTGATTTTGGAAAACAAAAAGATTTAAGCTCTTTATTTACAGTGATAAAAGCATTTTCTGTACGAATCTAAACAAAAAAATATGCACACCGCTGGTAGCTTAAAGCAGGGCGGGTGCATAAATGTTTGAGAAAAAAGAGAGATAATACTCTCTTTAGCAATAAAATAGAATCTCTTCCGGATGAGCTATATAAGCCCTTCCGGAAGAGACATTTCGATTTCTTTTTTAGTTTCGTCTATATTGGTTATCCACTCCTCAACTATTGGGATGTAAAATGTATCACCTTTTTCAGAGGTTTCAGATAGAGTCTCCACTTCAAAAAGAGGGTTTTCTGCAATCATCATAACACCTACTATACGGCCGATACCACTCTTAAGATTGGAATCAATAATGGTAAAACCAATCAAATCATCCTCAATAAGTGCGTCCTCTTCTCCAATCTCCGCCAAATAAGAGTCCCATTCCTTTTGGTCTATATAGAAAGGAAGACCAACAAGCTTCTCCGCTTCTGCCATAGAGGAGACAAAACCAATAGACAGGATATATTTCCCTTTGTTTCCCCGACTCTGGGAGAAAGGGTAGGGAATCATACATCCATCTTTCTTGACGAAGACGAACTCAGGCTCTATACGTAGAAAACTCTCTGAAAGCAACTGCAGAGCAAGCTCTCCCTGAGTGCCGTGAGTTTGTACGCAAGTACCTATCTGCTTGTAAGCTTTAGGAAAAAGATTTCGCATAAATCTATACTATATCCGCTGTATGTTGGCTCCAACGGAATTGAGTCTCTGCTCTATGTTTTGATAACCTCTATCTATCTGATTGATGTTGTCTATTCGGCTGATTCCGTTAGCAGACATCGCAGCGATAAGCATAGCAATACCCGCACGAATATCGGGCGATACCATATTTGTAGCTCTGAGTTTATTACTTTCGGCTAATCCTATTACCGTTGCCCTATGCGGGTCACAGAGAATAATTTGTGCCCCCATATCTATAAGTTTGTCCACAAAGAACAGACGGCTTTCGAACATTTTCTGATGGATAAGCACGCTACCTCTTGCCTGTGTGGCTACAACCAAAAAGACACTTAAAAGGTCCGGAGTAAGTCCCGGCCAAGGAGCATCTGCAATGGTCATAATAGATCCATCCATAAAGCTTTCTATCTCGTAGATGTCCTGAGACGGGATGTAAAGATCATCTCCTTTCTCTTCTATTTTTATACCTAAGCGTCTAAACTGATTGGGAATGATTCCCAGTTCACGTATTGCCGTGTCTTTGATCGTCAGATCCGAGTGCGTCATGGCAGCCATACCGATAAAGCTACCTACTTCAATCATGTCCGGAAGCATTCTGTGGGTAGTGCCGTTAAGTGAGGTTACGCCATGTATCGTTAAAAGATTACTACCGATGCCCTCTATTTTTGCCCCCATTCTGACAAGCATCTTGCACAACTGTTGCAGATAAGGCTCACATGCCGCATTATAGATGGTCGTAGTGCCTTCTGCCATAACGGAAGCCATTACTATATTAGCTGTTCCCGTAACAGATGCTTCGTCTAAGAGCATGTAAGTACCTTGAAGACGCTCTGCATGGATGCTGAAAAGGTCTTTGTCTTGATTGAATTGGAAATCTGCTCCCAGCTTAATAAAACCTTCAAAGTGTGTATCCAGTCTTCGTCTTCCAATCTTATCTCCTCCCGGTTTGGCTATTACGGCACGTCCGAATCGGGCGAGTAGTGGACCCAATATAAGTACAGAACCGCGAAGAGTAGAGGTTTTATCCAAAAACTCTTTTGAGTACGCAAACTCTAAGTTGATATCTTCTGCAATAAAGCTATACGTATCGACACCAAGTTTGCGAACATTGACTCCGAGATCTATGAGGAGAGCTATCAGATTCTTGACGTCTACGATGTCCGGAATATTTTCGATGATGACTTCTTCTTTCGTGAGAAGTGTTGCGGATATTACCTGTAACGCTTCATTCTTTGCACCTTGGGGAATGATTTCTCCGCGGAGTTGGTGCCCGCCTTCGATGATAAATGAGGACATACAATACTTGGTTTTAATAGTTAAAGATATCTTTGGTTTCAAACTCTTTGATGTCCAGGAACACCAAAGAGATATTATTTGCGCTGTTGCTTCCCCTTTTTCTTCTGTTTGTGCTTATCGGAAGAGGATAGAGGGGCTACATCAGGAAGTATGCAGTCGAATTCGTCCAAATAGATCTTTCCATCGGACATTTCGTGCAAGTCTTTAAAGATCTTTTCGTTTTGTACTTCACCTTTATTCCAGGTTACATACGCTTTTTTCATCTGTATGGCTGTGATACACTCTCTTTGTTTTCGAAGATCCGGATCTTCTGTTAGCGTAGATATATGTATCATTTTCTCTATCCCGTGCCCATAGTGACGGTATCTTGGAAGATTGTAGTGATATGGAATCTTGTCGGGATTAAACTTAGCATCTTCCTCGCTACGAACATCAACGGGAAAGTCTATGTCCAACTTGAATCCGGACATGGCATACAAATGATCCCATAATACTTTGATATTTTCTGTATCGTCTGCTTTTATTCCTTTTCTTCTTGCCATAAGAGAGACAATGTACTCCGCACATTTTAGCCTCTCTATTCTATTTGACAATCTCATACAAACATCCAGCATACTCTGGATAGCTCGTCCGTATTCCGGAATGGTCAGTTTCTTAAGAGCTGTATTATAGGGGATATTGGGTCTGTTCATCTTTCAGTTTTACGATTTAGAGCCATCAGGCATTAAGTCTTTTTTGTATAGCTGCTGAAGCTTCTTCGTGACCCGGTTTGTTCAAAAGGGCAAACATATTGCTTTTGTATGCTTCTACTCCCGGTTGATCAAAAGGATTTACTCCAAGGAGATATCCACTGATACCGACAGATCTTTCAAAGAAATAGAAGAGTTGCCCTAAAGAAAACTCATCCAAAGAAGGAAGTTCTATTCTGATAACAGGAACACCACCGTCTTTGTGAGCTAAAATAGTTCCTTCTTCTGCTTTTTTATTTACTTCATCTACACGTTTTCCTGCAATATAGTTAAGACCATCAAGATTTTCTTTATCTGCCGGGATGGTAACTTTATGCTTAGGATTAGCGATGCTCAATACAGTCTCAAAGATTATTCTCTCTCCTTCTTGTATCCATTGTCCCATAGAGTGAAGATCTGTTGTTAGATCTACCGCAGCATTGAATATTCCTTTGAGATCCTTTCCTTCACTTTCTCCGAATAGCTGTTTCCACCACTCTCCAATGAAGTGCATCTTAGGATGATAGTTTGCAAGAATTTCTATCTTCTTTCCACTTTGGTAAAGGGCATTTCTGATAGCAGCATAACGAACAGAGATATTCTCTTCTCCAACAGTTTTTGAAGAGGTTTGAAGCATCATCTCTTTAGCCCCACGTACCAACTTTGCAATATCAAATCCCGCAACCGCTATAGGGAGCAATCCGCAGGGAGTAAGTACAGAGAATCTTCCGCCTACGTTGTCAGGAATTATAAAACTTGTATACCCTTCTTCATCTGCCAATTTACGAAGAGCTCCTTTGCTACTATCAGTGATGGCAACAATATGTTTGGTCGCAAATTCTTTGCCTTCTTGTTCTTCAAGAAGCTCTTTAAGAAGGCGGAATGCAATAGCAGGTTCGGTTGTTGTTCCACTTTTGGAAATATTGATAATGCCAAATCTTCTACCTCTCAGAAGCTCTATAAGTTCGAATAAATAGTCTTCTGAAATATGATTTCCGGCATAAAGTAGGGTTGCGTCACTCTTGGATTTAAAAGTAGCAAAGCTATCTTGAAGAGCTTCTACCACTGCTTTTGTACCAAGATAAGAGCCTCCGATTCCGATTGCGACGACAAACTCACAATCGTTACGAAGCATATCTGCAACGGATTGTATCTGCTTCAAATCTTGCCCGGATATCTCTTCAGGCAATGAGAGCCAACCTAAAAAGTCATTCCCTTTTCCGGTTCCGCTCTCAAGAGTTTCATTGGCAGACTGAGCCAATGGGATAAGTTCCTTGTATTTATTCTCTATTTCTGCATTATAGAATGCTCCTGTTATCTCAATCTTCATCTTTTGTTTGGTCTATACTTAAATAAATTGTTTTGTCAAGTCTGCTATAGCATCTTTGGGTGATACTTTCTCGTAAAGTATTCTATAGACAGCTTCCATTATCGGTAGATTTGCTCTAAAACGTTTGGATACTTCGTGTACACACTTTGCTCCATAGTATCCTTCTGCTACCATTTCCATTTCCAGTTGCGCTTGTTTTACAGAATATCCTTTTCCGATCATTGACCCAAAAGTTCTGTTACGGCTAAAACGAGAATAAGCTGTTACCAAAAGGTCTCCAAGGTATACAGAGTCCGCTATGTCTCTCTCTTCTTGATGCACCATGTCTACGAAGTCTTTCATTTCTCGTACAGCATTTGAAATCAATACGGCTTGGAAGTTATCACCAAACTTCATTCCGCTGCAGATACCCGATGCTATCGCATAGACATTCTTTAAGACACTTGCATATTCAACTCCTACAACGTCCGTGTTTATGGAACAGAGAATGTTTTTACTTGCTACGCAGAGTTTGAGTTGTTCGGCTTTTTGTTTATCGCTACAAGCTATGGTAAGATATGAAAGCCTATCCATTGCTACTTCTTCGGCATGACATGGCCCTCCTATCGCTCCAATATAGTCTATTGGAATTTCAAGTTCCTCGTGTAGATAGTCCGAAATAAGTACATTGTCTTCCGGAACAATCCCCTTGATTGCATTAAGAAAAAACTTTCCTTCCGTATTGGCCTTTTTTATTTTGCTTAAAAGCGGGCGTACGTAAGGGGAGGGAGTTATCAGGATAATCGTATCGGAATTTTCGATTAGTTCTTCAACATCCGTATAGAAGTTTATCCTATCTGTTTCAAACCTTACACTGGATAGATAATTCGGGTTATGTCCTTCATGGATAAACTGCTTTACAGTATCCTTAAATCTGAAGTACCAGTTTATCTCTTCTGCATTTTGGAGCAATATCTTAGCCAAAGCCGTAGCCCAACTTCCACTACCCAATAAGCCTATACGGCCGGGAGACCAGTTTGATGCTTTAAGACCGGAAGTGTCGATAGCTCTGCCGTCTGCAGTAGATTGGGCTTGTACCATACGATGTTTCTATATTTTAATATCCCTAAGGATATAGTCAATACTACTATTTGCTTAAATATCCTTTCTTGGACGCATCTGTGGGAAGAACAACACCTCTTGTATGCTCTCCTGTCCTGTGAGAAACATAACCAGACGATCCATTCCTATTCCCATTCCACTTGTTGGAGGCATTCCATACTCCAAGGCACGGACAAAGTCTTTATCTATAAACATTGCCTCATCGTCTCCTTTCTGGGATAGCTTCAACTGATCTTCAAATCTCTCCAGCTGGTCTATCGGGTCATTCAATTCGCTATATGCATTGGCAATTTCTTTACCATTTACCATAAGCTCAAATCGCTCCGTAACACCGGGAATACTTCTGTGCTTCTTAGTAAGAGGAGACATCTCTATCGGATAGTCTGTGATAAAGGTTGGTTGAATGTAGTGCTTTTCGCACTTTTCTCCAAAGATTTCATCTATCATTTTCCCTTTACCCATAGTGTTATCCACATCTATGTGCATATCCTTGCAAGCTTGGCGGATTTCATCTTCGCTCTTATTGTAAATATCAAATCCGGTGTGTTCCAAGATAGCATCTCTCATGGAGATTCTCTTATAAGGAGCTTTGAAATCTATTTCAGTAGATCCGATTGTAGTCTTGGTCGTACCCAATACCTCCATTGCTATATATTCAAGGAGCTGTTCGGTCATGTTCATCATCCAGTTGTAATCCTTGTAAGCGACATAGATCTCCATCGCCGTAAATTCCGGGTTATGGGTGCGGTCCATACCTTCGTTACGGAAATTGCGAGAAAATTCATAGACTCCATCGAACCCGCCAACAATAAGCCTCTTCAGATACAATTCGTTTGCTATACGCAGATAAAGAGGAATATCCAGTGTATTGTGGTGCGTGATAAATGGTCTTGCCGCAGCGCCTCCCGGTATTGGTTGAAGTACGGGAGTATCTACTTCCAGCCAGCCACGAGCGTTAAAGAAGTCTCTCATGGCATTAAATATCTTAGTTCGCTTGATAAAGATATCTTTCACTCCTGCATTTACAACAAGGTCTACATAGCGTTGGCGATAACGTTGTTCCGGATCGCTAAAGCTATCAAATACCTGATCATCCTTTGTCTTAACTACCGGAAGGGGACGAAGGCTTTTGGAAAGAAGTTTCAGCTCCTGTACGTGGATAGAAATTTCTCCCATCTTCGTACGAAAAACATAGCCGTAGACTCCTATAAAGTCTCCTATATCCAACAGCTTTTTAAAAAGTGTATTGTACAACTCTTTATCTTCACCGGGGCAAATGTCGTCTCTTGTAATGTAAAGTTGGATCCGACCTGTAGAATCTTGAAGTTCACAGAAGCCTGCTTTTCCCATAATTCTACGCCCCATGATACGTCCGGCCACGTACACCATACGTTTTGGCGCATCTTCCGGTTCGTCTTTGAAAGAGCTTTTTATTTCATCTGCATAGGCATTTACGGGAAACTCTTCTGCCGGATAAGGGTCTATACCCAAATCTATAATTTGTTGAAGACTCTCTCTCCTGATTCTCTCCTGTTCTTTTAGGTCTTTTATCTCCATATATGTGTTGTGTTATTTTACATTTTACTCTTTTATCCGAGCGGCATTTATCCAAATAAAAAAGGTCAATCCCGCAGGATATACAAAAATGAACGAAACAGCAGAGCAAATAACCATTCAAGTTATCTGCTCGCTCTCCTATTTTCTTCGCATATCCGAATACAAAGATAGGCAATAAACTTCAACCTCTTGGTATTACCCGTTCCTAAAAATAGAATGACCGTTCCAAGGAACAACAATGATAAGGTTTTTCGATGGGCGGTATTACAGCCTATTCGTAGTATTCAATCTCGTAAAGGAGCAGATATTGAGGTTCCAGCTTGCCGTTGCTTTCATTCAAATGATACTCCATTATCTCTTCCAGATTACCATACTTATCACGTTTGGTAATGGCTTTCATCACGACTTTTCCATTTTCATAGTTTGTAACTGTGGTGTTGCCATTATCTTCATGTTCAGTGATACGTTTTTCTCCCTCGCTTGTTATCCTTGTCTCTTCTATTATCTTTCCTGCTTTATAGGTATATGTATAGGATGTTGTATGTCTTTGTCCTTTCTCCTCTCTGGTCTCTTCTACAATATTTCCCTTTCTGTCGTATCTTCGGCTAATTCTCACTTTTTCCGGAGAAGAGTCCAGTTTGCTGAGAAGTCTTTCTTCTATCTCTTCTATCACTCTGCCTTTGCTGTCGTATTTGTAGCTCTTTTTACTATCCGGCTCTGTTTTGCTCTCCTTTATAAATGTAATTTCTTCTATCACTCTGTTTTGCTCGTCATAGGCGTAAGCATACTTCTGATAGCTCGGTTTTTTATCCTGATTTTGGTAGCAGTGTTTCTCTACAAGATTGTTTTTACTATCGTAAACATAAGTCTCTTTCTTGGAAACAGACTCTTCATGGGCTAGCTTCTCGTCGCTTTTAGCATCGAAGTTGTCATTCGTTTTCCGACTCATACACAACTCTTCCATAAGCAGTCCGGTTTCGGGGTCATACTTATAGGTGCCATTATAGGAGCCTCCCAGTTGTTGTGAGAAAGAATAGCCGGAGCGTTTGCCATTCTCATCATATTGGTATTGGCATTTACTTCTTGTAATATTATTGTTACTTCTTATACCTTCACTTGTAAGCCTTCCTTCTTGATCAAACTCTTTGAAATTGTAATCCGATTGAGAGGCCCAAACGGAGTCTTTATTCATGTAGTAAAGAGTACTTTTTACAGATTTTACTTTCCCATAATATCCGATTTTTTCATAGTTCGGGTCTACTGTTTTGCCTTCATTCTCAGATGTACATGCTCCAATCAGAGTGGAAAGTAGAAGGAGGGAAAGGATGTGATAAATGTTTCTGCAATGATTCATAGGATGTCAAATAGTTTGAGTAAAAGATTAGGGTTCATTATTTCATCTTCTGCCCATTGGGCCCGACTCACAGCAAATTTACATTTTTATTGATTATGGAAAAGCGCAAATAGCAAAAAAGAATACGCTTTTTGTACCTTTGCTCTCATGGAAGACTTAAAAAATTTATTCCGTCGAAATAGATCTTACAGACGTTTCGACGAATCGAAAAAGATCGATAGTACAGAGATTGAAAAATGGATTGAAGCTGCCCGATACTGTGCATCGGGGAGAAATCTTCAACCGATTAAGTATATCATCGTAACAGATGTAGAAGCATGCAATGCTCTTACAGCCACCGTGAAGTGGGCAGGTTACCTTCCGGAGTGGGATGGACCTGAAGAGGGCGAACGTCCTACCGCATATATTGCTCAGTTATTGGATACGTCTCTCACCTCCACAGTTCGATTAGATGACGGATTACAGCTGTCTGCCATAACGCTTTCGGTTGTGAATGATGGCTACGGATGCTGTATCTTTCAAAGCTACAATGCAGCCACAATATCCGAAATTCTGGCTTTGCCGGACGAAATGAAGTTGATCTCCATTGTGGCAGTAGGCAAGCCTGTGGAAGAGGTAGTGATCAAAGATATAGATCCGGGAGAATGCATCAAATACTATAGGGACGAAAAAAGAAGACATGTTGTGCCGAAGAGAAAACTTTCAGAGCTGATATACAGAGTGCAAGATAAAAAGATTTGAAGGATGAAGAGCAATAAGATAGGGATAGCAATAGTAGGATACGGAAATATAGGACGATATGCCTTGGAAGCTATAAAGGCATCTTCGGATTGCGAACTTCGAGGTGTTGTAAGACGTAATCCGAACGACATCCCCGATGAGTTGAAATCTTACAAAGTGGTCTCCTCTTTAGAACAAATTCCGGATGTAGATGTCGCTATCATTGCTTCCCCAACACGCTTGGTCGAACAGGAGGCAATAAAAGCATTAAAGCTGGGTATATCTACCGTAGACAGCTTCGACATACACGATCAGATAGTCTCTCTTCGACGCACTTTAGGCGAAGAGGCGAAAAAAGCAGGAAGAGTAGCTATTACGGCAGCCGGTTGGGATCCCGGAAGCGATAGTGTTGTACGTGTACTGATGCAGGCTATGGTTCCACATGGGGTTACTTATACCAATTTCGGACCGGGTATGAGTATGGGTCACTCTGTCGCTGCAAAAGCGATACCGGGGGTGAAGGATGCGCTCTCTATGACTATTCCCCTTGGGACTTCCGTACATCGTCGAATGGTTTATATCGAATTGGAAGAAGGGTATAGCTTGGAGCAGGTCTCCGCTTCTATAAAGGCAGACCCCTATTTTGCTCATGATGAGACGCACGTTATGGCTGTAAACTCTGTTCCCGAACTCAAAGACGTGGGGCACGGAGTGGCAATGAGCAGAAAAGGTGTAAGTGGTTCCACGCACAATCAGCTGCTCGACTTTTCTATGCGAATCAATAATCCGGCTCTTACTTCTCAGATATTAGTTGCATGTGCACGAGCAACCCAAAGGTTGTCTTCCGGTTGTTATACTCTTCCAGAAATAGCTCCGATAGATTTGCTGCCGGGAGATAGGGAAGAGTGGATATCCAAATTGGTTTAAGCTTACACTTGCATTTCAGGACTATAGACAAGTATTTTAAGACCTCTACACTGAAGAGCAATGACTTCAACGTGTTCAAAAAGTTTCTTATTCACGTTAAATCTTTGCACTTAAAGTGATAAGAAATATACATCAAGGCTTGGTTTGCAGAAATCGTGTTTTGCTCTCTCTGGTTCAAAGCATAATTTCTGCAAGTTAAGCCTTGATTTTTAACTCTATAGGCGTTTAGCTTACTTTTTTATTGCCTTAAAATCTTTTTGTGAGGGGGTTTATAGAGTATTATATGCACTTTTTAAGTCTAAATTTATACGGATAAGCCTATAATCTGGATAATTATGCTTATATTTGCAAACGGAATGGAAGGAGGGGGCGTATGCCTTCTCCTTCGTTTTTGTTCAAAAAATATTTCAGAGAAAGAGCTCTGATCCAAAATATAAGTGCTGAAAAATGATAGATAAGCAAGAGGTTATCGGATTGGCCGAACGTTTTATAGAGGATAGCGGGAAAGAGTACTTTCTCGTGGAAGTCTCTGTTCGCCCCGGCAATGCAATATCCATAGAGTTTGATCATATGGATGGTGTCTCCATAGATGAATGCGTTGCATTGAGCAAATACGTGGAGAAAGGGCTCGACCGTGAGGTGGAAGATTTTGAACTCGAAGTCGGTTCTCCTGTGCTTACAGATCCGCTTCGTCATCCGTTGCAGTACCAGAAGTTTTTGGGAGAGACAGTAGAAGTCCTCTTGAAAAACGGACAGAAGAAAAAAGGTATTCTTGTCTCTTTTGATGGCAATGTGGTTGCTGTGGAAGTTACGGAAATGCTAAAAAAAGAAGGGGACAAGCGCAAGAAAGCTTATACCGAGAGGATAGATTTCCCTTTGGAAGAGATAAAGTGGACGAAGTATATCATACCGTTCAAGTAAAAGGCAGAAAAATATAACACACATATACATAACAGTACGCAAGAAGTATGGCTAAGAAAAAAGAGACGATGAGCATGATAGACTCTTTCTCGGAGTTTAAGAGTCTAAAGAATATCGACCGTGAAACCTTGGTGAAGGTTTTGGAAGAGTCGTTTCGTAACGTTATAGCTAAGATGTTTGGCTCTGATAGCAATTTTGACGTCATCATCAATCCGGAGAAGGGAGACTTGGAAATTTGGAGAAACAGAGAGGTTGTCGAAGATGGACAAGCCACTAATCCTATGACCCAGGTAGAACTATCGGAAGCATTGGAGTTGGACCCGGATACCGAGTTGGGAGAAGAACTGACAGATCAGGTTTACTTTGAAGACTTTGGACGCCGTGCTATATTGAATCTTCGCCAGACATTGACTTCTAAGATATTAGAATTGCAAAAGGATGCTCTCTATGGAGATTATATCAAGAGGGTAGGGCAAATTATCACTGCGGAAGTGTATCAGGTGTGGAAGAAAGAGGTTCTGCTATTGGACTACGATGGTAACGAACTTATTCTTCCCAAGCAATATCTTATTCCCAGAGACCGAATCAAAAAGGGTGATAGTGTAAGAGCTATTATAGAGAGGGTTGAGAACAATAACAACAATCCGAAGATTATACTTTCCAGAACATCTAATGATTTCCTAAAGGCTCTTTTCGAACTGGAAGTGCCTGAGATTGCGGACGAGCTCATTACCATTCGTCGTGTAGCTAGAATTCCGGGAGAGCGAGCAAAGATTGCAGTAGAGTCTTTTGATGATAGAATAGACCCTGTTGGTGCTTGCGTTGGTGTTAAGGGTAGCCGTATTCACGGTATAGTGAGAGAGCTACAGAATGAGAGTATAGATGTAATACAGTATACGTCCAATCTCGGACTTTTTATTCAGCGTGCTTTAAGCCCGGCGAAGATTGCATCATATCATGTCAATGAAGAGAACGATCATATAGAGGTTTATTTGAAGCAGGATCAAATCTCTTTGGCTATCGGTCGGGGAGGTGCAAATATCAAACTCGCTTCTCAACTCTTAGGACATGAGATTGATATCTTTAGAGATGACGCCGATAGCGTAGATGAAGAAGATATCTATCTTGAAGAGTTTGATGACGAAATAGAACCATGGGTAATAGACCTGTTGAAGAGCGTGGGATGCGATACTGCCAAGTCTGTACTCAATAAGAGCAGAGAAGAGCTTATCCGCGTAACCGACCTTGAAGAAGATACGATAGACTTTGTATTGGAAGTCCTTCGATCGGAGTTTGAACAGGATGTAGCGTCTTCTTCTTCACCGGTGGAAGAGAAACCTGAGGTAGAAGAAGCTTCGGAAGAGGAGGAAAAACTGTAAACTCCTTCTGTTTGCTTAGGGTGTTTTACACCTGTGGAGATATAAAGGGATGGATTTAACGAAATAAAAGAGAGAGTATCAGCAATATGCCAAATATAAAGATCATAAATATTAGTCGAGATATAAAGGTCGGAGTCAATACCGTAGTCGAGTTCTTGCAAAAGAAGGGCGTCGTGGAAGATTACGGACCCAATACACGCGTTTCAGCTGAAGAGGGAATTGCATGCGTAAAAGAGCTGGGAAAATCTCTTTCTCAAGAGGAAAAAGATGACCTTATACGAAAATATACGACCTCAAAAGCTAATAAAAGTGATGCCTCTGGTGTTTCAAAAGAGAACGCAAGAGGAGAGCATAAGTCCACTCCCGCGGAATCTCCCAAAAAGAAAGAAGAAGTGATCAAAGCTTCTGTACCGGAAGATTTGAGACCCAAGATTGTATCTAAGGGCTCAATAGACTTGTCCGGTAGCCACCCTTCAAAAGAGGAGCCAAAGAGTGAGGAGAATAAAAAGGTCGTTTCTGAAGCACCTGAAGCTAAGGAAGATAAAAAGCTTGAACCTGCTGTTGTAGAGAAGAAAAAAGAGACTCCGGAGCCTGTTTCTACTTCTTCTGTGGAGAAGAAAGAGCCATCTAAGCCAGTGATGAAAGAGGCTGATATAAAACCTAAAATGGCTGTGGAGAAGCCTAAATCTGAAGAGATTCAAATATCTGTGGATAAAAAGACTACACCCGAAACTCCTGTTAAGGAGAAAAAGGAAGATACAAAACAGGTGGTTAAACCCACTCCTGTTCCTGAAAAGAAGATTCAAGTTGTAGAAGAGAAGAAAGAAGAATCTCTCTTTTCTCCGGCGGAACCTCAAGCATCCGGAATTAAAATTTTGGGTAAGATAGATCTTTCTACAATAGAAGGATATTCAAGTGCAGGTCAGAGGAATAAGAAGAAAAAAGGTAAAGAAGGCGGAGATACTGATGCAAGCTCAGAAAAGAAAAAACGCAAGAGAATAGGCAAGCAGAAAGTAGATATAACTTCTCCTGAAAACCAAACAAAAGAGACAAGGGGAGGGCAGAAAAAGGGAAGTCCTAATCCTAATAATCAGAATCAGAAAGGAAGAGGAGATCA
>JAUMWS010000050.1 GCA_030529525.1 Porphyromonas sp. | reverse complement strand
CTAAGCGTATAACGTGTGTTCCGTATAGCAACACTTCCGGCATAGAGTGCTATGATGTAAAATGTGGTGTCTGATGCTCCTTGACACATACAGGCAAGACGTCCGATAAAGGAGTCGGGACCATAGCTTTGCATGGCATCTATCATCAGTCCGCGCGCTCCGCTTCCGCTAAGAGGCTTCATCAGCATGGTGGGAAGCGCACCTACCCAATCGCTCGGTAAGCCGAAGAAACGAAAAAGAGCCTCTATGCCGGAAACGATATAATCCATTCCGCCGGAGGCTCTAAATACAGCCACTCCCACGAGAATGGCTACAAGATATGGTACGATATTGACTGCTGTTTTGAATCCATCCTTTGCTCCCTCTATGAAGACAGAGAAGACGTTCATCTTTTTCCATAATCCATAGACGAGAAATGCGACAACAACAAAAAATATGATGCCGTTGGCAATGAGAGATGAAACCTTTTGGAGAGAGTCGCCACTCACTTCACCACTTCCTCCCCATGGGATAAAGTTGAGAGCAATGGCAGATAAAAGGATAAGAACGGGTATCAGAAATGCACGTTGAAGCAGAGAGATTTTCTGCTTATAAGCCACGGCTCCTATCGCAAACAGGGTACTGGCTGCCGTGGCAATGAATATCGGAATGAAGACATCGGTAGGGACGGCAGCTCCCATGGTTGTCCTGTACATCAGGATAGAGATGGGGATAAGCGTTAGTCCGGAAGCATTGATACAGAGAAACATTATCATGGCATCGGAGATGCGATCGGGCGTGGCGCTGTTCTCTTTCTGCAGATGCTTCATCGTCTCCAATCCGAGAGGCGTAGCGGCATTGTCTATCCCCAAAAGATTGGCAGAAAAGTTGAGCATGATAGTTCCCAAAGCAGGATGATCCTTAGGAAGAGAGGGGAACAACACTCTGAAAAACGGATATGTACCCCGTGCCAACGCAGAGACCATACCGCTCTTTTCGCCTACTTTCAGTAGTCCCATCCAGAGCGTCAATATTCCGGCAAGACCGAGAGCAAGCTCAAATGCCGTGGTGGCACTGCTGAAAAGGGCTTTAGAAACTTCATTCAAAGTCTCCACATCCCCTGTAAATATCAGCTTGACAAGGCTGACGACAAAGGCAAGAACGAAAAAACCGATCCAAATATAGTTCAGTATCATCCTCTGTATGCCTTTTCTACTCGTTTAGATATGTAGCGTGAAGTTATCCGCATCCTCCAAAACGGGGAACTTCTTGCGCAACTCGGTTACTTGTCTCTTTTCTATTCGTCCGAGCAGTATGCCTATCTCTCCCTTATTGAGTTTCTTTACCAAAGAGAGTTTGGGGTCTATGATACGGCTGTCTCCGCTATATACCTGTCTGTAACTATCGACACCCACACGGTTGCAAGCCAATACGTAACAGAGGTTCTCGGATGCTCTGGCCCTAAGAAGCGCTTTCCATGGAGAACGACGTGCTTGTGGCCAGCTCGCTACACATATCATTGCATCGTAGTCGTGCTGTTTGGTCCATCTGCACCATACGGGAAAGCGAAGATCGTAACAGATTATAGGGAAAAGTTTCCAACCCTTATACTCTACCAACAGACGTTCCGAACCGGAAGAGAAGTGCTTGGCTTCACCACCCGGACCGAAGAGGTGCATTTTATCATAGTACAATACCTCTCCGTTCGGATAGACCCATACTCCTCTATTGGTGCGGATATCATTCTCTATATAAATCATGGAGCCGAAGATAGCTGCGCTATAGTACACAGCTTTCTGCTTCATCCACTCTACGCTTTCGTGGAACCATTCCGGATTTATCTTCTCTTCCCCGGTGACATATCCCGTATTCCACATTTCGGGTAGTACGATCAGGTCTATAGGATCATCCTCTATAGGCTCCAAGTCTTTAAGGAGTATATCTATGATATGTGCGTTTTCGGCAGGATTGAGATGGTGCAGAGAGATCTGCACAATGGCTACATTCAACTCCTCCTGCGGTTCGCTCTTGTATGTGATGGATTTCATAAAAGTTGCTGATATTATCTGTTAGCGTATCTCTGCATTACCCTTCGCAGAAATATTCGGGCACACGTGCCATGTCTCGGGTATATCGGGAACGAATGTAGGCTATATCTTCCTCTGCATTCCCCGTAAGATGAAAGAGCTCAAAGATACCCACCTCTTTTCGTCCATAGTCTATTTTTGCAAGCTCAATAGGTACTCCTGCCTTTAGTGCCATATAGTAAAATCCGGTCTTCCACTTTGAAACATTGGAGCGAGTACCCTCCGGTGTAACTCCCAAATGGAAACTGTCTGCCTTTTGTATGGTTTCGGCAACCTGATCCACTAAGGATGTCTTCTGCTTTCTATCTATCGGAATGCCTCCCATAGCCCTAAAAATATAACCTAAAGGAAATACAAACCACTCTTTTTTCATCATAAAGTGGCTTCCGACTCCGGTATAATTATGGTAGAGCTTGCCTATTATAAAGTCAAGATTACTGGTATGCGGAGCTACGCAAATAACGCTCTTGGGAGGACGGGAATCCGGAATAAGAGCCTTCCAACCAAGCCAATTCAATAGCGTCTGCGCTACCCGTTGCTTCAGTGTCTTTCTTTTTTTCTGAGTCATAATACTATATTATCGTTTTTATCTTGCTCTTACTCGGAAAACGAACCGAAGTATGATGTTGCAACAAACGCATGTTAATCTTCTTGATGGCAGCTTGAACCTCTTGCAGAGATGCTATCTCTACTACCTCTGCCCCTGCTTCCGGAGTCATGGTAGAAGCATCATGCTTGAGCCAAATAGGATGAATACCGGAACGTAACGCCCCTTCTATATCCGTTTCCCAAGCATCACCGATCATCACAGCCTCGTTCGGCTTGCAGTGTACAAGTGATAACGCTTTCGCAAAAATAGGCTTGAATGGTTTACTTATCCCTACTTCTTCCGAAAGAACCATATGATCCACATATGGAGTAAGACCTGCACGAGCCAGTTTATTGTACTGTACCTCCACAAAGCCGTTACTTATAACAACGACGGGATAAGAGCGATGCAACTCCCTGACAACCTCAACGGCATAAGGCAAAAGCTTATCTTTCGTATTGGCTATGGAGAAATACTCGTCATGAATATTCAGATAATCCTCATCGCTATACTCGTACAAAGAAGAGAGTACATAACGGAGTCTGTCTATCTTCAGCTCATCTTTACTGATCTCTTTGCGTGCATACCTGCTCCACAAAAGCTCGTTGTAAGGGAAATAAATCTCGTAAAACTTTTCAAAAGAGGGATACAAATCACCCGGATTACCTCCCCATTTATGCTTGTGAAACAGCTCTTCTAATGCGTCTCTATTGTTCTCCTTTGTCGCCCAAAGGGTATCGTCCAAATCTATGAAAACTGCCTTTATCATGGGTACAAAGATATGAAAAGGCGAGCAAACTCTCTGTTTTGCCCGCTTTTTCATATTTCCTGCAAGAAAGGATCAGAATCTTTCAAGATTCATATCCTTAGGATATCTCACCTTGAAGCTCACTCGAAGTTTCTTTACAGAGTTTCCGGGGATGTTCAGTTTCCATGTCAATATTCCGGTTTCCTCGTTCAGCTCTGCACCGCTATGCTCAAGAAGCTCCACCTTAATATTGTTGGCCGTACTCACCGGTATCCTGTCTTTTATCTCTATATCCGCACGTTCTTTCTTGTTATTAACTATAGAGATTTCATAAGTGCGTGTTTCCTCCTTTTCGGAAGAGAAGAACTTTGTTCCGCTCTTATCGGATATCAGTTTATGAGAAACGCTCAAACGGCGATCTTCACCGAGCGTCAAATCCAGTCCGTTCTCAAAATTTGAAGGGTTTATATAGGTTTCACTCACCTGCATACCCTGCATGATTACCGTAGCAGAAGCAGCAAACAGTCCATTCTTACCCAAATCCTTGATATGAGCCATAAGGTATGCTCTACTATCTCCGGCAGGATATGCAAAATAGCGATAGGTGGCATTGATGCGTTCACTGCTTAAAGCTATCAGATGATCTCTGTTGTTGCTCTGTATGTTGTAAGGGACATTCACGACAAAACTCTGGTTCAACAT
Organism: Porphyromonas sp.; assembly: GCA_030529525.1. Taxonomy (GTDB): domain Bacteria; phylum Bacteroidota; class Bacteroidia; order Bacteroidales; family Porphyromonadaceae; genus Porphyromonas_A. Next base: position 10,555 of record JAUMWS010000050.1, on the reverse strand, counting down.
ATTGGATACAGAGGCTGCCATGACAGTGTATTCCTTTAACATATCCATGCTTGCCACTTCCTGCGAATAAGCCAATGTACGAACGGCATTCTTCTCCATTCTTGATTCCGGAACAATCGGACGTATAAACCACGTATCAACAGAAGGTGCAGAAGCTCTTCTTGTCGGTATTGCATCTACCAGCGTAAGGTGCACACCTCTCCAGTTAATACCGCTTTTCTGTCTTACATTTGCTCTTAAAACCATCTCCACAGGCTCGTTTTCGGAAGAGACCCTCAGCATATAATTCGGCGTCCAACTCGCAGAACGAGTCATGTACTCAATACTCAGTTTAACGTTCTGAGCCTCTTTGCTCAGCAAGCGTACCACTATGGCTCCTTTGCTGTCCGAATCTTCTTCTTCATCATCCACACCGACGGAGCCACCTTTAAGTGTACTCAATTCGAGATTAAGAGCTGCAATTTCTCTTTCCAACTGCTTTACCTCAAGACTCAACTGTGTACGTTGAGCCGTATAAAAGGCCAACAACTCTCGAAGTTGAGCAGCTGTTACCGCACCTCTATCGCCTACAAATTTGTTCTGATCTATAAGAGCTATTGCTTTGTTTTTGGTCTCTTTTTCTATGGTAGCTCTTTCCAATTTTTGCTTTATTGCTTCTATCTTTTCGGCCAGACGCTTCTCTTCCGGAGTCGAAATATCGGTATTGGATGGCCATTCATACTCAGAGACAAATTCGGAAGAGAGTACGGTAGGACCGGAAGCTGTTGTTTTGACTCTCAATGAGGAGATATCCATTTTATCGGATATCTGTCCTATTACCACTTCAGATGTTCCTTTCGGGACAGCAACAGACACATGGTGTTCCATTTCCGCTCCGGATCTATATACTTTTACTTTTTGGAGCTTAGCGCCGGTATAGACAGGAGTTTGTGCAAAGGCACTCACGACACAGACAACAAGCAATACAGACATTGCTACAATACGTTTATATCTCATAGGTTCCAAGATTTTATCATAAGGTTAGACATCATTGGTATATATATCACAAAGGTAATCATTTGATTGAGACAGTCATCATTTATATTTCACTCTCGACTTTTTTGAGAAAAGTAGTATCTTCGGACATTCTAAGACCTATTGTAACAAATCATTAGTATGAAAAAACAAATATTTCTCACGTTTTTAGCTCTGGTTTTTATCGCTTTATCAGCGAAAGCTCAACAGAATCCCTCCACAATTTCAGGAGCTGTAGTAGACAGTTCGGGCACACCTATTCCGTATGCCGAAGTATTTATCGGTCAAGTTATAGATAGGAAAGAGCAAATCCTGCAACGCACACATACAGACCTCTCTGCACGTTTTACTCTCTCCATATCCCCCGGTAATTATATGTTAGGCATTAGTCATCTTGGCTACAAGCTCTACATCTCAAAAGTAGCAATACTCGAGGGGAAAGATCTCGATCTTGGGAAAATCACTCTTGAAGAGGATGCCACCGAACTACAGACCGTTGTTGTACAAGGCAGACCTATGACCGTAAGAAATACTCAAACCGGATTTAGTGTAAATGTAACGGAATTGAGGGCAAACAGAAACAATGCACTGGATCTGCTGGCAGGGCTTCCCAATATATTTGTCAAAGGAGAAGAGCTGTTCATACCGGGTAAAAAGAACATACTGCTCAAGATCGGCAATGTTGTTCAGAGAGTAAGTCAGGAACAGCTACCTCAAATATTGAAAGGATACGATGCCCAACTTGTCCGTAGCGTAGAGGTTGTGATGCAACCACCTTTGAGATACGACAAAGATGGAAACACTGCCATGATCATCCTGCACATGGAATCCAAGTTTTTGAACTACTTTGGGGGCATATTGGGAACGGAGATAATGAGCGGAGAACTTGATAACTCTCGCTACGGCGGATACGCCTCTTCATTTTTCAACCTTGACAAGCTATCCTTCTCTGTGAGTCCGTACGCCAATATCAACAGAAAAGAGTTTTTTGAGAATGCTACCTACTATCATCCTAATACCGCACACAGCATCAACAATCCGAGTACGGGGAAAAGGACCAATGCAGGAATAAGCCTCAACTTGCAGTACAACTACAGCTCTTCCGGCAATGCAGGTCTTCATGCAGAGGTGAAAAGAATGGGCGTGGCAAACGTTTTTGAGAGTACGGAATCTTTCAAGAGTAGAAAAACATCTCATACAGACTCTCTACTAAACAACCATAACATCTACCGGGAGACCACTCCGAAGTACACCATTGCAGGGTATTGGGAACAAGCCCTTGGCTCAAAGGGGGCAAAAGTGTGGGCAGACCTCTCCTACTACAACTATTCGGAAAGCAAGGAGACCGATTTCGGCAGCAAAATCTCCTACTCTGATCCCGTGTCCGACCCCAATAATCCTCCACTTATAAGCAGAGTGCACTCTCCCTACTTCGGTTACAGAGACTTGGATAAAGTCCGGACGTATGGTGTCAGCTCCAATATAGACTTCTCCATCCCCCTTGCTCCGGAAAACAAGTGGGTATTGGATGCCGGTCTCAATGCACAGATCTCCACGACCAAAAACCGCAGATCTCATGCTCATGCCCGATGGAAACCGACAAACAACCCTGTTGCACCTTACTTCCCCTATGCCGACCTGGACAAGTCCGACGCTATAGAAGAGTCGCAAAAAGCACTCTTTTCGGTGTTAGAACAGATCTACTCTCCCTACCTTAGCACGACCATTGCCGTGAGTAAAGAGGTTCTTGTTCGTCTTGGAGTCAAACTCCCCTACACCGTTACGGCTACGGCTCTCGACAATGCAAGCTATAGTAAGAGCTATGATCGGGTACACCTTCTTCCCTCTGCCTATATTGCCTACACGCCATCCGTCAGACATAAGTTTTACTACACGCTCAACTCCGGCATGAAACGCCCGCAGTTCGACAATCTGAACCCTTTCGAGTGGAAAACCACCACATTCTCCATCTTTCATGGTAACCCCTATCTCAAACCGGAGACAAGCTACCGAACAGATTTGGGCTATACTTACCGAGGGATTCTCTCTATTGCGGCACAAGCCGTATGGGGAAGAGATGTCATAGCATCCGTAACCGGAATGAAGGATGGTATCGTTTACAGAGCTCCGAAGAATGCTCAGCAGAGCCGTTTTCTGGCTTTGAAAGGCTCGTACTACTTCGATAAGCTTTCATGGATGACCGCTTCGGTGGACGGCTACTACGGACAGACGCACTACACAAGCGACCTTCCCGAGCTGCAAAAGAGCAAAAGCAGCAGCAAATGGGGCATAGACGGGTATCTGAATTTCGTCTTCAACAAATCGAGAACCTTTACCGGATTTCTCTCCGGTTCCTATACGGGAAAGACCTCAACAGCCATAGCGGACATCAATCCGGAGTATGAACTCAGCTGTGGTCTCTCTGCTTTCTTCTTCGACAGAGCTTTGTCCGTCTCCATTGCCGGGCTTGAGCTTATCAACTCAAGCTATAGCGGTACGGCATATGTAGGGGACACAAAGTTTGAGTTCGACAACAACTACTCTTTCCCCACGCTTTATCTCTCCGTCTCTTATAAGTTTGGCAAAGCAAAAGAGAGTGCTCCTCGAAAAAGGCTAAGCCATAAGGAGGTAGAAAGTAGGTTCTAACCTGCAAGAAGGGATATTTTTACTACTTTTGCTTATGCATGAGACCCTTTGGATATTATACGCTTTATGCGGCGGAGAGCCTGCGTAAGTTCAGGTATAGATCGGGGCACGGAGTACACTCTCCGCTGGCCTTTGATCTGATTAGCAATGTAGCCTCCAGCCCGATACCGTTCTATGCATTCGGAGAAATAGCAAACAAGTTGCCGGATGATACTCCCAAAAGAGATCTCCGAGTAGGGCAGTTTCTGTTTCGTCTTCTGGCTCATGCTCCGGAAGAAGAGGTCATCTATCTGACGGACAATCTCTCTGCACGAATGCCTGAATGGGGAAAAGCCTCTACACCGAACAGCTCTCACATCATACTCTCAGAGGGAGAGAAAGTGCGGTCTTCGGCTACCCCCTTTTTGGTCTATGCCGCCACTCCCTCCTTGGCGCAGGACTACCTCAAAGGACATAAAGATCCGCTCTGCAAGTGCGACGCTATGCCCCACCGCCCGATGTTGCTCATAGATGGTATTCGTCGCTCCAAGAAGGAGTACCAAGTGTGGCGGGAGTGTCTCCAAAGCTGTCTGTTTCGCTGTATTGTCTTAGACTTCTACCACTGTGTATTGGTTGTTGGAGGGCATAGGGCGCAGACACAACTTTTCCGAGGCTATCTCAGTCTCACTTTCTGATTCGTTTTTAATCATTTTTCAGGATAACAAAACATCCCTTTGAGCCCCTCCGAAAGAGACCTCAAAGGGATGTTTTATATAAAAATGGCTCCCTTATCTCCTATCCGAGCAGGGTGCAAATTTTCGGTTTTTCTCTCCATTCTTGGAGGACAATTCTATAACAAACTAAAAATCAAACTAATACAAGAGAGCCCGAATTTGAGAAAAATTTTTTCTCAAGCCATTTCATCGCCCTTTTTCGAGTTAATAAAACCAAAATAAAGCACACTTATCTGTAAAGATTTACTAATACACACTTGACGGCAAAAATGCCATCAAAAAGGGGCAAACAGGATAAAACACTAATAATCAACAAAGTAATATTTTTTCTAAACAGGTTTATCACTTTCGGTAAACGTGTTAAATGAAATCGGTAAACCTGTTTACTGAAAAATTAAACCCGTTTACCCGAAAGAATGAGCTGGTTTGCCTTTTTTCTCAAACAAGAAGGTTAATAAACACGAACAAAAAGAGCGAGAATTAACACTTCTCTCACCCTCTCAAAACAAGAGGTCTTGCTCAAATATTTGGAGCGATTGATTTTGACCCTTCATCGGAACAAATATATAAAAATGGCGCTCCTAAAAGCGGAGAATTTTGAGACAAAAAAGAGAGTTACGCAAATAGTTTTTTTGTGGCAAAAGAATATTTTTTTGAAGAATTATCAAATTCTCTTTTTTCAACGTAATAAGTCAATACAAATTCTTGTATTTTTGTACTATGGGATAAGGGCAGACCCTGCTGGCCGACTATCATAACCACCCACAATAACACAATGAGAAAATACATCTATATCACTTTATTGCTACTCCTCTACCTCTCTTTTTTCCCGGTTTACGGGCAAAAACTGTACACGATAGATGAGGTCCCCAATGTCCATTTACAAGACAGAAATCAGTACGTAAGCGATCCGGAAGGAGTCCTATCGAGCGATACTCGCAACAGACTCAATGCTGTTATCGCCAATGTTATGCAGAAAGGAGATATTGAGATAGCGGTAGTGGTAATTCCCGGAATGGTTCTCTCGAAGTATGGATCGGAACGAGAGTTTGCAAACAGACTGTTCAACACTTGGGGGATTGGGAATAAAGATACTGATAGAGGGTTGCTGATGCTTCTTTTTACGGACATGGACCAAAGGAGCATAACGTTCGAGACCGGGTACGGGCTGGAAGGAGATCTTCCGGATGGGCTTTGCTCCATCATTCAGAATAAGGTCATGATCCCTATTATGAAAGAAGGGAACTACGGGGAAGGGCTTATAGCCGGTGTAGAAGCCATTGATGATGTTTTGGGAGGAACTTCTCCGCTGAAACAAGAGTACGAATCCGTCCTTTCGGAAGACAAGGAAGCGGAAATCATAGGATGGGGCATATTTCTCCTTTTTGTTCTGATAGCAGGTAAGGTTCTTTATGATGTTACCATAAAAGAGGTCTTTTCAGAGATGAAAAAGTCCGTACACGATCCCTATCTCACAATGGTTAAGTTGAGAGAGTCTCCATTCGATGTCGGTCTGTTAATCTCCTCTATGATAGTATTCTGTGCCATTCCTGCTCTCGTTGTTATGGTAATCTGGTTTTGGATTATCAAGTACATCTACCGCAAATCGGTCGTATGCGAATCTTGCGGAGTAGCAGGAAAAACAAGATACAAAGGGAATTACATAGCCAAAGAAGCCTCTGTACAATCGAGCGGAATAAAGCTACACGAATTTGTCTGTAAGAATTGCGGACATGTCCATGTAGAACAAACTGCCATCAGACTATGGGATAAAAGGCTGTTCGGATCGGGATACCGGGATGGATTGGTAGACTACAAGAAGAAGAAATCAGGCGGCAGATGGCGCGGAAGAGGCTTTGGAGGTGGCAGCGGAAGCTCCGGAAGCAGTGGCGGTTCTTGGGGTGGAGGAAGCTCCGGAGGCGGTGGTTCTTCAAGTAAATTCTAAAAAACCTACAATGTAAATATGTCTAACTAAAATCATAATGGAATAAAAGATATGAAACGTTTAATTTACACCCTTATCGTTAGCATGGCTTTCTGCTTCTTGATGCCGCTATATGCTAATGGTCAGATCCTTAGAGGAAACAGTAACGAGCAGATAGGAAGCATCAGTTCGAGCGGAGAAATAAGAAGCAAAAACGGAGCATACGCCGGCAAGATTGCCTCCGACGGCAATATCTATGACCGTAGCAATAAACAGATAGGTAAGATAGAGTCGGACGGTACGGTGCGTAATCGTAATGGCTCAAGCATAGGAAAGATAAACTCGGACGGCACAGTACGTGGCGATGGCAACAAGTACCTCGGCAAAATAGAGTCGGACGGCACAGTGCGCAACAGTAACAATGCGAGCATTGGTCGAGCTTCCGGAGTGAAAAAAGAGTGGGCGGCTGTGGCATTCTTCTTTTTCTCTTTCTGATGGATACAGTATTATAACGCAATAAAAACAGAAATAAAAATCAAAACAATTATGGAGAAAAGATATATCGGACTTGCCATGGCTCTTCTGCTGGTAGCGTCGTGTGGCAAGGGGAATAAGGGTAATGAGTCCGACAATACGGCTCAAGAACAGACAATACAGGGAGATTCCATAGAAACCGTTACGGAAGAAGCTCCCGTCCTCAGCGATGAATATATGGTGGCTATGGCTGTAGGAAGCGATGACGGAAAGCAGTTTATTTTGAAATCGGACGACTCAAATACTTCTGCGCTTAAGGGATACACCCACTCTATATACAAAGGGAAGTCCTACCCGATACGTTTCGTTCGGATGAAATCGCCTCATCCTAGCGATAATGGAAGGGAAACAACCCACAACTTCTACTATATGAGTGGTGCTCTATTCGAGACCACGGGACAATCTATAAGAGTCGAAAAGTATGATTGTGTCTACGCCTTTCTTTGCAATGACGCTTTTGTGCGAGACTTTGAAGTTCTTAAAACAGGAATGATAGAGGATGGCGGAGATCTGCAAGAAGACCTAACGAACCTGTCGCAAAAAGAAAAAGATCTCAAAAAAGCATTTGAGAACGATTACAAACGTTCTGTTATCAAGTTTCATCGCTATCAATCCATCCCTGAAAAAGGGCTCCAATTCTACGCTATACAGTTCAAAGAAGATTTGGGAAGAGCTCTCGGCGTCATTGCGATAGAGACTCCCGAAGGTTTTGCCACACTGGAGGAAGATGCCGAATACAATGAATCTTCCATTTGGCGTGTCGATGACGATGGAGTTTACTATCCCAAGTATGTAAAGGAGTGTTTTCTGAAAAAAGATGACAATACTCTGGTTTTCCTTTTGGAGGATAACGGAGCGGAAGGAGTATACTATAGTCTGTGGACTATAAAAGGAGACAAGGTGGTACCATTCCGTCTTCCCAAAAAACTTTCGGAACAAGCCTCTCAGGGAGAAGAGGAAACAGAAGAAGAAGATAACGAAGAGGGAATCTCATGGGGCTTCTACGCTGCACCATTATAACTTATCGTAACCAATAACAAATTAAACAGAACATTATGACAACACTTATTTTATCCATAGCTTTAATACTTAGCACCCCTTTCGGAGGGAATAACAACCCAAGAGAAGAGGCATCTAAGACAGAAAACAACTCTCTAACGGCACAGTCCGGACAGACTTCTTCGGGTATAAAAGTATCCATGGAGGGAAAGATAGACCACAATACCTACACGGAAGGACAGAGAGCGTCGGTTACCTTTAGCCGTTTTCCAAAATCGGTAGAGGAGTTCAAAGAGGTACGGGAAAAGCTTGGAGTGGAACCGCACGGAGCTATCGCACTACAGATTATGGCGTATGAAATGTACAGAAGAAACCCTGAAATGGGAATGGAGTGCATACGTCTGAACAACACTCTGTCCAATTCGGGGAAGAACAGCAGCGCAATAAGACAGCTAAGCCACCTCTTCCACGGAGATAATCCTCCACGTCCGTACCAGATGGCAGCCTATCTGAAAGGAGCTACACACGAGAACGGCTACAATCCTACAGAGCCTTACACCGTAGAAGTAATGGTAGACAAAGGACGCCGATACGGCTACTCCAACGACTATCAGACCACTGTTCTCTACCTTTATGTACTAACAAAAGGGAAAAGCACCCCGGATGTCCTCTATGTTCTTAAGACAAAGAAGCCGGATGAGACAAGCGAACGAGGAAAGTATTTCATCATCAGCAACTCCCCCGGTCTCTATTCGCGTGTTCGTGAGATATCGTTCGATGCGACATTCAATGGTCTGAAGTAAAAACTACTCGGAATGACACATAAAATAATATACGCTCTCTTGATCATTCTTCTCGTATCAGGTTGCGGGAAGAGGTCGGAAAACAGGTCGGACAATGAGGATCAGACGGAGCGTTCCAGAGAGTCTCACGATCTAAAGGTCTCTATTTTGAAAGGATTTTTTTATTCGGAAGATGTACCCAAAGCTCCTACAGACAGATTGCTTGAGCTGAAAGACATACTGCTTGAAGACATAGACAAACTCTTACAAGAAGATCTGATGCACTGCCTTTATCTGTTGGACTACTATATTGATGGCGAACTCCTCAATCTTTCGGAAAGAGAAAGCCACTTTCTCCAAGCCTATGCCAATGCAAAATATGAGCAACAGGAAACAGGAACAATGCCTCCCGACTCCATTTTGCAGAAGGAAAAGCAGTACAATGAGATCGGTCTCGATCTGGCTCACGCAGGAGAAGGGGTCTATGAGATATACGCCGGAGAGAGATTTTATAAGGATTTCGAGAAATACCTCCCTGAGGAATACAGAGAGATCCGATCGCTCTATTTCAAATCCCGATTCTTCTTTGAGGATGCCTCCGTTACGGTTCCATGGCAAACGCTTGGGGAGTTGATTGCCAGATATGAAGCTTATGCAGACAAGAATGCAGAGATGCCTTACACTCTCGCTTCCATGAGCTCAGTCTACAATAAAGTGCAGTACGCTTACCTCTTTGGTCTCGACAACTCTCCTCTCACTTCGGAAAGAGGAGATGGTACTTTGGCTCCTGAAATAAAGTCGGAGTACGAGAGATTTGCCGATGCGTACCCTCAAAGCCCCACAACAAAATTGATACGGATTTTGCTGTCCGAGAGTAAGATTACGGTAGCAACTTTCGAAAAAGTACAAAAAGCGAGACAAGAATCGGACTATCCGCTCCTCACAGCGGATGTCATGATGTATGGAGAGGAGTAGAAACATCTCTTTCCGAACCTATTGAACGACCCGAATAAAAAACTCAAACGATAACGACATGAAAAGATTAACATTCACACTATCCCTCATGGCAATGCTTCTGTTCGGACATTCCTGTTCAGGGAAAAAGGCTGCCGAACTTCCACCTCTGGAAGATGGGCAGGTCGTATGCTACGAAAACGACTCGTTCCGTCTCATAGACCAAGAGACAAGCGACACGTTCTATATCAGGGTACAGCCCAAACAGAAAGACGGTGTTGCTTTTCAGACTCCGGAGAACACACTGCTCGAAGCCATTGCAGGCAACTTCCTTGTAGTGAGTGAGGGCATGGGCAATAACCGCACTCTCATAATCTACGATCTCCAAACCGGAGAAGAGTGTGCAAAAATAGAAAACTTCTTCAGCGGGATAGCGCCCGAAGTCGAAGGCGAATCTGCCATAACATTTTTCATTCAGGAAGAAAATGGGACCTACATGGTATGGAACTCCTCCACCGAAGAGTGGGAACCAAACAGAGAACTCATCGAAGCCATGCAGAACCCGACACTTGAAGAGGCCAAACGCTCTTGCCAGGATTTTCTCTCCGAAGGTGTATCTATCTCAGCGTTGCAAAAGTACCGCATAGATCTTTCAGACCGCTCCGTAACTCCACTAAACGAGTACCGCTGGAGCTATACGGAATAAGATTTCCCCTGAAACGGGTTACAATAGCCCATAGTGGAGAACGAGTGTATCGGGATTGCAACTCCGGCACACTCGTTCTTTTATGAAGCAAATCGACAGATAGCCGGAAGCCAAATGGCTGAAACTGAAAAGATAAAATGATCAAAATCCGAACTCTTTGGAAGATACTCCCTCTCTCTATCCGAAAAGCGATATTACTTTCTTCCGAAACTTTTATTTCTTTCCTCTGAAAGTTCCTTACCTTTATCTCAAAACCTTTAGTGCTTTCTCCAAAACCTTTAGT
>JAUMWS010000049.1 GCA_030529525.1 Porphyromonas sp. | reverse complement strand
TTGCTTTACGTTCCGGAGTAGATTCTGCAAAGCGAGCAAAATCTTTCTCTATTTTTTGTTTTTCTGATATTACGTTTAGGCGACGAAGACCTTTATTCATACCAATGGAGTTCTTCCAATAGTTTGAACTGCTCGCGTATTTACCTGAATATTGGATGCGGATAGCTTGTTCTTTCTCCATAAAGCTTTTCCAAACATCTTGCTTTAGTCCACGAACTTCGATTCTTGGAGTATTTTCATTCTTGATAAGATTTTCTACTCCCCAAGAGCTAAGGTATCTGTTTGTTCTACCCGGAAAGCCAATAGTCATGGCATAGTCTTTTTCAGCAACACCGGACAAAGAGATCTTTGCAAAAGCTTTAGGAGTGAAGGGCTTGTTGTTTGCATTGTACTCTGCAGGACGGTTGTTTGCATCGGCATATACTCTAAATACGGCAAAGTCACCTGTATGACGAGGCCACATCCAGTTGTCCGTATCTCCTCCAAATTTGCCAATAGAAGAGGGGGGAGCAAATACCATGCGAACATCTTTGAATACATCATAAGAGATCAGATAGTATTTATTGTTGTTGTAGAACGGATAGACCTTAGCAGTAGTATTAGGCTCTGTCTCTACTTCTTTTTCTATCTTAGCTATCTCCGCTTGAATGGCTTTGATACGGGTAATCTCGTCTGTAATACCTGCTACGGACTTAACTATTCTATCGGTAATATCTTCTGTACTTCTAAGGTATTGAACAGTAAGACCTGGAACAGGTAGTTCTTGATTCAAAGCATGAGATACAAATCCGTCTCTAAGATAGTCGTGGTCTACCGAACTAAGTTCTTGAATAGAAAAGTATCCACAGTGGTGATTTGTGAAGATCAGTCCCTGATTGGATACTGTAATCCCGGTACATCCACGACCAAATATCACAACAGAGTTGTGTAATGCCGGAGTATTTTCATTATAAAGTTTGTCAAACGGCATCGTAAAGCCAAGCTGACGCATTCTGTCCCGATTCTCTTTGTTCAGTTCTTTTAGAATCCACATTCCTTTGTCTGCCTTTGCCACAGGAGTCAAAAGAAAGAGAACTGCCAAGAGAAGAAATGTTCTTTTCATGTTGAGTTAGTATTAATAAGTAAATTAGAAAATAGTTTTTGAGTTTATTATTCTTTCGACGAGATCTCTACCTCTGCTGAAGGAAGTCTGTCATTAATCCAGTTTATCAATCTTTCTCTGTTTTCCGGTGAAAGCTTGTTGCCGTTTGTATAAAGATTGATTCTCACGATTTGAGATCTTTTAAGGGAGTCCATGCTGACGTGATAGACCTTGCCAAAAGTAGCCCTACGAACCTCAGGATAAAGCAATCTCATATCTCTGGATATTTGTTCAAAATCTTGAGCCAGTTGTTGGACAGATGCCAGTTGATATTCGAGAGAATCTATCTTGATCTGCTGATACTTTATGATAGAAGAGTTGTCCTGCTTAACATCATTGATGATACTGCTTTTTAATCCTGCCATATCCGCTTTACCAAATCCCTGACGTACGACAAGAGTAGTATTTCGAAGCCCGTACTTTCCCATTTTGTCACGAAGTTCTGCTATGGTTTGCTCTGAAAGTTCATTTCCTAAAAGAGAAACAGAAAGGACATTGCCATCTTTATGAGTTGCTGTTTCGTAGCTTAACAGATATGTTCCATCAAACTGAAATTCGTTTTTAATGAATTTTACTTGAGACTCTTCGTAGTAATTACGCTGAATGAGTTGGTAGCCCAAAACAACACTTGGAACAATTGTACATATGACAATGATTAGAACCATTCTATTCACTCGCTTTTCTCGAACTTTATCAACAAAAGTTTTGTGAGGATAATTCATAATTCTTACACCCAAGAATGTTGCAAGACCTATGAATACGGTATTTATGATATACAAGTAGAAAGCTCCAAAGAAGAAACTTGGCTGTCCCGTACCAATACCATATCCGGCTGTACAAAGAGGAGGCATAAGAGCCGTAGCTATAGCAACTCCGGGGATAACATTACCCTTCGATTTCGTTGCACCGGCTATTATCCCGGCCATACCACCAACAAACGCAATCAGTACATCATAGATATTAGGTTGTGTCCGGGCAAGGAGTTCACTTTGAACGGAAGATATAGGGGAGATAAAAAAGAAAAAAGTCGAAGTCAGAATACTAAAGATTGTCGCCATCAGAAAATTTCTGATACTTCTTCTGACCAAATCAAAGTCGGAGATACCTAGACCCAGTCCCAGTCCTACAATAGGTCCCATTAGCGGGGATATAAGCATGGCTCCGATGATAACAGCCGTAGAGTTGGTATTCAATCCTAAGGATGCAATAAAGATAGCACATATCAAAATCCACATTTTTGTCCCCTTGAAGTCAATATCATTCTTAAGGGACTCTATAGTGGCATACTCATTTTCTCTTTCGCCTTTTATGTCGAAGTATGAGCGTATATATTGGACGAATGTTTGTTTTTCTGTGTTCATGTCAATAGTTGTTATGCGGCCTTTTTTACGTGTTTATATTCAAGCCCCAAGCCAATTGTAGCATAAGCTAATAGCAGAATAGTTCTCACAGATAGCACAAATACATTATTCATACTATCTGGAAAAGAAAATCCTAAGAGATAAATACCGGTACAAGCCGAAGCGATGACAAATAGCTTCTTTACATCATACTCTATCCGATAGACCTTTCTTCCTATCAGATAGGAAAGAATCATCATTATAGCATTACAGACTAGCGAAGCCCAAGCACAAGCCATGTATCCGTATGTGGGTGTAAATATAAATATGATACCTACGGTTACGATGAGCCCAATAAATGAAAAAAGTGCTCCAAAATATGTTTTATCGCTGAGTTTATACCATATAGATAGATTGTAGTATATACCAAAAAAGAGTTCGCCCAAGAGTACAAGAGGAACAATTCTAAGCCCTTCGTAGTATTGAGGAGTAACAATGTGCTTAAAGATATCTATATAAAAGGTTACTCCGAGAAAGATGCAAGAGGTAAATAATATAAAGAAATTCATGGCTACTTTGTACGCTCCATATTCGTCTTTTTTCTTCATTTTAGAGAAGACAAAAGGATCGTATGCAAAGCGAAAAGCTTGGATAAACATAACCATGATAACACAAATCTTAAGACAACCTCCATATATCCCCAATTGTGCCATTGCTATGTCTCTATCCTCTATCAGATAGGGTAGTAGTATAGGTCCGGCCATCTTATTAAAGTTACCCGCCAATCCTAAAAGCATCAAAGGGAAACAGTAGTGTAGCATTGCTTTCCAAAGCGTTTTATCAAACCCTTTTATTGCGGGCTTTAGTATTGGAAGCATTAGGAGTGTCTGCAAAGAAGTGGCCAACAGGTTTGACACAAAGATATAGCCTACGCCATACCCCGGAGAATAGAACCAATCTACCAGATATGGATTGTGCTCCATTAGGTATGGACAAGCCAAAAAGAAGAATAGGTTGAAAAAGATATTGAACGCTATGAAAGCAAGTTTGTAAAAAGCAAATAGTTTTGGCCTGTGTTGCTGTCGAAGGTATGCAAACGGGATAGAAAGAATAGCATCCATTGCAGCAATCACACAGAAAATGGCAATAAAGTCTGTGTGCGATGAATAACCAAGTAAGTCTGCAATGTCTTGAACAAAAAGAAGAGAGAAGAGAGTGAAAAATATGGTTGTCCCAAATACACTCTTAAAAGCAGTTGCATAAACCACCTCTCTCTTAGGATACGTCTGCATGAAGCGGAAAAGCCCCGTCTCCATACCATAGGTTAGAACAACCAAGATAATACTTATCCAGGCATATAAGTTCGTTACCATTCCATACTCGGCCGTAGTCGAAAGGACTCGTATATAGAACGGTGCCAACAACCAGTTAAGAAAGCGCCCTATAATATTGGTCATACCATATATTACAGTATCCTTAACCAAAGACTTCATGCCAAGGTTGTTCATAGCAATAGTTCCTTCTATAAATCGTTAAATAGAGGCATTTCTTTAGGAGAGACTATACGACCAAAGTGTCCGTATGCCATCTTTGTAACTTCTCTGCCCCGAGGTGTTCGTTTCAAAAAACCCTCCTTTATGAGAAACGGCTCATATACTTCCTCCACCGTTCCCGGATCTTCACCTATTGCTGTTGCAATAGTTGTTAGGCCAACAGGTCCTCCGGAAAACTTATCCATAATACACATAAGTATTTTATGGTCTATATGATCAAGTCCGTGCTTATCTATATTCAGAGCTTCAAGAGCGACGTGAGCAATCTCCTTATCTATAGCTCCTGTTCCACGAACTTGGGCAAAATCGCGGACTCTACGCAGTAGGGCATTAGCAATACGGGGAGTACATCTGCTTCGAGATGCTATTTCCATTGCAGCTTCATGGGCACAGGGCACTTCTAAAATATTTGCACTTCTTTCTACGATGCCACAAAGGGTGTCTGTATCGTAATATTCTAAGTGCATATTTATACCAAATCGGGCTCTCAGGGGTGCGGTTAAAAGTCCACTTCTTGTTGTTGCACCTATGAGAGTAAACGGATTGAGGTCTATCTGAATACTTCTTGCTCCCGGACCTTTGTCTATCATGATATCTATACGATAGTCTTCCATTGCGGAGTAGAGATACTCTTCCACAATAGGAGACAGACGATGTATTTCATCAATGAAAAGAACATCATGAGCTTCCAAGGAAGTAAGAACTCCTGCTAAATCTCCCGGCTTGTCAAGAACAGGCCCTGAAGTTACTTTGAATCCAACCCCTAGTTCATTGGCTATAATCTGGGAAAGAGTCGTTTTTCCCAATCCCGGAGGTCCATGCAGAAGTACGTGGTCAAGAGCCTCATTTCTCATCTTTGCTGCCATGACAAAGACCTTCAGATTCTCAACCACACTATCCTGTCCCTTAAATCCTTCAAATGAAAGAGGTCTTAGTGCGTGATCGGCATCACTATCTCTTCCAGATGTATTGGCTGAACGACGAATATCGAATTCAGAAGACGTAATGTTATTCATTTTTTTGTACTACATGCCAGGAAGTTTCCACTCAGCACCATCCTTAGTATCCTTAATTTCAAATCCCAACTTCGCTAATTCGTCTCGTATCTTATCGGAAGTTGCCCAATCTTTTTCGGATTTCGCCTTTGCTCGAATTTGAAGTAACAAATCCATGGCTCCGGAAAACGCATCGGTGTGTGCTTTAGAAATTTCACTACCCGGCTTTTTCATTCCAAGAATATCAAACAGGAATGTATCAAATAGTTCCTTCAAGTATTGTACTTGTTCTGCTGTTAGAGACTTTTCTGTTTCTGTTTTAGATGCATTTATAACTCTTGTAGCATCAAACAAATACGCTATAACAACCGGGCTATTTAAGTCGTCATTAAGAGCTTCATAACAGAGTTCTTTGTAGTTTGTTAGCTCCACAGTTCTGCTATTTGACACTTTTAGAGAATCCAAAGCAAGATAAGCATCCAACAGACGTTCAAGTCCCTTAGAGGAAGCATGAAGAGCGTCATTGCTAAAATCTACTGTACTTCTGTAATGAGCTTGCAACATGAAGAATCGAATGGTCATTGCATCATACGGCTGATTTAGTAATTCATGGACGCCGGTGAAAAATTGTTCTAGAGTAATAAAGTTTCCGAGACTCTTACCCATTTTCTGACCATTGATGGTTACCATGTTGTTGTGTACCCAATAGCGAACCATTGGCTTACCGTGTGCTGCAACAGCTTGAGCAATCTCGCATTCGTGGTGAGGAAATATAAGATCCATTCCTCCTCCATGTATGTCAAACGTCTCTCCCAAGTATTTACGTCCCATAGCTGTACATTCGCAATGCCAGCCGGGAAATCCAATACTCCATGGAGCCTTCCATCTCATAATATGCTCCGGTTGAGCTTTTTTCCAAAGAGCAAAGTCTACACTCTGTCTTTTTTCTCCCTGACCATCCAACTCACGGGTATTTGCCATCATGTCCTCGATGTTACGTCGAGAGAGAATTCCATACTTGTAAGTTTTGTGATACTTTTCCACATCAAAGTAGATAGACCCTTCACTTTCGTAGGCAAATCCATTATCCAAAATCTCTTGCGTGAGATCTATCTGTTCCATAATATGTCCACTTGCAAGAGGTTCTATGCTAGGAGGAAGAACATTCAAGGCATCCATCACTCTGTGATACTGGGTAAGGTAATGTTGTACGACCTCCATTGGTTCTATTTGCTCCAGCCTTGCTTTTTTTGCAATCTTATCCTCTCCGTCATCGGCATCATGTTCCAAATGACCCACATCCGTGATATTCCGAACATATCTCACCTTATATCCAAGGTGATTCAAATACCGAAATAAAAGATCAAATGTAACAGCAGGCCTGGCATGACCAAGGTGTGCATCTCCATATACCGTGGGACCACAAACATACATGCCAACATGAGGGAAATGAGAAGGGACAAAACGCTCTTTGTCTCTAGTCAGAGTATTATATAGTACTAAAGGAGCTTCGGAACTTATCGGAGTGCTCATATTTTTATTCTATCTGATCGTTAATATTATGCTTTATATCCTTACAAAGATAGTTAGTTTTTATCCATAATACGAGACATCATAATGATATTTGCCTCATAAGGTGCGAGTGTCAGAGGTATAGAGATATTATTGGAAATAGAGTAAATTGTTTCTGTCCCACCAAATAACATTGTCACATTCCAAAGTGTGAGATTTGGAAGTCCTATTATTTCCAATGCTTTTTCAGGCATTTTCCATTCTGTTACTATGGGAATATCCGAGAAATTCGCTGAGACAATTGCCATTTCGTTAGGATTTGTCTTGTTCCATCTTAAAAAGAGGGCAGTCGCATCTCTTTCTTTGGACGGCAAGGCTAGAATATAATTCAAATCATAGTAATGCGGAGAGTTAAAAACATTATGGTTTAGCTTCGCATTCAGCAATTTTTCATACTTCTCTCTAAGAATATTCTTGTCATAAAGGGAACGATCTTGTAATCTTTTTTCTCTCCATTCTTGCAGTTTGGGTAAGCTCCAATAGTCAAAGATAGTAGTACGTCCATCCCTACCACTAAACCCTTCCTCATCCATTCCTTCTTCTCCTAACTCCTGAGCAAAGTAAGTCATTATAGCAGAGGAGTCCACAAGAGTACTTACTACCATTGCAGGAAATGCCTTTTGGCCATCTCCTGCAATAAATGTGGAAGCAAGGCGCTGTTCATCATGATTCTCCATAAAGCGTAATATATGAGAAGATATATCATGCTGACGAGTAACAATATCTCTAATACAAGAAGTAGAACCTCTTTTTTGAAGAACAGATATAAGTCCATCATATAGTCCCACTTTATCGTACAAATAGTCAAAACGACCTTCTCTTATGAATTCCCAATATCGGTTCTCGGAATAGACTTCTGCAATGAAGATAACCGATGGGTGGAGTGCTTTAACTTTGCCTATACACCACTTCCAAAAACTTATCGGAACCATCTCTGCCATATCGCACCGGAAGCCATCAATGCCTTTATTGCTCCAGAAAAGAAGAATTTCAAGCATCTTATTCCATGTGTCCGGAATAGGGGCAAAGTAAGAAGACCCTTCATTTATGTAGTCTACACCGTAGTTTAGCTTAACCGTTTCATACCAGTCTGTTACAGCAGGAGAGGCAGTGAAGCAGTCGTTGCCTGTAACCTTTGCAGGATTCTCTGTGTAAGAAGACAATTTCTCTCCCGTAATCAATTTTAGAGAGAACTCCTCATTCGGAATATAATAGAAGTTGTTTTGGGTAGAAAAACTAAGATCTGTACGATCATTTTCGCCAAAATCTTTACTTCCGGATGGTTTGGAATCCGACCTGTATTGTCTTGCAACATGATTTGGAACAAAATCTATTATAACCTTTAATCCTGCTTTGTGTGTTCTATCTATGAGAGACTCAAACTCTGCCATTCGTTTTGAGATATCAACAGCAAGATCTGGATCCACATCATAGTAGTCTTTTATTGCGTAAGGGGAGCCGGCTTTGCCTTTAACCACACTGGGATGATCTTCTGCTATGCCAAACTCAGAATAGGATGTCTGAGTGGCATGCTCTAAGATACCGGTATACCAGATGTGTGTGATACCAAGTGTTTTTATTGACTGGAGATCGGAAGTGGAAATATCGTTCATTTTTCCGCAACCATTTGTTAGAATATCCCCATTTGGAATCCTCCTATGAGAGGTATTACCCCAAAGTCTGGGTAGTAGTTGATATATAGATATGCTCATTTTTCAATTTTTTCTCTGATCTCTTTTTCCCAAATTAACATACGTCTTTTTATCCTCACTCCGTATGAGAACCCACCTATGGAACCATCTTTTGCAAGTACTCTATGACAAGGGATAAGAAGAGCTATGGGATTACGCCCGATAGCTGTGCCCACTGCCCGCACTGCTTTAGGTCTTCCTATCCGTATTGCTATATCGCTATAGCTACACGTTTCTCCCCAAGGTATTTCCAGAAGCTTTTTCCAGACCTCTTGCATGAAAGCTGTACCGGGAAGATCTTTCAGTTCAGGGATGGGAGGAGCAGACATAATGGAGATAATTTCAGAGTCGGACATTTGTATAACTCTTCTCTTTGCCCAAACCGGTATGTATTCTGAAATAGAAAGAGAAACAATCATTGTTCCGCTAAAGACAGGTATAAGATATCCAAATGATACCCGCCAAATCCTTTGTAATCGCTCCATGTTTAAGTAAAAGTGTCTTTATCGGTCTGTAAAGATACGAAAATCCATCTGTCTTTTGGAGCCCCAGTAAGATTGCTCAAACAAGATTGAATAGTTACCTTTGTGACTGGACATTAAAAAGAAAATGAAGTATATCCAGTACAAGTTTAAGATCTTGCCATCGGATTGTGTAGAGGACACCGATATGGCAGTAATATTCGATATCCTTTCCCAGTTTTTGGCAGATGGCGGTTTTGAAAGTTTTGAACAAACAGATGATGGACTCTTATTAGCCTACGCTCCACAGAATCCAATTCTTTCGGATGTCGTGAAAAATGCTATTACTACTCCTCCCATAAACAGCCTTGGGATAGAATTCTCTTCTATAGAAATGGAAGACAAGAACTGGAACGAGGAGTGGGAAAAAAACTTTTTTTCTCCCATCTCCGTGGCAGATTGCTATATCCGAGCCCCATTTCATAGCCCATACAGTGGAACAATGCCTTGTATGGAATTGCTCATACAACCACAGATGTCCTTTGGAACAGGTCATCACAGCACCACTTCCGGAATGATTTCCCTTTTGAGTGATACAGATTTGAAGAATAAGAGCATCGTAGATATGGGCTGTGGTACAGGTATATTGGCGCTTTATACAGCTCTTAAGGGTGCAAAAAACATTACCGCAATAGACATAGATGAATGGTGCTATCAAAACACCATAGACAATGCACATCTCAATAACGTTTCAGAGCTTACTGTACTGCATGGTGATGCTCAACTACTAAAACAGATTGCTCCTGCAGACATTTTTATAGCCAATATCAATAGAAACATAATTTTGGAAGATCTACATCTCTATATCCCTACTATAAAGCCACATGGATCAATATTTCTGAGCGGATTCTATGAGCGGGATGTTGTAATGATAGAAAAAGCTCTCTCTGAGTATGGGTTTGAGATAAAAAGAAAAATCGTAAATAACGACTGGTGTGCGCTTATGGCGACAAAGAATTACCAATGAATCAAAAGACGCAATAACAATGGATGATAAATATAAATTGATAGCTCTTGATCTGGATGGAACTCTGACAAATGATAAAAAGGAGATATCTCCGGATACATTGAAATATATCATAGGTATACAGCAGGCGGGACTTAAAATAGCTCTCGCATCGGGACGCCCTACTCATGGTGTTTCTCACATAGCAAGACAGTTGAAGTTGGACGAGTTTGGGGGATATATGCTTTCATACAATGGAGGCAAAATAATCAGATGCTCCGATGGTAAAATTATGGCCAATCATTGTCTGGATTTGGATTTGATCCCCGTGCTGTACCAATATGCAAAGGATGCAGGACAATCTATCCTGACCTACACTTTTGATGCGGTAATAACCGAAGATGCTGATCACCCTATGGTAAAGCATGAGTCTTTTCTGAATGGAAATATGCCTATTAGAAAAGTAACAGATTTTGTGGAGGCTGTAGTAAAACCTCCTCACAAAGTTGCCATAATAGGGGAGAAAGAGCCTTTGGATAAGATTTTTGCCGAGCTGGTACAGATTTTAGGACAACGGATCAATATATACAGATCTGCGGAAACCTATCTTGAGATAGTTCCTTCTCAAATAGATAAGGGGAAAGCTTTATCTTTCCTTTTAAGTGAACTTAATATGACACCCAAACAGCTCATCGCTGTGGGAGACAGCTACAACGATCTTTCCATGATACAACTTGCAGGTCTTGGTGTAGCTATGGGGAATGCAACCGAGGCAGTCAAGCAGTGTGCACACTACATTACCAAAAGTAATAATGAAGATGGTGTGGCGCATCTCATTCAGAAAGTATTTTTCCATGCAGAAGATAAGAAGACGGTAGATCTTGAGTACTTCAATTCTCTCATGCAAAATACACTTATGAGCACGCTTGGGATCAAATGTACTCATCTTTCTGAAGGCAGGGTGGAAGCGACCATGCCGGTAGATATTCGTACTCGCCAACCTATGGGAATACTTCATGGCGGAGCAACTCTTGCTTTTGCTGAGACACTCGCAGGATATGGTTCTGTCTTTCTCTGTGATGAGAATGAGATTCAGGTGGGAATGCAAGTAAGTGGCAACCACATATCTTCAGCCCACGAAGGGGATATAGTAAGGGGAGTAGCTACTATAGTACATAAGGGAAGAAGCTCTCATGTTTGGAATGTTGATGTCCTGACCGAATCGGATAAAATTATCTCTACCATCCGAGTTGTTAACAGTATCATAAAGCGGAGATAGTAAAATATAGATGTACAGATAATAATTGCTATTTTTGTACCTCCTAAAAACATAGAAAAAGTAATAATATAGGTCATGAATAAGGATATTGCAAGTAAATACGATCCCTCGTTAGTGGAGGATAAATGGTATAAGTATTGGATGGAGAATAAAATCTTTTCATCCAAACCGGATAGTCGTGAACCTTACACGATAGTCATGCCTCCTCCTAATGTAACGGGTGTTTTGCATATGGGACATATGTTGAACAACTCCATTCAGGATATTCTTATTCGACGTGCAAGAATGATGGGGAAAAATGCCCTTTGGGTGCCCGGAACAGACCATGCCTCTATTGCTACGGAAGCAAAAGTGGTAAACAAGCTGGCGGAAGAGGGTATCAAAAAGAGCGATCTCACAAGAGAGCAGTTTCTGGATCATGCATGGGAGTGGACACACAAGCATGGAGGCATAATCATGGAGCAACTCAAAAAGTTAGGAGCTTCTTGCGACTGGGACAGGACAGCCTTTACAATGGACGAAAAACGCTCTCAAAGCGTTATAGATGTCTTTGTTGATCTCTATAATAAAGGGTATATCTATCGTGGAGTAAGAATGGTCAATTGGGATCCCAAAGCTCTCACAGCCCTATCCGATGAAGAGGTTATCTACAAGGAGGAGCAAAGTAAACTCTACTACCTGAAGTATGAGGTAGTAGAAGACCCCGGAAAGTATATCGTGGTTGCTACCACTCGTCCGGAAACCATACTTGGAGATACGGCTGTTTGTGTACACCCGGAAGATGAGAGATATAGCTATCTCAAAGATAAACATGTGCGTATTCCTCTCGTGAATCGAGAGATACCGGTAATCATGGATGGTTACGTTGAGCGAGAGTTTGGTACGGGATGTTTGAAAGTAACACCTGCACATGATGTAAACGACTACATGTTAGGGGAGAAGTATGCTCTACCTTCAATAGATATATTCAATGACAATGGGACTTTGAACGAACATGGTCTCCAGTATGAGGGCATGGATCGGTTCGATGTCAGGAAACAAATTGCAAAAGATCTTCTTGCTGCCGGGCTGTTAGAGAAAGAAGAACCCTATACCAACAAGGTCGGATGTTCGGAACGAACTCAAGTACCTATTGAGCCAAAGCTCTCAATGCAGTGGTTTCTTGACATGACGCGCCTGGCTCAACCGGCTATTGACGCTGTTAAACAAGAGGATATTTTGCTTGTTCCCACTAAGTTTAACAACACTTACTTCCATTGGATGGAAAACATAAAGGATTGGTGTATATCCCGTCAGCTTTGGTGGGGGCACCGTATTCCTGCTTACTTCTTGCCACAAGGAGGTTTTGTTGTAGCATCTGCCAAGGAAGAAGCTTTGGATTTAGCACGTAAAAAGAGTGAAGATCCTACTCTTACACTTGAAGATTTAAGGCAAGAAGAAGACTGTTTGGACACTTGGTTCTCTTCATGGCTATGGCCTATATCTGTTTTTGGTAGTGTGATTAACCCCAACGAAGAAGAGAAGAAAGAGTTGGAATATTACTATCCAACTTCCGATCTTGTTACCGGACCGGATATCCTTTTCTTCTGGGTTGCGCGTATGATTATGGCGGGCTATGAGTATACCGGAAAGCGTCCGTTTGGGCATGTTTATCTTACCGGTATTGTGCGTGATGCTCAAGGACGCAAGATGTCCAAGTCTTTGGGAAATTCTCCGGATCCGTTGGAACTGATTGCCAAATATGGTGCAGACGGCGTACGTATGGGACTAATGACAGCTGCTTCTGCGGGTAACGATATTCTTTTCGATGAGTCTCTCTGCGAACAGGGGCGGAATTTTAATAATAAAATCTGGAATGCATTCCGACTTGTTTGTGGTTGGGATGTTGCAGGAGAAGAGCAAAAACCTACAGATGCAAGTATTGCAGCGGTAAGCTGGTTCCGTAATCGTCTTTCCGAAGTATCCGTAGAGTTGGCAGATCATTTTGAGAAGTACAGATTGAGCGATGCCATGCTTCTTCTCTACAAACTCTTTTGGGACGACTTCTCGGCGTGCTATCTCGAGCTGGTTAAACCGGCTTATGGTTCTCCAATAGACGCCAAGACAAAGCAGGCTACATTAGGCTTTTTCTCTGTCTTGATGCAGTTGCTTCATCCTTTTATGCCATTTATTACGGAAGAGTTGTGGCAACTGATAGATGAAAGATCCGAGGGTGATAGTATAATGAATCATCCTTTGGAGGTAGAATCAACCTTTGAAAATGCATTTCTCAAAGAGGTCGAAATTGCGCGCGAACTCATCAGTCAGATCAGAAATCTAAGGGTTAAGAATAATATTTCACCTAAAGAGGCTCTATCCGTATATGCAGCACAGTCTGTATTGAGTCCGAAGTCTGTATCTATTGTCTGTCGTTTGGCAAATGTAGAAAAATACGAAACAGGAGACAGAGAAGCCAATCCTAATGATGCCTCTATTATGATCGGAACAGCCACTTTTGCCATTCCGATGGAGGGATTCATAGATACAGAGGAAGAGCTCAAAAAGTTGCACGAAGAGGTGGCATACTATGAAAAGTTTTTGTTGTCCGTAAGCAAAAAGCTGGAAAACGAAAAGTTTGTTGCAAATGCTCCCGAACAGGTTGTTGCTCTTGAACGCAAAAAACAGTCTGACGCGAATGAAAAGCTGGCTACTTTGCGTGAACGCATTGCAATGTTAGGCAAGTAAATGTAGAGAACATCAATATTTTCAAATTTATCTTATCTGCACATGTTCCAGAAATTATCCCAATCTGTAGAAGAGCTATTCATAGAGGGCAGGCAGTCTCTACTGCAAACTTCCGAAGCTTCTACTCATACACTTTTTCTTAGGCATGTCCTGCCGGAGAATGAGCTGCACTTGTTGAATGACAAGTACGAATGTTTGGCTAAGATTGTATACGAAAGCCGACAGTTTAATGGAATGCACAAGGTGATAAAAGATGCCGTAAGACGATTAAAAGAAAAGGGATTCTTTTCTCAGGATTGCTTCAAAGTTCCGTTCATCGTATCTATGATAGGGGAGGAGGACGAAGTGAAAAGCACCTTTTTACAATGGAACAATGAGATAATAAATCTGAGTGCACCTCTCATGCCTAATTTGAGTAAAGAGCTTAACGAGTTTCTTAGATTTCTGGATTTGGACTCCTAATCTTTTTAGCTTAGCTCTTTACCGCGCTCTTTTTGCGGTGTAAGGTTTAATAGAACAGCCCTGAATTGGATGCAAAATGTCCAATTCAGGGCTGTTCGTATATAACCTATTTCTAAAGGCATTCTTCTCAGAAGAGAGGTTTCATAAGATATTTCCAAGGCATTTTTCGAGGAGTGAACTGTATCGAAATAAGTTTAATCTCAATCTGAGTATCAGACTCAATATTAATTTTACACTCCTCAAAAGAGGGCGGTCCCATTTTAGGTATTACGTTGTTGCTAAAACCAAATTTTTCGAGAGGGATACCGTATTCCCCTCTGTCGAGCTCACCATTCCCATTCTCATCATGGAAAATTGATACCGCATAAGCTCCACTTTCCAACTCGTCAAATTCGACAAGTTCCGAAGTGCCGATAACTGCTACAGCCGCCTCCTTAAATGGCTTTTTTAGAAACGTTTCCGAATTGTTGAAGAGTCCGACCATTATGTTTCCACTCTGTGTTTCTATCCCCTTTACTTGGATAGAAAGTTTGTGTTGAGCGTATGCGGTGATACTAAGGCTTGCTAATAGAGCAAATGCAAGTAGGGTAATTTTTGTTTTCATAACACCATAAAATTAAGAAGGATAATACTATTTAATTTCTATATATTGCTTCAAAGCATCTACAT
>JAUMWS010000048.1 GCA_030529525.1 Porphyromonas sp. | reverse complement strand
GTTAGAAACCCCAAACTTCCTACTTGCGCTTAAATCGAACTGGCGTAGTTTTAAGGTCGAAAAAGAGCAGAAATAGGCAGCTGTTTTTATATAAAAAGTACAAGCCAAGAGGGGTTCTTTTTTAGTTGAATATAGAGAGAGTCTCGAACAAAAAAAGGACTCTGTATGATGGGTTAGAGAGGCAGGTCTCATTCCCGAATCATACAGAGTCCCATATTGAGGGAACTCCCTAAAGAAGAGTGTTTTAATCTACTTTATATTGGCGCTTTGTCCGTTGTAGATAGCATTGATCTCCTTTTGGTACTTCTCTTGTACCACACGGCGTTTCACTTTCAGTGTGTTGGTCAGCTCTCCCGTCTCTATAGAGAACGGCTGGGAAAGGATATGGAAGCGTTTGATGCGCTCAAACGAAGCAAGTCCTTGCTGTGCCTGCTCTACGCGTCCTTCTATGAGAGTGTGTACCTCTTCCATGTTTGCCAGTTCGGCATCTGAGAGATCTTTGTTTGGAATCTGGCGTTTATCCAGTGCAGTACGTACCGCAGCCCAGTTGGGGTATATAAGAGCACTCACGTACGGACGGTCGTCCGCAATGGCTGTTATCTGCTCTATGTATCTGTCGGAAGAGAGTAAACCCTCTATCTGTTGAGGAGAGATGTACTTCCCGTTGGCTGTTTTGAACAGATCTTTAAGACGCTCTTCAAAGAAGATGGTATGGCCTTCCATACGGCCTTTATCGCCTGTTTTGAACCAGCCATCAGCTGTAAATGCTGCTTCGGTGGCTTCCGGATTTTTATAATATCCCGGTGTTATGGTGCCTCCTTTTACTAAGATTTCGCCTGTATCCGGATCAATCCGAACAGAAACTCCCGGCAGTGTCTCGCCTATGGAGTCCAAAATATATCTTTTTTGAGGGTAGAAGCAGACGGTAGCAGAGGTCTCGCTGAGTCCGTAACCGACAACGATGGGAATACCCATGGATTGGAGAAACTCGTTGATCTTGATTGGCAATGCCGCTCCTGCCGTTGGGAAAAGTTTCCCATGAGATAGACCGATGGCTTTTCTCACGGCTCGGAAGCCGGTTTTGTTGAAGAAGGTGTACTTTATAGCCAATAGAGGAGGAGGTGTCAGCCCATTTATCTTGTACTTCAGGTTGTATTCCTTACCTATCTCAAGCCCTCTTCTCAATATTTTTTGAATGAATGGAGAGGCGGTTTCTATCTTTTCCTGTACTCCCATGTACACTTTTTCCCAAAATCGTGGGACGTTGCAAAGGAAGTGAGGTTCGACCTCTTTCAGATAGGTCAATATCTCTTTCGGCTTGTCGCAAACGGCTATCCTCACACCACGTTCCAGACAGAGATAACTCCATAGCTTCTCGAAGATGTGAGACATAGGCAGAAAGTTGATAGACCAATGAGAGTGCCCCATGTCCGGTATTCGGGAGATATGCCCTTCGAGAGCCACTATGATGTTGTTGTGTGTGATGATCACGCCCTTGCTTAGTCCGGTTGTTCCGGAAGTGTATATCAGGGTGGCAATATCCGATCGAAGCGCTTTGGATCTCCGTACTTTTACTTCCGCAGCTGCGTTTATGGTATCTCCAAGTTTGAGAAAGTCCGAAAAGTAGAGAGAAGATTTATCTTCCGGGTGCAGACGTACACTGGTTTCAAAGACTACGATTTGCTTAAGAGGGTTCTCCTCTTTCAGCATCTTGTAGGCGATGTTATACTGCATCTGATCTCCCACAAAAAGAATCTTGATTCCGGTTTGAGAGAGTATGAATTGAAGTTGTTCCGGAGCCGAAGTGGCATAAACCGGCACACAGATACCCCGTATGCTGTATATGGCCAAGTCCGCATAGAATACTTTGTCTTTGTTTTCCGAGAACACACCGACACAATCCTGCGGTGCCACTCCAAACTCAATGAGACTTTGTGCCGTTCTCTGCACGTAGTCGTCCAATGTACTCCAGCTTATCTTGTTCCATTTTCCATCTTCTGTTCGTACTTTAAGGGCCGCATCGGATCCATACTTTTTAGCTTGTATGGGAGCCAATTCGGCTAAGTGGTGTATCTTTTCCTGTGCCATGCGGTTTATTTTCCTTGTCTGTATGGAAGTGTAGTATCTGTCTTTAGTTTATAAAATGCTCTCTATTTCTTACGGAAAATATTGGCAATGATGAGAATGATGCAGGCTCCTATGAAAGACATAACAAACTGTCCCCAGTTGCTATCTCCTGCCTGTATGTCCAATAGTGTATATACCAAGCTGCCTACAGCCCCTCCAACCAGTCCAAGAAGTGTATTTACAAAGATTCCGAAAGAACGATCGCGAAACAGTTTGCCGGCTAAAAAACCTGCGATACAACCAATGATAAGTGATAAAATAAAGTTCATATCAGTCCGATTTTGTGTGTTTGTTCAGTAAAAAAAGCTGCTAAAAAGAAGCACCTTATCATACAAATATAATATAAAAGAGCGAAATAGGTGAGACTATTTAAGGATAAAAGATATTGCTCCTTGCGATGTATCTATTATTTGAAACTTGTGTTCTCTTGCCATCTGCTCCAATTCTTTTGTGTCCGAAGGAGTGCCATTCCAGTGAATAGGGGCTAAGTAGCGAGTGGTGGTCACTATACTGAAAAACTCTCTTAAGCCTCGGAGGTAGTTCGGACCCAGTCGAAGATCCGTAGGGAAGAGAAGCAGATCCATCGTGGAGAGGCAATCGGAAGAAATATGTGCAAGCTCTTTCTTGTAAGCTGCTGCATATAAAGACTGATAATAAGCATTTGCCTCCTGATCCCAATGCCAATGGTTGAGGTCTCCGGCGTAGAATAGAGAGAATCCGTCCTGTAATCGGATGTAGAAAGAGCCCCCTTCATCTGTGGAACCATATACTTTTAGGGATAATCCGAACTCTTCCAGAGTATATTCTTGAAGGACAGAAAGGAATATTACATCGCTTCTCCATTCGGGAGGAGTACTTTCTCGGACCTGATCGCAAAAGATATATTTTGGAGCGAAAGTCTCTAACAGAGAGAATATATTGGGGCTATAATGATCGTGATGAGAGTGTGTACAGAAAACAAGAAGGGGCTTCTCATTGGAGAGTAGCCCCATCAGTATAGGTGTTGTTGAGGATGAGTCGTAGAAGTCGAAGAGTAGAAAACTATCTTCCGTTTCTATCAGACAAGTGCTGTGAGCTATAAAATGCAGGGTTTTCATACTGATAGTGTGTTGTTACTTTTCGTTTGAGACCTTCCATGCTCCGTCTATATC
This sequence comes from Porphyromonas sp., assembly GCA_030529525.1. GTDB lineage: Bacteria > Bacteroidota > Bacteroidia > Bacteroidales > Porphyromonadaceae > Porphyromonas_A. The sequence continues at coordinate 11,783 of JAUMWS010000048.1, read as the reverse complement.
GAAAGGATAAGGAGCCGTAATCTCTATCTCTTTGCCTGAGATCGGATGAGTGAAAGAGATTGTGCGTGCATGAAGTCCGATACTGCCTTTGGGACCGGAACGCTTTGCTCCATATTTCAGATCGCCTCTGATGGGAGAACCGATGGATGAAAGCTGGCAACGGATCTGGTGATGTCTGCCGGTGAATAACTTTACTTCCAAAAGGGTAAAGTGTATCCCTTGCTTTAATGTGCGGTAAGCGAGAACGGCCTCCTTGGCTCCGGGGCTGTTCTTGCTTACGACATAGGATTTGTTTTGCTCTTCGTTTTTTTTGAGGTAATGCACCAACTTTGGGTTCTCTTCCTGAATGGGAGGATGCTCCACAAGTGCGTGATAAATCTTGGAGACCTTATCCTCTCTGAAAAGTTGATTGAAACGAGAGAGACCTTTAGAGGTCTTTGCAAAGAGAACAACACCGGAAGTCGGTCTGTCCAATCTGTGAATCACTCCGAGAAAAACGTTTCCCGGCTTGTTGTCTCTCTTTTTAATGAAGTCCATTATCATATCCGGAAGAGTGGTATCTCCCGTTTTGTCTCCCTGAGTAATATCTCCGGGCTTTTTGTTTACCGCTATGATATGATTGTCTTCGTAGAGGATCTCAAGTTTCATTATCGGCTCTTTTCTCTTTTAGATCTCCATTCCGCCACAAACGGGAAGTACTTGTCCGGTTACATATCCGGATAGATCAGATGCAAAGAATACCACTGCCCCTGCAATATCTTCAGGCTTACCGGATCTCTTGAGTGGTAGTGTTGCAACCCATTGCTTCTTTACATCCTCCGATAGTTCGGCAGTCATGTCTGTTTCTATAAAGCCCGGAGCTATCACGTTAACACGAATACCTCTTGAACCCAACTCTTTCGCCACACTTTTAGAGAAGCCTATAAGACCCGCTTTAGAGGCTGCATAGTTAGCTTGACCTGTATTTCCGGAAATTCCAACGACCGAACCAAGATTGATGATGCTTCCTTGACGAGCTCTCATCATCGAAGGCGTAACGGCATGAGTGAGGTTAAAGGCAGATTTTAGATTAACGTTCAAAACTTCGTCCCACTGAGACTCCGTCATTCGCATAAGCAGACCATCTTGGGTGATTCCGGCATTGTTTACCAAGATATCTATCTTGCCGAAGTCCTTAATAACTTCGTCTACCAACTGATGCGCTGCCGCAAAATCTGCTGCATCCGATGCGTAGGCTTTCCCTTTAACGCCCAGACTTGCAATTTCCTGTTCTACCGCTTCGGTGTTTGCATTCAAGCTTCTTCCGGTAAAAGCGACATCGGCACCATGTTTTGCCAGTTCTATGGCGATTCCTTTACCTATACCTCTACTGCCACCCGTTACCAGGGCAACTTTTCCTTCTAAAAGTTTCATCTGTTTGTCTGTTTATTGTTTTGTAGTTTCTGTTGTCTTGTAATTGCCACACAGCCCATTCATAAAAAGTTTACGGAGATCTATCAGATGGTTTTTCATCTCTTCGTTGTCCAAGCTAATAAATCCCTTTATGAACGGAACCTCCAAGCCCTTGAAAGCACTCTGGATAATGTATGCCATATACTTTGCATCTCTTACGATGTAGACGCCTTTGTCCACTCCTTCACGCAGGATCTTTTCTATCAGTCTGCGCTCTTTGATGTCGAATTTAAGGCGAGTACGCTCCACCAGCATAATGTCCCGAAAGAAATCTGCATCAAGAGAACCGTTTCGTTTAACGATTTTATCAATTGCCTGGAAGCGACGTAAGGCAAACCTTACCAGCTTATCCTGTGGTGGAAGGTCTATCTCCGAAAACTCTCTAAGCTCATCATAAAGAGTGTCCAACTCTGTCTGAACCACTGCTGCAAAGACTTCCTCTTTGCTTCTGAAGTAGGTATAGAGTGTTCTGCGCCCTTTTTTTGCAGCTTGAGCTATGTCGTTCATGGTCGTTGCCTCCACTCCAATCTTAGCAAAAAGCTGTCGAGCCGTTTCTACAAATATCTTTCTTGTTTTTGATAAAGCCATATCGGATGCTGTTTTAGAATGGATTAGAACTGTTGCATCTTGCACAATTTGGAATAGTGTCCCTCAAGCGCAAGAAGCTCTTGGTGCGTTCCCTGCTCCACTATTTTGCCTTCACTCAGTACACATATCATATCTGCCTTCACTATTGTGGAGAGACGATGGGCTATCACAACGGCTGTACGTCCTTTCATCAGGTTCTCCAAAGCTTCCTGTACTTGCTTTTCGGAAGCCGTGTCAAGGGCAGAAGTGGCCTCGTCCAGTATCAATAATTGCGGATTTTGAAGCACAGCCCGGGCGATGCTCAGCCGTTGGCGTTGTCCGCCAGACAGTTTCCCTCCTCTGTCGCCGATGTTTGTGTGATATCCCTCCTCCATTTGAGAGATGAACTCATGAGCATTGGCAATAGTGGCTGCTCGTTCTACATCTTCCTGTGTTGCGTTGGGGACACCGAATGCGATGTTATTGAATATGGTATCGTTGAATAGAATAGCCTCTTGGTTCACGTTCCCCATTATGGAGCGCAGGTCTGCCACACGAAGCTGACGAATATCTGTACCGTCTATCTCTATGGAGCCCTCTGTAACATCATAAAATCGGGGAAGAAGATCTACGAGCGTACTCTTCCCTGAACCGCTCTCTCCCACAAGTGCAACCGTTTTTCCCTTTGGTATTTCGAGGTTAATATCCTGAAGCACCCACGAATGTTGGTAGCGGAACCAGACCTTATTGAACTTGATACCATCGTTAAATGTAACCTTTTCGGGAGTAGCAGGATCTTGTATCGGGTTTTCGGCATTCAGTATGGCATCTATCCGTTCCAAAGAAGCCATACCACGCTGTACGGCATAAGCGCCTTTTGAAAGTTCTTTTGCCGGATTGATCAGGTTGTAGAAAATGATAAGATAGTAGATAAAAGTGGCTGCTTCGAGAGAGTGGCTGCCTTCCAAAATGAGTGTTCCCCCATACCACAATACAATGGCTATGGTTGCCGTTCCGAGAAATTCGCTCATCGGGTGTGCAAGTATCTGCCTTCGTGTGATTCGTATAGAGGTTTTACGGAAAGTGTCATTAAATTCACCAAACCTCTTGTTCATCTTATCTTCTGCCCGAAAAGCCTTGATAATTCTAAGTCCACTCAACATCTCCTCCACCATGCTCATAAGGAGTCCCCATTGTTGTTGCCCTAATAGGGAAGTGCGTTTAAGCTTTTTTCCTATCCGCCCCATCACGTATCCTGCAATGGGAAGAAGTATAAAGACAAAGAGAGTGAGCTGTGGAGATATCACAATCATTCCGGTTAGGAATATCGCTATCATAATCGGGTTTTTGAGCAATACGTCCAAAGAGCTCATTACGGATACCTCTACCTCGTTTACGTCTCCTGCCACACGTGCTATTATATCTCCCTTACGCTCTTCGCTGAAGAAGGATAGGGGAAGGGAGAGCATCTTTTTATAAAGTTGGTTTCTGATATCCCGAACCACGCCTGTACGGATAGGCAGAAGAGCATAGCCGGCAAGATAGGATGTTCCGACCTTTAGAGCTGTCATCACTACGAGAGTAACACCGAGAATAATCAAAGTATAAGAACCGCCTTTGGTCTCGATCATCCGGGTGAGATAGTAGTTGAAGTTATGTTTTAGTATCTCGGCTCCTGCCTTCAGACCATCCATCGAAGAGAGGCTGAACTCGCTCCATGGTCTCATATCATACACTCCGGCATCCAGCTTAAAGAGTATGCGCAGGATGGGCATAATGAGTGCGAAGGTGAAAAGATTGAGGATAGCAGATATGATGTTAAGAAGAATACTCATCACCAAGTACCACTTGTAGGGTGGCACAAAGCGTTTTATGAGTCCAAAAAATTTCTTCATCTTTTCTGTTTTGTGGGTACAGGTAACAAAGATAGCTATTTTTACTCTTTAAGAATACTTTATAGAAGTTCCCACCGGCAGAGTCTATTTACGAAAAAAGCTCGGTTTCTCTTTCTAAGAGAACCGAGCTTTTGTTTGTCGGGGTACCAGGATTCGAACCTGGGACCCCCTGCTCCCAAAGCAGGTGCGCTAACCGGACTGCGCTACACCCCGAAAGGCGGGATCGTTAGATCCTTTCGTCTTTTGCTCTGCAAAGGTAAGACAACTTTTTTATTCTCGCAAGAGTTAGGAGAAAAAATATCTTCTTTCCTCTCCTCTTTCTTCAATATCGTTATCTTTGAACCTTAAGAGTATGCTTTTTACTTATTGATAAACAGGAAATATAGAGCGATAATTATGAATACGATAGGCACACATTTTCGTCTTACAACCTTTGGAGAGAGTCATGGCACAGCCATTGGCGGTGTCATAGATGGGTGTCCGGCAGGCGTGGCATTACGGTTGGACGAAGTACAAGAAGCTTTGGATAGAAGACGCCCGGGCGGTTCGGAGCTTACGACACCTCGTAAAGAGGAGGATCGGGTAGAGTTCTTATCCGGCATAATGGAGGGCATCACTACCGGAGCTCCCATCGCTTTTATCATCAGAAACTCAGATCAAAGATCCGGAGACTACTCTGCTCTTGAACAGGTCTACCGTCCATCTCATGCAGACTATACCTATACAGCGAAGTACGGGATAAGAGATCACCGTGGAGGAGGGCGCTCTTCTGCGAGAGAGACAGCCGTCCGAGTTGCTGCGGGAGCTATTGCAATGCAGATTCTTAGTGGTATGGGCATCGAGATAGTAGCCTATACGGCATCCATAGGTAAGGTATCAATGCCTCAAATCTACTTGGACTACGTCATGAAAGAGGAGGTTGAAGCCCATGCCGTGCGCACTCCTTTGTCTCAGACTGCTCGTGAAATGGAAGCAGAAATACTCGCAGCACGAGAAGAAGGAGATAGCGTTGGAGGCACTATCGCCTGTGTTATTCGGGGTGTACCTCCCGGTTGGGGAGCGCCTTTGTACGATAAATTGAGTGCAAAACTCTCGGCTGCGATGCTCAGTATCAATGCTTGTAAGGCGTTCGAACTGGGAGACGGTTTTGCCGGATGCCATGCCAGAGGTAGCGAGCAGAACGATGCCTTTGTTCCATGCCCTCACTCTCCCCGTGGCATAGCCACGCTATCCAACCACTCCGGAGGTATTCAGGGTGGAATTTCAAACGGAGAAGTCATTCGTTTTAGAGTCGGATTCAAACCGGTTTCAAGCATCTCCAAGAAACAGCAGAGCGTGAATAAAGCAGGAGAACAGATAGAACTCGAAATAGCCGGACGGCACGATCCATGTGTCTTACCCCGTGCCGTACCTATCGTGGAAGCTATGGCGGCACTGGTTCTGACCGATGCTTATCTTGCCTCTTTTGGGGACAGGCAGGGAAAATAAAGTTCGAAGTCTTCTTACTTTTCCTTTTAGGCAATTGGTTCTGGAGTGGAGAGGCAAACTCTTTAAGATAAAACCTGTATCGCTTAGGCTACGGATAAGAAGGCGTAAAGGCTTTGTTGCTGAAAATAGTAACCGATTAAAAGGGAAAGCACCCCCACTTCCGTAAATAGTGGAAAGGCTCTCCAATATGGTCATTATCGAGAAAAAATAGGGAAGTGGTGTTGTGAGTTCAAATCTTTTGACTTATCTTTGCACAGCAAACGGCGAGATAGCTCAGATGGTTAGAGCGCATGATTCATAATCATGAGGTCCCGAGTTCAATTCTCGGTCTCGCTACTTCTTTAGAAGGTGTCGGAGAATATCCCTTTGGGTGACGCTTCGACACCTTTTTTGTTTCCCTCTTCTTGCTTCTGAATGTGGGTTGTTTGGATGCAATAAATCGTTTTGTCTGAGACGCTTGGACTACTTCTCCTATCCTAATGCCTGCTCTCTTTTTTTCTTTTTATCGGGAATGAAAGCGACTGTAATGCTTGATAAGAAAAGAGATGAAAGGGTTTAGGAGTTGGTCTGATAGTAGTCGATAAAAAGCGTAAAGCGGTTAAAATTTTCAGATCATGGCTTGATTTCCACAAAACAAGGCTTGCTCTCTACGAATCAGACCATAATTCGTAAAGAGCAAGCCTTATTTTTACCACTTGTACCTGTTAGTCCAAACTTTCAGACGGGTTCAGCACTTTTTCCAAAAGGGGTAAAAAGAGTTTGCATACTGCTTTGATGATTACCGGCTTTGCTTATCCATTATCACAGTTTCTCCCTCTACTTCCCGGCAAATGGGTACAACATCCCAAATGCTCCGGCGCAGACAATAGGCGGCATCTTCTTCCAATCCCAACGCCTCGAGTCTGGCGTAATGGTCTGTCGAGGAGAGAAAGTGCTCTAACTCTCGGTTGTGATCTGTCCAGATGGTATTCATGGATCTTATAGAGTCCGAGAGGGGTGTGAGTTCCGCAAGAGGAGTCAGAGAACTATATAGTGCCCCGGCAAACAGAGAGTCTTCCAAGCTCATCTTATCTTTCCAGCCGGCAGCAAGCACCAGCACCGTTCCGGAATATTGGGACAGGTAGTGGGCGAGAGCTTCGACGTTGATGAATCCTCCGACCAGCACCTCCTCTTTCGCAATCTTCATCGCTTCTACCAGGGCACGAGTACCATTGGTGGTTGTGAAGTATATGGATTTGTTTGCCACCAAGTCGGGTTTGTATTCGAAAGGAGAGTTGCCACATCGGGCAAAAGAGCATCTTCGTGCTTCTCTTTCCGCTCCTACTATTTCGCCCATTCGGGCTTTGTTCTCGGCTTCATCCGGAGAGGCAAGCGGATAGACCGCCCTTGCTCCATTGCCCAGCATTGTTATGATGCTACTGCTTGCTCTCCAAACATCTACCACTATCACTCTGTCCACTCCTTCTGTATAGAGTGGCAGCAAAAGGGGAGAGAGACAGAGATCTATTTTGATTTTGTTTCTCATTGCTTGTCTGTGCAAAAAAAGCCCGAAGCAACTCGGTAGGAGATTCTTCGGGCTTTGTATATAAAGTTTGTTTAGACTGTTTTTTAGTCGTTGTCGATAGAGACAATATCCACACGTCTGGCTTGTGCCGGTGTAGCACTGACACTGTCAATACCCCCTGTACGGGTCTCTATGCGTGAGCCGTCTATGCCTTTTTCCATTAGATAGCGCTTTACGGCTTCTACTCTTTTGGCAGAAAGGGCATTGTTTTTAGCAAGATTTCCCTCCGGAGAAGCGTATCCGTTGAGACGGATGCGTTGGTTCGGGTAAGTTTCAAGATAGACAACAACTTGATCAAGAGCAGTCTTGGACTCTTCCGAAACCTTGTCCGATCCTACGGCAAAGAATACTCTGTGAGAGATGCGAGGCATTCTTGCCTGAGCCACCTCTATATACTCTACAATAGTATCTTTAGGAAGATTTTTTGCATCTATCATAAGCTCAACCTTTGCAGGCTTCTGCTCTTGAATCGGAGCAGGTGTAGCAGCTTTTTCTTCTCTAAACCTCGGAGCTTCTATTGCAGGACGAGGAGCAGGAGGTGGTGTGTTTACTATAATCGGAGATGACGATGGCAACACCGCAGGAGCAGAACCGGACTCCGGTAAGATCAGTGTTTGAAGAACTTGTGGAGGCAATTTGCTATTGTTCGCTAACATAAGAAGCAAAAGTCTTTCGAGGCGATCCAAACGAGCTTCCAAGTGTCCACTATAACTTTTTGCCAAAGCTTCGTCTATCATCTTGCGCTTTAGGGCTTCCACTTTGGTACGCATGACAAGATCGTCCAACTCTCTTTGAGCCTCGATAGAGTCCCTCTCAAGTGCAGCCGTTACAAGCTCTGTGACCAAAATTTCTGCCTGTTCGCGTGAAATGGGAATTAGCTTCTCTCCTTCCCCTTGACGGAGAACACTGCGCTGCTGAGTCTTCTCTTTAGAAGAACATTTCTGCGTAGCCCCCTTCTTCTGTGCCCATACGAAGCCGGGCACAGAGAGAAGAAGAATAGCTGTTATAAGTATTTTTTTCATAATCTAACGTTGAGTTTGTGGGTTAGAATACGAAGCGATATCCTACTGCAAGCTGGTTGTTTTGGAATAAGTTGCGTGTAGAATAGTCTACGAATATAGAGTTGCCGCCGACCTTAAGATTGGTTCCAAGTATGATGTTGCTACCTGCTCTCATCGTGTCGTATTGCTTGAAGAGTCCCAATCCAAAGCCTACATAAGGTTGTATGGGCGATTCTTCCGGAAGAGAGATATTGTATATAACATTACCGGACAAGCCGTAGCCGGTCTTTTGACCCAATGCGATGAAAAATTCGGGAACGAAGTCGAAGTTCGTGTCGCTTACTTGAAGATATGCACGAAGACCTATGTTTGCTGTAACTTGTTCTCCAAAATTGATTCCTGCAATAGGTGCAAGAGTGTTGTATCTAAGGAAAGATGTTTTGGTTGAAGTCTGATAAAGATCACCACCCACATCTCTTGTTATTGCTCTTTGTCCCTCTTTTTTTGTGTAAGAATCCTGATCGGAGTTGATGATCAATGGCTGAGCCGGAGCTACAAGCGGTGTAGACTGCTTAGGTTGAGTAGGCATGATAACGGTCGTAGATGGCTGAGGCTGTATATTAGAGCGAAGAAGGGTGTCGTAGTTCCTGTCCATCTTCTCTATGAGAGCCTTTAGCTCGGCAACCAAAGCGTCGTTTGAAGAAGGTGTTGCACTCTTTTGGTCTTGGCGAAGAGCCGAAAGAACCAATGCAAAGTCCGCGTCCGAAACAGAGTGGCTTCTGCGAGACTTTCTTTGTGTAAGCACTTTCTCTACAACTCTATCTACAAGCTCTTCAAACTCACGAGCGGTCATCATCTCTCTGCTTCTTGGTTGAGGTGCACTTTCTGTCTTGGCAGTTACAACATTCTTCTCTACCAATACTTCTTTTCTTTGCTCCATGAGAGTAGCCACTTGAGTATCGTCTCCTTCTCTTAGAGCTTCTGCCAACTGTTCGTTGATAGCTGCAAGCTTTTCTTCATACTCGGAACGAAGAGCGTTTATCTCGGCATTGCTTCTCTTTCTTTCTTGTTCCAAAGCAGAGGTGTAAAGGACGGAAGCACTCTTTACAGGAGCTCCGAGGTTGATACGTAGCCCTGCAGTGTACATCATGTTAGTCCTTACCTGAGATGGTGTAACGATGTTTTCCGGAGAAACATCTTGCTTAGACATCAAGATGGCATTGGCTGTTCCGTAAAGAGCAAAGTAGCGAGAGAGAGGAATTTCCACTCCTGCACCTGCTTGTGCAAAGAGATTGTTCTTATTGAAATCGCTCTCTTTTTCATTCTTATCATCCTTTCTTGCGTCAAGGTAACCTGCACCGAATTGTAGGTAAGGTACGATACCGCGAGGCTGGTTAAGGCGTGCTATCACATTTGCTCCGTACATACGGAAGTCTTTATTGAACTTTGTAGAAAGTTTTCCCGGCTCTTCCGTTGCTTGGTAATAGTATCCACGGATTCCTACCAAAGAGGAGAAGTCTATACCTGCAGAGCCTCCAATGAACCATTGATCTTTATAAGGGAAGCTTTCATTAAAGTCCATGAAAGCAACTCCGGGCTCAAGAACAAACTTAAGACCATGAGCAAATCCTCCCGTATAGCTATCACGAATGCGTCTGTCCAATGATGATCTTAATACCGGATTGGATCCACCCAAATAGATATCAAGGGATGCAAGAGCTGAATAATTCTTCAAGAACTCGTTCTTGTCCTGTGTGTGCGGGTTGAGATAAGCATTCGTCGGGTCCATGTTGAACAGAAGTTGCTTAGCTTCCAAAGAGAATACCACACGAGGAGAGATATTCATCTTAAGACCTGCACCCAAAGAAGCATAGATCTGTTGCTCTTTATGCTCTCTTGCATCTGTGCCTTCGGTTAGAGGATTATAGTCGAAATACTGAATACCGGTCCCTGCCAATATATATGGAGAGAACGCTACTCCTGAGAAGAGATTCACTTTTGCTTCTCCTCCGATACGGGTAATATCTATGGTATGATTGGGCAACTTTTCTGCAAGATTGTCCGCAACGTTCCAATTAAGGCTTTTAAGCTTGCCTTTAAGATCAAAAGATTTTTCTGCAATAGCTCTAAGCTCAAAATGTGGACCAAATCCGAAGCCGGCACGTACACCATAGAACATATTGTTCTCAAGGTTGATGTTTTTATTCCACCACTGATACTCGATCAGGGGAGAGACTGTAACGCTAACGTCTTTTACCTGGGCTTTTGTAATTCCTAAGGTAGACGCCCCAATTAAAAGGGCTGTGAGTAGATGTTTTCTTTTCATGGTTATAAAATTTAGAACACTACGATGTAATTTTCATAGTATATGTTTCGTCGTTATACTGCAAAGATAATAAAAAATATGCAAAAGACAAGCGGCATTCGAAAGTGAATACCGCTTCGTCTCTTTACTCGTAAGGGATTTTTGAAGGCCTACAATACTCCGATCAGATCCTTTCTAATACAATTTGAATAAGATCTTGCAAAGATTGTTTATAGTCCACATTCATTTTTTGAGCCTTTCTACCTGCTATTATGCAGCACACTGTCAGCACGTCGTGTCCCAGTATAGCCCCTATTCCGGCAAGGGCAGAAGACTCCATTTCAAAGTTTGTGATTACTTGGTCATTCCAAGAAAAAGCCTGAATCTTTCTGTTCAGCTCCGGGTCTGCAAGTTCAAAACGCAATTTGCGACCTTGTGGAGCATAAAAGCCATTTGCAGCAACAGTGGCTCCTCTAAGAATATCTTCCTTACAGATTCGCTCTACCAATGAGTCCGGAGCCTTGACAACGTATGGAAGAAGTCCTTTTATCTTCCAATCCAACTGCTTTAGAAGCTCTTTCTCAAATGCTGTATCGCAGACAGTGTCTCTTCCTGCGTAAAAATTCAACACGCCGTCAAAGCCTATTGCATACCGTGCAGCCACGTATGTACCTATAGGTGTAGTATCCTGAAGACCGCCTGAAGTACCGATGCGTATCACTTCAAGCTTACGAAATCTATCTTTCACCATACGTGTCTCAAAGTCTACGTTTGCCAACATATCGAGTTCGTTCATCACAATCTCTATGTTGTCTCCACCAATACCGTGGGATAAGACGGTAATGCGTTTGCCTTTATACTGCCCTGTAATAGAATGAAACTCTCGGCTGCTGATATTACATTCTATATCCGTAAGGAAAGAAGCGATGTTATCTACACGAGCAGGATCTCCGCAGACAATGACTTTGTCTGCAAGATGCTCCGGTTTCATGTGCAGATGAAATATAGACCCATCGCTATTTATTATCAGTTCCGATGGCGGTATGGGCTGTTTACTGTTATTAAGCATCCTTTTCGTGACTTTTTGGTTTTACGTCAAGAGGTTTTGCTATGCTCTCTCTCATAGATGTATCTGCCTGAATATTTTTCAGATGATAATAGTCCATGATGCCAAGATTACCGCTTCTGAAAGCTTCCGCAATAGCTTTAGGTACTTCTGCCTCTGCCTCTATCACTTTTGCTCGAGCCTGTTGTGCAAGAGCTTTCATCTCTTGTTCGCTTGCGACAGCCATAGCTCTCCGCTCTTCTGCCTTCGCTTGTGCAATATTTTTATCCGCTTGCGCCTGATCCATTTGGAGTACGGCACCGATGTTGCGACCTATATCTATATCGGCGATGTCGATTGAGAGAATCTCGAAAGCTGTTCCGGCATCAAGACCCTTGCGAAGAACCAACTTCGATATAGAGTCCGGATTTTCCAATACACTCTTATGACTTTCGGACGAACCGAT
>JAUMWS010000047.1:11334-15174 GCA_030529525.1 Porphyromonas sp. | reverse complement strand
AGAATATAGATAATCGTTGTAAAATCAAGGTTTTACAACGATTTTTCTTTGTATACCCCCTACAATCTGACGGCTTAACCCTATGTTTTAATAGTCATCTTTCGGTCATATACTGCTACATATACTGCTACACAAATTTTGTAGCAGTAAAAAATGTAGCAGTGACAGGAAAATGAAGGCTTCTTTGACGGCATCAGTCTTTTCTATATCAATACATTATGTAGAACTTTGTAGCAGAAATACTACAAGAAAACAAAGATGCGTATGAAGCAGAATTTCAAGGTATCCTTCTACCTACGCTCAAATTACGAGAACAAAGAGGGAAAGTCGCCTGTAATGCTCCGTGTATTCCTTAATGGAGAAATGGCAAATTTTGGGTCTACCAAGATCTTTGTTGACAAGTCATTGTGGAGTAACACTACCAGCAGACTGAAAGGACGCACAGCAGATGCACTAACTGCCAATGCTGCATTGGATGGAATCTCCTATACACTGAGTGCGCCCGTAGTGGCAGCTTAGTAAATATCTCTGTGGCAAGAGATTAGGTTAGTATTCCATCAAATAAGCCTATCCCGAACCGACTTATCCGAAAGGGAAACCTGACGGGGAGTGAAGCATGTCGGTAAAGCGATAAGTCTGCCAACTGCCAAGGCAGCGACTGAATTGCAACGGGAAACGTCAGATATGAGGATGAAGCCTGATTGGTTGAACGATAGCCTTATGACTTATGTAGTAGTTGCGACGGAAGGCAGTTATATACGTCGTATCGCAGTACCCATCATTAATTGAAGTGAATGACAGGGCAATGGAATTTACTGCGACATGACCGCCATAAAGCGGATAAAGGTGTACATCGCATCCGACAATCTGACATGCCACGTTACTAAGTTAGCTAAACGGGGATTGTCTAAACGGAGAAGCCGAAAGGCTATGGGAGCAGTCCCTGAATACTCCGCATGACAACGGAGCTCCCGTAGTAGTCCGAGCGTGGGAAAGCCACGTACATGGCGAAGGGGAGCAGCTGTGTAACTTAATATTGTCAAACGATAACGTGTGAGACGTATGAGAAATCCAGAGACCATATTAAAAAGTCTATTTGCACATAGTAATGACATTCATTACAAGTACGAACGGTTATACCGCATTCTGTTCAATGAGCAGATGTTCTATGTAGCCTACCAGCGAATATACGCAAATCCAGGCAACATGACACCTGGCTCTGACGGTCAGACAATAGACCAGATGAGCATCAAGAGAATAGGAATGCTGATAGAGCGTCTGAAAGACGAAAGCTATCAACCCACGCCGTCCAGAAGAGTATATATACCCAAGAAACACGGTAAGAAAAGACCGTTGGGCATACCCTCCGTGGAAGACAAGTTGGTGCAGGAAGTAGTTCACATGGTGTTGGAAACAATCTATGAGGGGCAGTTTGAAAACACTTCTCATGGCTTCCGCCCCAAAAGGAGCTGCCACACTGCGCTGACATATATTCAACGGCAGTTCACAGGCGCAAGATGGTTTATAGAAGGAGACATAAAAGGATTCTTCGACAATATAGACCACCAAGTCTTGATAGGCATCCTTCGGGAACGCATATCCGACGAACGTTTCCTGCGACTGATATGGAAATTCCTCAAAGCCGGCTATGTGGAGGACTTCGCATTTCACTATACTTATTCGGGTACGCCGCAAGGAGGTATCATAAGCCCTATACTGGCAAATATCTACCTCGATAAATTCGACAAGTATATGAGTGAATATGCACAGAACTTCGAGAAGGGAAAGAAAAGACGGTATAATCCGCAATACACAAAATTCACCAAGAAAGCAATCAGACTTCGCAAGGCGCTCCGTATCACAGAGGATGAAGAGAAGAAGGCGGAACTGCTCGCCCAGATAATGAGCGTACAGAAAGAAATGCTGAAACTCCCTGCCTCTATGGATATGGATGATAGATATAGGAGACTGAAGTACGTGAGATATGCAGACGATTTCCTTATAGGGGTAATCGGAAGCAAGGCAGACTGTGAAAGAATGAAAGAAGATTTTACTGCATTTATGAGAGACAAGCTAAAGCTTGAGCTGTCGGCAGAAAAGACGCTTATCACGAATGCGCACGATGCCGCAAAATTTCTCGGGTACGAAGTCACCGTCCGAAAATCAGAAACCACCAAGCGAAATGCAAACGGGTGGGTCAAACGTGAGTTCAACGGTAACGTAATCCTAACTCTTCCACTGGAAACGGTGAAGAAGAAACTCCTGTCAATGAATGCAATGGAACTCAAAGCCATGAATGGTAAAGAGATTTGGTGGGCAACACCAAGAACCTACATGTCAAAGGAGAAGCCAGAGGATATATGCGCACGCTACACCACGGAGATTAGAGGTTTCTATCAGTACTATAGGATAGCCAACAATATCTCATATTCTGGCAGTAAGTTCGGGTATATAATGCGATATAGTTTCTACAAGACGTTGGCGATGAAGATGAACTCTTCATCAAAGAAGATAGTCGCCCGCTACAAGAAAGGTCGCGATATTGTAATTCCTTACTCTGACAAAAAGAGAGATACCAAATACAGGGTGTTCTATAATGATGGATTTGCAAGGCAACAACCAAGCAAAGACGCAGTCTGCGACAATCTGCCAAACTTGTTCGTTCAGCCATATCCAACTCTCATAGAGAGACTTATGGATCGCAAGTGTGAATTGTGTGGAGCAGAAAATGTTGATACCACTAAGGTACAATTGATAGGAAAGAGTACGATAATAAAAAAGCTCGGCAAGGCGGTTTTAATTCCACTAAGGTACAATTGATAGCGTGCAGATAGCGAAGCTTGTCGGAGCGGTCATACTGTTTTAATTCCACTAAGGTACAATTGATAGTTTAATGTCTTCATGTTGTTTTAAGTTTTTTGGGGCGTTTTAATTCCACTAAGGTACAATTGATAGCTCAACGCACTATGAGCCATGCGTTGCTATCACCGTGTTTTAATTCCACTAAGGTACAATTGATAGTAGTGTAGACCCTGACCCCCCGATGCGGGTATGCGCGTTTTAATTCCACTAAGGTACAATTGATAGATTGCTAAAGATTGCTGCATCGCTCGTGCAATAAAAAGTTTTAATTCCACTAAGGTACAATTGATAGTATCTCAAATTCCATTTCAATCCCTGCTACTTCGGGTTTTAATTCCACTAAGGTACAATTGATAGCTCCGGTGAGTTCAATGATAAGTTCAAAATGGTTCTGTTTTAATTCCACTAAGGTACAATTGATAGGTCGTTTATGACAATCGCGGCAAAATCCGTTTACAGAGTTTTAATTCCACTAAGGTACAATTGATAGGGGTAAAACCACGAGGAACGACAGAGCAAGTATTCAGTTTTAATTCCACTAAGGTACAATTGATAGAGGGGAAATGTATCGTCTGATTGTTGTATATCATGGTTTTAATTCCACTAAGGTACAATTGATAGCTTCACGTTGCGCCCCAATTCCTGCACGCGTTTAGCAGTTTTAATTCCACTAAGGTACAATTGATAGGGCGACTGGAGGAGAGCAATGCAAGCAGCCGACCAGGTTTTAATTCCACTAAGGTACAATTGATAGTTACTCCCGTTGTTTCGAGGATCGAGCCGGTTGCGCTGTTTTAATTCCACTAAGGTACAATTGATAGTGAGATCAGCGAGATAGAAAAGAAGCACGGCGTGGAGTTTTAATTCCACTAAGGTACAATTGATAGAAGTATGTAGGAACAGTGCTCCCCATCGAGCACCCCGTTTTAATTCCACTAAGGTACAATTGATAGCCGTAAAAGTACACAGAAAAATTGA